>CAZDIS010000019.1:0-25627 GCA_964505585.1 uncultured Pelolinea sp. | reverse complement strand
CCGAATTCGCTATCCGCGAAGGCGGCCTCACCGTAGGTGCTGGTAGAATCACAGAGATTATTGAATAAGAAAGCATCCCTGAGGTAAAGAATGGCTTCGAAAAAAGGCGTACGACCAGTTATCACCCTTGCCTGTGAAGAATGCAAGGAAAGAAATTACACATCCGAGAAAAATCGGCGGAATGACCCTGGTCGTATTGAATTACAGAAATATTGTTCCAGTTGCAAGAAACATACTTTGCACAGGGAAACAAAGTAATTGAGATAAATACCGGTGCGGATGTACTTATTGCTAAGTATATCCGCCCAGCAAATAGGCCAGTAGCTCAATTGGCAGAGCGTCTGTCTCCAAAACAGAAGGCTGTGGGTTCGATTCCTACCTGGCCTGCTTAGAACAATAAATAATGCGACGCCGCAGAATAGGCGTCGTTTTAAACATAATTAGGAGAAATAAATGGCTGACAAAAAGAAAAAAAGCGCAAAAAAAACCAATGTCCTCACCCGATGGTGGCGAGAGACAATGGGGGAATTACGTAAAGTTACGTGGCCCACACCTAAAGAAGCGCTCAGCCTTACAAGAGTCGTTATCGTCGTTATCATTGTTATGAGCGCGATACTGGGACTATTTGATCTGGGATTCACCCGGCTGATCTCCTGGATTCTAAAAGCATAATAATACTCGGATAGTATTAATCCGATTGAGGTAAGAATGGCAAACGAAGAAGAATTGATCGAAACTGAAAATAATCAACCGCGGGTTGAAGCTGAAGAAACATCTGATGATGTTCCTGAACCTTCTCAAGCCAGCGATGCTGATTCTTCTTCCGTTGAAGAATCACAGGCTGAAATCGCTGATGGAGAACAGGCTGAGGAAGATGATGACGGACGCGAATGGTTTGTAATCCATTGTTATTCCGGTTACGAAAATAAGGTCCGCCACAACCTTGAACAGCGAATTGAAACAATGGGCATGAAAGACATGATCTATGACGTCGTCATCCCAACCCAGGAAGAGATCGAGGTAAAAGAAGGAAAGCGGCGCTCAATTGAACGCCATGTTTTTCCTGGATATGTTCTGGTTAACATGATTTTGACCGAAGAGTCCTGGTATGTTGTTCGCAATACGCCGGGCGTCACCGGATTTGTTGGCATGGGTAACGACCCCACACCCCTGCGGCCCGAAGAGGTCGCGCATATCCTCAAACGCATGGAGGCAGAAGCACCGCACGTGAAAGTCTCCTTTAAGCAGGGAGAACGGGTACGTATCATCGACGGCCCATTCAATGATTTTCGTGGTACTGTTGATGAAATTGATATGGAGCACGCCAAAGTTACCGTTATGGTAAACTTCTTCGGTCGTGAAACACCTGTTGAATTAGATTTTCTTCAGGTAGAAAAATCATAAACAACCTCTCGAATTATTCGTTGAGGATTGTGGGAGGGTGACCCAATTCACCCGCTAAAACCACTAAAGGAGTAAGAAATGGCAAAGAAAGTCAAAGCAATAGTTAAATTGAACGTCCCCGCCGGGAAAGCAAATCCGGCACCCCCCATCGGACCCGCTTTAGCCGGCCACGGGATCAATATTATGCAGTTCTGCAAAGAATACAATGCCAGAACGCAAAGCAAGATCGGCGATATCATCCCCGCAGAGATAACCGTATTCCAGGATGGATCATTTACATTCATCCTCAAATCTCCGCCAACCTCTGAGTTACTCAAAAAAGCAGCAGGTGTTGAAAAGGGGTCGGATATTCCTAACAAGGAAAAGGTCGGAACAGTCACCCGAGACCAGGTCCGCAATATCGCTGAGATCAAGTTCAAGGATATGAACGCGATTGATATTGAAGGTGCCATGAAACAGATTGAAGGCACAGCCCGCAATATGGGAATTGAAATTAAAGGTTAATAACTTCGTGGGAGGGCTGAAATAGCCCGCCACTACCACAAAGGAGTAATAATGTCTAAGCACGGAAAAAAATATTTAACAGCAAAAGAAAAGATTGATCCAGAACAGAACTATACACCTGATGAAGCCATCAGCCTGGTAAAAGAAACCTCTTTCACCAATTTTGATGCTACCGTCGAGGTACACCTGCGGATGGGCCTTGACCCCCGCAAAGCAGACCAGCAGTTGCGCGACACATGCTTGATGCCAAATGGTTTAGGAAAAACAATTCGTGTTCTTGTATTCGCCCAGGGAGAAGGTGCTGTCGCGGCGAAAGAAGCAGGCGCAGATATCGTCGCTGATGATGATGAATGGATCAAAAAGATCCAGGATGGATATACAGATTTCGATATCGCAATATCTACACCAGATATGATGGGCAAAGCAGGCAAACTAGGTCGTGTACTCGGACCTCGAGGTTTAATGCCCAACCCCAAAGCTGGCACCGTTGTACAGGAAGATGACCTTCCTCGCGCAATCGAAGAAGCAAAAGCCGGACGCGTTGAGTTCCGTCTGGATAAAACGTCTAATGTACATGTACCGATCGGAAAAGTATCGTTCTCTGAGCAAATGCTCAAAGGAAACTTCGCTGCATTGATGGCAGCTATTAAAAAGGCACGTCCCGCGGCCGCAAAAGGTGGCTATGTTCGGAAAGTAACACTCACTTCAACCATGGGACCTGGAATAAAAGTTGATCCCTACCAGGCGCTTAATATGGAGGTCGCCTGATTAGCATGATATAATTTCTTACACAATAATCACCAATGAAAGCCGGTGCCCAAGGGCTTAATATCCTGCTCAGGTGGAGACGATTGCATTACGCATAAATAGTAAAACAATAGTCTTTGCCTGATCAATTACCGGCAAAGACTATTTTTATTGAAAGGAGGTGAACCCTTTGGCGTTTACAAAAGAAGAAAAAAAAGAACTAATTGCTGGATACGAAAAGCGGCTTAAAGAAAGCAAGGCAGCATTCGTCATGGCTTTCCACAAGATGTCAGTGAAAGAAATCGAACAGATCCGCGCAGAAGCCCGTGAAGTAGGCGGGGAATTCCAGGTTGTGAAAAACACTTTGGTCAATCTGGCATTAGAAAATATTGGATTTGAAAATAAAGGTATATTTGACGAGGCTTCCATCGTTGCATTCGCATTCGAAGATGCCCCACCCGTCGCCAAGATCGTTGAAAAGGCTAGCAAGTCTGAATCATTCAAGATCAAAGGCGGTTTCATGGATGGTGCGCCTATCGCAGTCGAACAGATTGTCGCCCTTGCAGAATTACCGCCGATGCCGCAGATGCGTGCAACATTGCTTGCGCTTATCCAGACACCGGCCACACAATTGGTACGGACAATTTCAGAGCCTGCAAGACAGATTGCAGCTGTAGTAAAAGCATATTCAGAGAAAAATCCTGCCCCTGCAGCCGGATAATTCATAAATAAAAATATTGATATAGGAGATTTAATAATGGCAGATCTTAAGAAATTAGCTGAAGAACTCAGCAAATTAACAGTGTTAGAAGCAGCGGAATTAGTGAAATCCCTGGAAGAAGAATGGGGTGTTTCAGCCGCCGCACCTGTAGCCGTAGCCGCCGCAGCTCCTGGCGCTGCAGCTGCTGAAGCAGAAGAAGAAAAGACCGAATTTGATGTCGTTTTGAAAGAGACCGGTCCTAAGAAAATTGATGTGATTAAAGCGATTCGCCAGTTAACCAGCCTTGGTTTGGTTGACGCAAAAACAATGGCCGAAACTGCTGGATCCAAAGTGCTGACCCAGGTTGGCAAAGAAGCAGCGAACGACGCAAAAGAAAAACTCGAAGCTGCAGGCGCAGTCGTAGAACTTGCCTAATATTTCGAAATATAGACTAAAAAACCGCTGATGGCTCAGCGGTTTTTTTATTTTTCGACCCACAAAACCGATATTTTTCCCGTCGCGTCCAGTACATAAAATTTCTTTCCATTATCATTTAAAATAACATCGATTATTTCGGCGTGTGAAATGTGTAAGTTATTAATCACCTCGCCCGAGCTGATATCAACGAAGTGTATATAACCATTCTGATCTGCAACTGCCAATATGTCATTTTCCATCGTAGTTGCCATCCCCGAGAGGGAAATCTCATTAAATATTTCAAATTCGTACCGCTTGATGACCTTTGCGTCTATGAGGGAAATATCCTCTATATAATGCCTGCCAGTGTCCGGATTAATCACAATGTAAAAAGCACGCGCCCCATCCGAATGCAATACCGGTCTGACCGGAAACGCGATTGCCTGATAAGAACCCATCTGCTCAAGTCTTTTTGTATCTTCAAAAAAGATATTCAACTCTTTTTTATCACGGTCGATAAAGACAGATAAATCATTTTTAGGTACAGGCACAAATCCAAACAAGTCTACTCGCTCTTTGACAATTTTATTCTCCGGGAAATTCATGATCACACATGTTTCCTCACGAAAATTCCGATCCAAACAAAAATACCCTGTACCTGTTTGTTGGTTGAAGGTTTTTATGCGTATTTGCCAGGAATCAGGTTCTGATCCTGATGGGTATTTAACCTGTGCGAGCGCATTTTCTTTGGACTGGATAATAAACCCATCCCCAATTCGATTGATAGTCAGGCGTGATTCATCCGCCAGTTCAATGCCTGACTGGCAAGTAAAAACATTGGTGTCCGGATCAATCGTACATGTGCCTGAGTAAGGGACGTTTTGTGAAAATATGTCGTATACCTGCGGATAAAAACCGATCATACCTGATTGAGTTTGGAAAAAGCCATCAATATACGCTGGGTTAGTCCACCACGCGTTTTCCCTTTTTCCATCTTCCTTATATACCAGGGTGCCATCATCCCGTAGTTGAACCGCATTCCTATGTTTGAGGATTACTTTCACAGTGTTGATCAATCTTGCGGTTTCAATTTCATAGATCTCAACGACATCAATTAATGATTCTCGTTTGTAGTTCAAATCACCAGTTCTTTTTAGGATCGCTAAGTATTTTGCATTGGAAGAAAATATTACATCACACGGAAAATCCATTGTACAGCCAATTGAATCAATCCTTAATATCTGCTCCCCGCTTTTCTTATCATATATTTGCACACCATCTTTTTCACTGATTGAAAATCGCAGCGCTCCAGGATTAAAAGATTTGATAATAACATCCGAGTCAACATCCACCATACGCCAATCCTCAACGTTCCAGAAATGGAAGGCATCCGCGGCATTTGCGTTTACATCAAAGGTGCGCGCAGGAATAAATGTTTGGAGTACTTTCCCGTCAGATGAAAAACCAAGCCCCTGAAAGGACTGTAGCTTGCCATGGAGATTAGCTTCGCTGCCATCCCAACTATAAACAATTTCGTTTTTAAAAACATCGGTGACCCGGAAATAATCTCCGTATTCGTCTCCGCCTATGCCGTATCCACTCTCAGCCAGCAATTTTCCCTGCGGCGAGAGCGAAAATTGAGGAACATCCAATCCGCATGTTAAACGATCAAGCGCTTTTCCGTGGAGATAAGGGGTTTCGTAGATCCGGCCCCCGCCGATCTGCCAGACCTCAATACCGGTCAATGTTGCAATTGCAACAAAATCCCCGGTATAGTCTAAGGCGATGGTTGCATCCCATCCATATTGGCAGTCAGGGAGAGTGATATCGATATGCATGATCTCCGATTGAGTTACCGCATCAAACAAGCGCACACCCTGCGGTCCGCCAGTTGCAATGACTTCCCGGTTGCCTGAAACAGCACCAACCGCGGGAGAAAAAGGATAGTAGGCCAACCCCAGTTTAATCTCACTGATATTCTCGGTTGTTAACATCGACAGGTCGGCAAGAGTCAACCCAACAAACTCCGCGTTTTCATCCTCATCCATTTGGGTGTTTACCGGGTCAGTTTGTGGGATGGTGGCCGCCAAATCATTTCCTTCGTTTTGGTTTAGGTCTTCCACCATACTTTCACTTGCTCCATGGGAGCAGGACCAGGTAAATAATATACATATTGTAAATAAAAAAACTTTTTTATAAGATTTTTTCATAGAGAGTACGGGGATTATATCCAATAAACATAAATGTAAGCTATTTTTTGTTATTAGGATTTTTGTTAACCGTTGCGGTGATAACTGACACTAACCCGGGTTTTTTCTTAATAGTAAAATACGTAGGTTAGAAAGCGTTGCCCCATTTCAAACCACAAGGAGTTTTCGTATGCCTTTACGAGGAACTATCGTAGTTGATGAGAATTTATGCAAAGCCTGTGAACTTTGTGTAGAGTCATGCCCAGTGCATGTGATCGCGTTAAACAACGACATTATTACACCACGCGGATTTCACCCGGCTTATCTAGAAAAAGAAGGCTGTACAGGGTGCGGTATCTGTGCGATCGTTTGCCCGGAGGCGGCAATAACTGTGTACCGGGAAAAACGGCCCGAGAAATAGGAGAATACAATGACAAGAGAATTATGGAAAGGTAATGACGCCTTTGCTGAAGCCGCTATTCGCGCGGGATTGCAAGCATATTTCGGATATCCGATCACGCCGCAAACGGAAGCGCTGGAATATATGTCTGCCCGTATGCCTGAGTTAGGGCGCGCGTTCTTGCAGGCAGAAAGTGAACTCGGAGCGATCAATATGGTATATGGTGCCGCTTGCACAGGTGTGCGGGTGATGACTTCAACATCAAGCCCCGGAACAAGTCTAATGATGGAAGGCTTGTCTTATATCGCTGGAACCGAAGTGCCAATGGTGCTTGTAGATGTCGTCCGAGGCGGACCGGGGCTGGGAAATATTGCCCCATCCCAATGCGATTATAACCAGATGGCGCACGGTGGTGGGCATGGAGATTACAAACCGATCGTTTTCGCACCCGCCAGTGTACAGGAAACAGTAGATATTACTTACGAAATGTTTGACATCGCTGAAAAATACCGGACGATTGGTGTAGTCATGATCGACGGCAGTATTGGCCAGATGATGGAGCCGGCGGAAATGCCGCCCATGAAAGATGTGCGCACAGAAATTCCGGACTGGGCTGTCCGCGGCGGCGCAGGCGAAGATCGGCGCATTTTGACCTCGATCTATTTAGACCCGGCAGATATGGAGAAAACAAACTTACGCATCATGCGTCGCAGGCAGCAAATTGAGAAAAATGAAATTCGCTATAAAGAATACTTCATGGATGATGCCAAAATCGCTATCATTGGTTGTGGATCTGCTGGCCGCGTCGCGCTCTCTGCTGTAAGAAACGCCCGAAGCAAAGGCATCCCTGTCGGTTTGATCCGACCGATCAGCGTCAG
The DNA here is from genome assembly GCA_964505585.1 of uncultured Pelolinea sp. Taxonomy (GTDB): domain Bacteria; phylum Chloroflexota; class Anaerolineae; order Anaerolineales; family Anaerolineaceae; genus Pelolinea. The sequence continues at coordinate 18,388 of CAZDIS010000019.1, read as the reverse complement.
TCCCTTCCCCACGGATATCATCAGCGAAATCTCGCAAAAAGTGGACAATATATTGGTCGTCGAAATGAATTCAGGGATGATGTTAGATGATGTGATCATGGCTGTCCAGGGAAAAACCCAGGTTGAATTCTACGGACGCATGGGCGGATTAATCCCATTCCCGGAAGAGATCATGGACGAGATTGAACGCATTTCCTCGGGAAGCAAACCCCTTTCTGACCACCCCAGGAACGTATGGCTGGACCGTATGGACAGCATAATGGCACGCTAAGGAGAATATATTATGACAACGCTTAATATAAAAGACATGGAGGTCGTTTACCAGCGGCCAGATGCATTGGTTGATATCAATTCACATTATTGCCCGGGCTGTACACATGGTATCGCGCACCGCCTGGTAGCCGAAACAATTGACGAAATGGGCTTGAATGAACAATCGATTGGTGTAGCCGCCGTTGGCTGTTCAGTCTTCACCTATAACTACTTTAATTTTGATTTTCTTGAAGCACCGCATGGACGAGCCCCAGCAATGGCAACCGGCGTTAAGCGAGTGCGCCCTGACCGTGTTGTTTTTACTTACCAGGGTGATGGCGATATGATCTCAATTGGAACCGGAGAAATTGTTGCTGCTGCTGGACGCGGTGAAAACATTACAGTGATATTCATCAATAATGCGAATTATGGAATGACTGGTGGCCAGATGGCCCCGACCACCTTGCCGGGAATGAAAACCACATCATCTCCAAATGGGCGCGATGTCGAAAGCACCGGCTATCCCATCCGTGCAAGCGAACTACTTGCCACCCAGGAAGGGTCAAGCTATATCGTTCGAAGAAGTCTGCATGACGCCAAAAACATTCGCAAAGCGAAGAAAGCCATCAGGATCGCTTTTGAAACACAGGTTCGCGGGTTAGGTTTTTCAATGGTCGAATTACTCTCGACATGCCCAACTAACTGGCACATGACACCTACTGATGCAAGTCAATGGCTGGAAGATAACATGCTGCCATATTTCCCGCTTGGAGATATGAAAGTGCACCCAATGGTAAATGAGATCAAGGTTTAGGAGTAAAAGATGCAAAATGAAACTATCATAGCCGGTTTTGGCGGCCAGGGCGTTTTATTTACTGGTAAAGTCATGGCGTACGCTGCAATGGAAAACAACCTGGAAGTCACCTGGTTTCCATCTTATGGCCCGGAAATGCGTGGAGGTACCGCAAACTGCACCGTAGTCATCTCTGACGAAGAGATTGGATCTCCACAGGTCAGCCAGCCGCGCGCTGCGATTGTAATGAACCAACCGTCACTTGATAAATATGAAAATCTTGTTCGGCCGGGCGGTTATCTTGCAGTAAACAAATCACTCGTCAATCGGGCGGTGGAACGCGATGATATCACTGTAGTTGAGATCCCCGCATCCGAAATTGCGGAAGAGATCGGAAACATCCGCTACGCAAATGTTGTCATTCTTGGCGCGCTGGGTGCAAAGGCCGATTTTATTGATCTTGATAGCCTTGAAAAGGGATTAAAGAAAGGCTTATCCGGTAAGAAAAGTAAATTATTGGATATCAATTTGGAGGCACTACGGAAAGGTGCCGCGCAAGCCTAATCATTAATAAAGGCGCCTGTATGCAGAATTTATTACTTGATTCACAGTTTTAAATATGGTAATATATTTCGACTAGCCTAAATCTAATCAAAAAATAATCGCTCCTCGCGGAGTGGTTTTTTTAAAAACAGTCCATAATTTTTTTGTTATCTTTTTTAGGCACTCAAAGTCAAAATGGTAGGGAAAATGGAAAAAAAATACTTAACACAAGAAGGATACGACAAACTTCAAGAGGAACTGAACTTTCTGCGCACTGAAAGGCGGCAGGAAGTTGCTGCACGCCTACGGGAAGCATCAGACGGGGAAGACCTGATCGAAAATGCGGAATATGAAGCCGCAAAAAACGAGCAGGCCTTCGTGGAAGGGCGTATCAAAGAACTAGAAATCCTTCTCGCAACCGCAAAGATAATCACTGATACGGACCATAATGGCTGTGTACAAATTGGATCTAAAGTAACAATCCAGGAAGAAGGCGTGGATTCAAAAGAATCGCTGATCATCGTTGGCGCAGCCGAGGCAAACCCTGCGGAGGGCAAGATATCAAACGAATCACCGCTTGGTAAAGCGCTGCTGGGACACCAAAAGGATGACGAAGTGAAGGTAGAAGCGCCAAACGGATCATTTAACGTTAAAATACTGAAAGTTAAATAATCTATTGATTTGTCCATCACCCCGCCCGGGCTAGATGGGCGGGGTTTTATTTTGCATAAAGGATGAAATTATGGAATTGAATGAATTAGAGAATATCCGCAAGGAAAAAATGCTCGCGTTGCGAGAGCAGGGTGTTGAACCATATCCGACGAGGAATACCGTCACGCACCAGATAGCGGATGCAACTTCATCTTATTCATCATATGAACAAAATAATCCCAATGAAGTTTCTCCAGACACGATCACAATAGGCGGAAGAATTCGCTCAAAGCGCACAATGGGCAAGCTTGCTTTCTGTGATATCGAAGATGGCAGCGATCGGGTTCAGATTATGCTGCGGGTCAATGAGCTCGGACAGGAAAATCTTGATTTCTTCAAAGAATTTTTTGACATCGGGGATTTCATCCAGGCAACAGGTAATATGATGCGTTCACGGCGTGGAGAGATCACATTATTAGTCAATGGTTTTGTAATGCTTGCCAAAGCCATCAGCCCTCTCCCGGCTGCCAAAGATGTAGAAAAAGAAGGGGAAATCGTCAGCCACGCCACGCTTTCCGACCCGGAAACACGCTATCGACAGCGATATGCCGATCTGGCAGTCAACGCCGAAGTACGCAATATTTTCACTTTGCGTTTCAAAACAATCCGCGCTCTTCAGAAATATCTCGATGGTCGCGGTTTCATTGAAGTGGAAACCCCAATCCTGCAGCCAATCTACGGCGGCGCAGCTGCGCAACCGTTCGAAACCTATCACAATCAGCTCCACCAAACACTCTATCTGCGGATCTCTTTTGAGCTTTACTTAAAACGCCTTCTGGTAGGCGGGCTGGATCGTGTTTATGAAATTGGCCGCGATTTCCGAAATGAGGGTGTGTCCTTTAAGCATAATCCCGAATTTACACAACTGGAGTTTTATTGGGCCTACGCTGATTACCTCCAGGTCATGGATCTGACCGAGCAGATGGTTTCTCAAACCGCGCAGGAAGTTTTAGGAACCCGTATTATCCAGTTTGATGGGAATCAGATTGATCTAACCCCGCCCTGGAAACGGGTTGAATTACGCCAGGCAATTATTGATGTCACTGGCATTGATATCAACTCCTATCCCGACGCGGATTCACTGGCTGCCGAGATGAAAGAGAAAGACTTGAAGTTTAAACCCGGGTCAACCCGTGGAAAATTAATTGACACAATTATTGGTGATTTTCTTGAGCCGAGCTTTATTCAACCAACTTTTCTGTATGATTATCCACGCGGCATATCCCCCCTCGCAAAAAACAAACCCGGTGATCCTTCAGTGGTTGAACGATTTGAAGGTTTCATAGGTGGAATGGAATTGTGTAATTCTTTCACTGAATTGAATGATCCACTTGAACAGGAGAAACGCTTCCTCGAAATGGGCCGCGCGTATGAGGTGAACAACGATGAACGCCATCCGATGGATGAGGACTATCTGCAGGCGATGGCTTACGGGATGCCACCCAATGGGGGTTTTGGGATGGGAATTGACCGGCTGGTGATGCTGCTAGCCAATAAGCGATCCATCAGAGAAGTCATCCTATTTCCTTACCTGCGTGAAGTTGGCGAGTGAGTTTTATCTTTTTTGGGCAGTATCAAAGGCAATTAGCACTATTCTTTTAAGAAAAATACTCTTTTAAAAGAAAAAATCTTTAGTTTTCGAATATGTTTCGGAGGAATCTTATGAAAAAGGTAATACTCTTACGTTCGCTTCACCAACCATTCCCTGAATCTCATTCAACATCGCATCGTTGACATCCGTATAATCATTTGGGAAATCAAAACGGTAAGCGTCACCATTCTCTCGGCAAACAAAAGAAAAATGATCAGATCCGGGGGTGGAGATCAGGAAGTTATATATTTGGCGTAACCGCCATTTATCCTTCTGTTTTGAACCAGTCGAGTGTAGTGTAATTTCCAGAACACAAGCATTACCGGTTCCAGATTTCTTTTCTAACAAAGTCAGCACTGGGAATCCTCCGGTAGATGGCGGATTTGTTAATTCTTGATCTGCCGGCTTCTTGTCTAATTTTTGACTGGATGTTGCATCTATATTAAGGAATTCATTTTCTGCATTGAGAATAAAATCAGCAGAAAAATCAATTGGCTCAGCGGTATCATGATCGATGCCACTTGTGATTCCAGCTTGCTCTTGTGCGGATTTTAGCTTTTCAAGATCAATCTTCTCTATGTAATCCACAAGAATTTGAGGTTCACCGCGCCGTGTTTCAAAATTTCCTTTCACGAACAGAACACCATCACCCTGAAGGAGGTAGCCGAAATCCTTCCAGGTCCGTGGAAAAACCGTGAGATTGATTTCACCCTGGACATCTTCCAGGCGCGCGAAACCCATTTCGTCACCTTTCTTAGTGATCGTTGTCCGCAGGTCCGAAACAGTGCCCGCCACAATGACGACGCTTTGATCTTCCGCTTCCATGATCTGCCCCGTGTAATGCGTGATCCTGCCTTTAATATGCGGGAGATATCCAGATAGGGGGTGGTCCGACAGATAAAGGCCAAGTAATTCCTTTTCCCAATCTAACATTACTTTTTTATCTATTTCAACTGCTTCAGGCAGTACAACCTCTTCTTTCAATCCACTATTGGAACCAAATATGGACAGTTGGCCACAATCTGCCGCCTTAAAATGGCTTTCACTGATTCCCGTAATCCGCTCTAATCCTTCCAGCATGGCACAGCGCGGTCCCAGGGAATCCAGCGCGCCAACTTTGATCATACTTTCCAGCGCCCGCTTACCAACCTTGCGCATGTCAACACGGCAGGCAAAATCATTGATATCTGTAAATAAACCACCTGCCCTAGCTTCGATGATCGCTTCCACAGGATTGACACCAACATTCTTGATAGCACCCAATCCAAAACGGATCGCTGGCGTGCCGTCCGACTCGTCATCAATTTCGAAATCCCATCCACTGAAATTCACATCCGGGGATTTAACTTCGATTCCCATCGCGCGGGAGTCAGTCACATAGAATGCCACTTTACCCGAATCATTTTTTGATTGTGACAATAGCGCGGTCATGAATTCAATTGGATAGTGAGTTTTAAGAAAAGCGGTTTGAATAGCAATGACGCCATAATCTGCCGCGTGACTTTTATTGAAACCGTAATGCGCAAATCCCTCCCAGTCCGTAAATATTTGGTCGGCAATATCGCTGTCAATCCCTTTGTTCTCTGCGCCTTCAACAAACTTTTTATGATGTTTCGCGAGTTCAGCCACTTTTTTCTTGGAGATGATCTTGCGAAGTTTATCCGCTTCTCCAGGGCTATAGTCCGCCATTTCCATAACGGCTTGCATGACTTGTTCCTGGTAGATCGCGAATCCGAATGTTTCTTCCAGGATCGGTTCAAGCAATGGGTGCTGATAGGTTACCGCTTCTTCGCCATGCATCCGCTTGATGAATTGTGGAATGATTTCCATGGGTCCAGGGCGGTACAATGCCACCATCGCGATAATATGCTCTAATTTCTTCGGCTGCATCTGCATCAGATACTTCGTCATTTGCGCGCCTTCCAATTGGAAGACGCCGGCCGTGAAACCTTTGCTCAAAAAAGCGTAAGCATCCGCATCATCAATTGGAATATTACCCAGGTTAAATTTCTTTCCATCTCGTTTCTCGATCAGCTCACAAGCTTTCTGCATAACAGTAAGCGTTGCCAGACCAAGAAAATCAACTTTTAACAGACCCAAATGATCGACCACAGCCATGTCAAATTGTGTGACCATTTTAATGGGTACATCTTCGGATTTATTCGTTGGACGGTTCAGTGGTACATAATTGACAACGGGTTGGTCAGATATGACGACACCCGCGGCGTGCGTACCCGCGTTTCTAACCACTCCTTCCATCTCCGCCGCTGTATCAATTAATTCTCGCAGATGTTCCGCGCTTTCATAAAACTTTCTAAATTCGTTGTTTTCCTGCAGAGCATCCTTGATCGATGTGGGCCGGCTCGGAATATTCGGGACCAATTTCGCCACACGGTCAACTTCTGATAGAGGCACATCCAACACACGGCCGACATCGCGTATTGCGGCCCGCGCGCCAAGCGTACCGAAAGTAATGATTGAGGCGACATGGTCTTCACCATACTTCTGGGCACAATACTCCATCAATTGCGCGCGCTTATCATCCTGAAAATCTAGATCGATATCCGGCATATTGACACGATCCGGATTCAGGAATCGCTCAAATATCAAACCATATCCAAGAGGTTCAACCAGAGTGATATCCAAAACATATCCGATCAAAGAACCGGCTGCTGATCCGCGCGCCTCATACCAAATATTGTGTTCACGAGCGTACCTGCACAAATCCCAGACAATGAGAAAATAAGCGTCAAAGCCCATGCGGTTGATCACACCAAGTTCATGTTCAAAGCGTTCGCGCACTTCTGGTTCCAGCGATCTATCGCCATAACGCCTTTTTAAGCCGGTTTCACACAGCTCTCGCAGATAGGTTTCCGGCGTATAACCCTCGGGAACCTTGAATATTGGTAAATGATACCCATTAGGGTCCAGGTTAACACTACAGCGTTCAGCGATTTCCAATGTATTTGAAATTGATGTTGGCATAAATGAAAACAGCTCGCTCATTTCAGCGGGAGAACGCAGGTAATAGGAATCATTATTCATGCGCATGCGATGCTGGTCAGCGACCAGTGCTCCGGTTTGGATCGCCAGCATGATATCCTGCAGCCGTGCTTCTTCCTTTTTTACATAATGGACATCGTTTGTCGCAATGAACCGTGCATCATACCGTTTGCCAAGTTCCAGAAGGTGCTGGTTTGTTTCTTCCAATTCAGGAATATCGTGGCGTTGTAATTCCAGAAAAAAACGGTCGCGGCCAAAAACCTCAAAATACCAATCCATGATCGGCAGAGCATAGTCCATACCACGCTTAAGGATGGTTTGCGGAATCTCGCCCTGCAAACATGCAGAAGACGCAATGATTCCCTCAGAATGGTCCGCAAGGTATTCCCGATCAACGCGCGGATGATAATAAAATCCTTCTAGCTGGCTTGCGCTTGCAATTTTTAATAGATTCTGATAACCAGTCTGGTTTTCAGCCAGGAGAAGAATGTGAGAAGATTTTTTATCAAATTGTGAATCTTTATCTTCCATTCTCCTTGCAGCGAGATAGGATTCTACCCCAATGATCGGTTTTACCCCCATTTTCTTTGCTTCCTGATAAAAATCGATAACCCCATACATCGTGCCGTGGTCAGTTATTGCGACCGCCGGCATACCCATTTCTTTGGTCCGTTCCACCAATTTTTTGATCTTGCTGAACCCGTCAAGAATGGAATAATGCGTATGAACGTGTAAATGGACGAAAGACATCTGGCTTTAAACCCTTAAAAAGAGTGAAGTTTAATCAATGAATGCATTATAGCACGCAGGCTAAAAACCCAAAATTTTTGTGGCTTAAAGAAGATGAATTTTTAAGTTTAAGCTGGGCGCCGCTTGCCAAGCGATGCCAGGTAGATCACAAATTCTTTTTCGCCATCTAATTTAAGTACTTCATTTACCAGGTCATCATCATAAGCGGCAATAGCGCAAACTCCGCAATCAATCGTTTCCGCAAGCAAATACAGATTCTGGCAGACATGGCCTGCATCCAGGTAAAGATAGCGAAATCCGCGCTGGCCGTAACGCCATGTTGTCCGCTCTGGTACAGCAACCCACGCAAATGTGACCGCCGAATTGAACACGTGTTTCTGTTTTAAGCATGCCTCAGTTAATTCCGCGCGGATAGCATCAAAACCAGGTAATTTTGTGATCTGATGGGACAAGGCCAGATATCGGTATAAACCGGGTTTTATTCCCTCAACATTATTAGAGAGGAAATAGGTTTCAAAAGGATGCCGTGAGCCGGCTGATGGCACTGTCCGTTTTGTGATCGGATAGTCGGTAACTGTCTTTATCCCCTGTGTGCCCCAGAGTAAGTAAGATAGCTCCGCCAGTGAAATGGGTTCATCTGTATATTTGCGGAGACTCTCCCGTTTTTCAATTATTTCAGCAAGTTCGGTATGGGCTGTTTTCAGCTGTCTTCCAGCGGGCAGATCGATCAAAACTGCATCATCATTAATCGTCTTTTCCAGCGGCGGTAAAGGAACACCCTGTTTTTGTGCTGAAGTGCCGAGATTTTCATATTTCGTTTGTTCCAAGAACTCATTTCCGATATCGTTTCCCATTTTTCCTCCACAATTGATGATTATTTTTATTTTTTGAATTTTGATCGTATTTTTTTGATAACTAAATCGACTTCTGATGTCTTTGTCGCAACCAGAACCGCGAAATAGATGACCGTACCAAGAATAATGGATAAAGCGGTGTTTAACAAAAGCGAACCTCCGAATCCATAGGAACGGATGACTTGAATAATAACCGCCATCACACAGCTCGCGAGTAATGATTTCCATGAAGCCGCGAAGATCACATTTTCGGCAATACCCTTTAACTTTTTCCGCATCAAAATAAGAAGAATTACGCTTTCGACGGCTGTTGCCGTTGTGTTTGCGAGTGCCAATCCCCCATGCGGCATCCAACCAATCCTGGAGAACAGCGCCGAAAACAAAAAACTTAAACCCACATTAGCTGCCATTGTGCCGACACCGATCACAACCGGGGTGCGTGTGTCATGCAGCGAATAAAATGCACGGCTGACAATTTCGACCAGGCTGTGTCCAACCAGTCCAAACGCGTACCATAACAACGCCCATGCAACCAAATCCACGGAATTGGCATCAAATGCCCGCCCGCCATAAAGCAACTGTACGATCGGCGTGCGCAGCATGACTAAGCCAACAGATGCCGGGATAGCCAACAATAATGCCGCCCGCAAAGTAAAAGCAAGTGAACTGCGCATCCCATCGATATTCCCTTTCGACACCTGAGCGGAAAAAGTGGGTAAGGCAGCAATCGCGATAGATTGCGCAATAGCTGCTTCTGGCATGATCATTAAGGGAAACGCGAGACTGATCGCGGTAATAGCCCCTCTGGCTTGGAAAGATGCTAAATACGTGTTCAACAAGAAATTTAGCTGCACCACCGCCACACCCAATAAACGCGGTGCCATCAGGCGGGCGACCTCTCTTACTTCCGGCATTTCCAAACCGAATCCAAAAGAATAAGATAAATTTTTCAAGCGAAGAGTTTTCGGAACTTGAACTATTAAATGAAGCCCCGCACCAATAACAACCCCCCAGGCAAGCCCGTAAATCCCCATCGATGGGGAAAGTGCGAGGATCCCAAATATCCAACCGGCCTGGTACATAGCTGGTGCAATAGCTGGCAATAGAAAATGGTGGTGGCTATTTAGAATTGCCATCACCAGACCGCTCATGCCAAAAATGATCGATGATAGCACTTGAATGCGCAGCAAACTGGCCGTCAGCGCTGTATCAGCGCTATTAAAACCAGGCGCAAGGATATACCTGACAACTCTTTGAGAAAAAAGAACCGTCAGTATGCTCAACAAGATCAATACAAGCGTGACAATATTGATAATGGACGAAGCCAATTTCCAGGCTTTCTTCTTATCCTCGTCAACCAGCAAAGCTGTGAACACCGGGATAAAAGCTGAACCGAGCGCCCCTCCGGCCACCAGGTTGAACAAGATCTCTGAAAAGCGATTTGCCGCAAAAAACGCGCTGCTTTCTATCCCGGCACCGAAATATCTGGCAGTCATAGTTTTAGCTGCCAGGCCGATCAGATTACTAAAGATAAAAGCAACCATCACAGTTAATGCCCCGCGGACAATGGTATTATTCGCCGATCGCTTCTTTTCCCGTTCACCAAGCATATCTGCCATTATACTGCGCTCAGCATTCTTGCGGAAATCTATCAAATCTTTTACATAATACTTTACGTAGATAAAATATAATTATATTTAGATAATAAGCAAATAAGGAAGGGAGTTAATATGAAGACCGATGAAAAGCAATCCGAGACCACTTCAGGAAAAAAAACTATTGAGAATACAGGTGAGAAGAATATCGATAAAAAGAAAGTAAAAAATGATTCTGGGTTGAAGCGAAGCCTGCGAAAAGTCGGGTACTGGTTTCTTTTTTTCCTTTTAGGCGCACTCATAGTCGGTCTTGTTTTCTATTTACCGGCTAACAGTAAACTGAACGAAGCGCAGACCGAGTTGGAGCGCTTAACCGGGATAGAATCTGATTATGAGAATCTGATCGTCAATTTCGAAAGAGCTGATTCCGAGCGTAAAATATACAAAATATTAGCTAACGCGAGCCAGATGCATATAGCTCTTGTGAGTAACAATACAGACCGGCTTGACCAATATGTTAGTTATATCGAAGAGGATCTTTCGGATCTGTCCATCCCCAATTTTCCCGAATTACCTGGTAACTTACAGGATCAGTTCATGCAAGTAAATAATAAAATACCTGGCGATCGCACAGGTGCTTTAGAAGAACTTCAGATATTTCAAAATGACCTGTTGCTGCTGATCGATAATCTCAAATAGCTACATAATTCGATTTGATAGTCTAAATAAAAGCATAAAAACTCCTCATGGGGAGTTTTTTTATTCCGGCCTCTTCGTCAAGGTTACCGAGAGCGTCAGCTCTTCTTCCCCGCGCAGAATTGTCACATCCACCGTATCTCCCGGGCTGGTGTTGGTCACCAGGTATGCTAATAGATCACTGAAACTGCGAATTGGTTGATCATTCATCGCGATGATCAAGTCTCCGCCAAGGGGAAGATCATCAAATAAGTTTTCAGTATCCGCACCCTGAATACCCGCCTCTTCAGCTGGACCATCAGGCGACACATCAATCACATACGCGCCAGTGTCTTCATTTCTCAGCCCTAATGATTCTTTATCAAACAGCGTCAGGGTCTCCCTACTGACAATACCCAGGTACGGATAATCATATTTACCATCGCGGATCAGATAGGGCACGACCCTTTTAACAATGTCAATCGGTACAGCAAATCCAATTCCTGTGTTAGAAATTGCGCCGTTAGTATTTTCATTGGTGCGAATCGCGCGATTGATCCCTATTACGTCACCTTCCAGGTTCAGTAATGGCCCGCCAGAATTTCCAGGGTTTATCGCGGCATCCGTTTGAATCAGGTCCGGAGCAGTAAAAAACCCGCCGCTGGGTGCGGCCCGCAGAGAATCCAGCAGCCTGCCCCTTGCCGATACGATCCCCACAGTCATCGTCCCTGTCAAACCATAAGGATTTCCAATGGCAGCAACATATTGCCCAACCTTGACATCACCTGAATTTCCCAGAGGTAATGGGGAAATGTTCTCAGGAATAGGATCCGCTTTTATGACTGCGATGTCTGAATCAATATCAGTGCCAATAAGGTATGCGCGCATGCGCGATCCATTTGCAAAAGCCACCTCAATCTGGTCCGCGCCTTCGATCACATGAAAATTGGTAAGAATATGACCTTCATTATCAAATAAAAAGCCGGAACCCTGCCCAATGACTGCATCATTGAGATATACAGATATTGACGCAACACCCTGATTGACTGCCTCATACAATGAACTGTAAACATCCGCTTCCGTCGCGATCGCGAACAGGTCTTCATCACTTCCCGAGATCCTAACCTGGCTTTCCAGCAGCGGAAGCTGTGGAGGTGATTGCAGCGCAGTTCCACAACTCACAGCAAAAACACTCGCTAACACGATCACCCCGATTGTTTTCAGATTCATAAAGGTCTTATTCCTTCTTTCGTATGGCCTGCAATTTCTGGAACAATTCTTTTTCTTTTTCTGAAAGATTTATTGGGATTTTAACGTGGATCGTCGCAATCAAATCGCCAAACTTATTCTTTTTCTGTAATACTGGCATCCCTTTATTTTTCAAGCGCATCTTTTGTTTCGGCTGCGTTCCAGCTGGGATCTTCAAAGACACTTTACCGGCCATGGTTTCCACTTCCACTTCACCGCCAAGAACTGCGGTAAATAGATCGACCTCTACAATTGTATGCAGGTCATCCCCTTCGCGTGTAAAGCGGTTGTCAAACCCTACCCGAACCAACAAATACAAGTTGCCCTTAGCACCTCTCGCGTTTTGCGGCCCAACGCCGGACACACGCACTTTGGTGCCGGTTTTAGCGCCCGCGGGGATCTTCACTTCGATCTTATTATCGCCTATCTGAATTACACGCGTTGTGCCATGGTAAGCTTCGTACAGGCTGATCGTAATTTCCTGTTGATAATTAGTTGGTTGCTGCGGTTGTGCCGTTTGCTGTCTGTATACGCGTTGGCCGCCTGTTGTTCTGCGCCCGCCGCCGCTAAAAAAGGTCCTGAAAAAATCAGAAAAACCGCCGCCATCGCCGAAAAGATCACCCAGATCGTTAACTTCAACGCGCTGTGCGCCGCCAAAATTTCCGCCATACAGGTCTTCCCAGCTGAATGAACCAGGTGCGCCGCCGGCTTGCTGCCAGGAGGAGTAGGAATTGCTGATCTGATCATATTTTGCTTTCTTTTCTGGATCGCTCAGCACCTCATTGGCTTCATTGATTTCCTTGAATTTTTCCTCGGCCTGTTTGTCACCTGGATTTTTATCGGGATGAAACTTTTTGGCTAGTTTACGGTAAGCGCTCTTAATTTCGTCCTGGGTGGCGCTTTCTTCCACACCTAAAACCTTGTAATAATTTTTATAATCCATAGGTGTATTTTAAGGTCGATAAATTTCAACCGCAAGGGAAATTCAGCGTTTTTATATATTTCTTATTGATGGATAATAAAAAGCCGCCGCTGAATTTGAGGATAAACCCAGCGGGGGCTCGCCAAAGGAGGAGACAATGTTAAGTGTCTTGACACTTTATGTCACCAACACCATTGTATCGCCATTCATAAAAAATTCAGAGAACAGATGTCACATTCCGATGATGATGAATAGCAAATGTACTTAAGTATAGCGCTCCAGAAAGCGATCGATCAAGCCAGGTATTTTCTCAAGCGCGTCATAGTTTACGATGACCACATTATTTTCAGTATTTCCTGTGATCATTTTGGAAACTATTTTTCCTTTTTGATAAAGACACAATACTGGCTTACCCCGATTGACAGCTTCGGCAATCTCATACCCTACTCCATGGGATGCAGTGCTGACTTCCGCGATCAATACATCACATTGGCGTACCCAGTTGATATCACGCTGGAAAATCTCTTCAGGTTCGGATACGGTTTCTAACTGTGCCAGATCAGCCGAAGCGAGATGCGCGGTAGGCACTTCATGTCCCTTTACCAATAGAAATTTCACGATTTCAGAATATATCCCCTGATCCGCCCGTCCGCCTGTTATGGAACAGGAAAAATAAATGTTCATCATGCCTCCAGGCGAAATATTGTATCATCACAGAATAGAAAAGCCAGCGTGCTAAAATTATCGCATGAAGAATGTATCAGCACATATTCAAGGCATTCTTGATACTCTCCCTACAAAACCCGGTTGCTATATCATGAAAAACGCGAACGGGAAAATCATCTATATCGGCAAAGCCAATAACCTGCGCAGCAGGGTGCGGTCATATTTTCACGATAGTGCAGATCACAGCCGTAAGATAAAAAGGATGGTATTCGAATTAGCCGATATCGAATGGATCATCGTCGGTTCCGAATTGGAAGCACTTATTCTAGAGATGAATCTAATAAAGAAGCATCTCCCCGTTTATAATGTGCGGTTGAAAGATGATAAACGCTATCCGTTTATCCGCGTCCATTGGGCAGACCCATTTCCAAAAGTGACTGTTACACGCAATCAAGTAAAAGACGGATCACGTTATTTCGGCCCATATACTAGCGTGTGGGCGGTCCACCAAACCCTTGACCTATTGCGCAAGCTCTTTCAGTACCGCACATGTGACAGAGATATAACCGGAGATGACTCACGTGCCTGTCTCTATTACGATATCAAACTCTGTACAGCACCGTGCATCGGCATGATCAATCAGGAAGATTACCGTCAGATGATAGACGATCTATGCCAATTTTTAGAGGGGCGAACCGATCCAATTTTAGATCGCCTTAAAACACGAATGGACCTTTCAGCCTCAAAAATGGAATACGAGAAAGCAGCTGTACTGCGCGATCAGATTAATGCGATTGAGAAAGTGGTTGAGCGGCAAAAGATCATATCAACCAAGAGCACGAATTCTGATGTCATCGCATTAGCAAAAAATAATGGGGATTCATGCATTCAAATCTTTTTCATCCGAAATGGGCGCTTGATTGGCCGAGAATACTTCATTCTCGAAGGGACGGAAGACGAAAATGAAAGCGAAATCATATCCCAATTTATCAAACAATTTTACGCGGAGGCGACTTCTATTCCGCAGGAAATATTATTGCCTAACGAAGTGGAAGAGTCGATGATCATCCAACAGTGGCTCAGCCAAAATCGTGGTGGGCAGAAGGTCCATTTCAAGATTCCCAGGCGAGGATCTAAACGAGATCTAATTAATTTAGCAACAGAGAACGCTGTCGAAACGCTGGATGCCTTAAAAACGCAGTGGGAAACAGATACACACCGCCAAAGTGAAGCGCTGGCCCAGATCCAGGATACCCTGCAACTAGAAAAACCACCCAACCGGATTGAATGTTATGACATCTCAAACACCCAGGGCACCTTTGCTGTTGGCAGTATGGTCGTGTTCGAGAAAGGGACACCCAGTAAAAAGCTGTACCGTCGTTTTAATATTAAATCCGTCGTCGGTCCGGACGATTTCGCGAGCATGGAAGAAGTGCTGGTAAGACGCTTTAAGCGGTATGAAGCATCACAATTAGATGAAAAGGTTGGAAAAAAGGTGGATGCGTCATTTGGCGTATTGCCAGACTTGCTTGTCGTAGACGGAGGAAAAGGACAATTAAGCCGAGCTGTCCATGTCTTGAAAAATTTTAATCTGGAAGGCCGGGTGACAGCGGTGGGTATTGCCAAACAGCATGAATTGATTTACAAAGCCGGCGATCCTGTTTCGAAGGAATTACCCCGCAACTCACAAGGTCTATTCCTGATGCAGCGCATTCGTGATGAAGCACACCGCTTTGCCATCACCGCCCACAGAAAACGGCGTAAAAAATCGAAGTTCATCTCCCAGCTTGACCAGATCAAAGGGATAGGCCCCGCAAAAAAGAAAGCGCTTTTGAAAGAATTTGGATCGATCAAAAAAATTAGAAACGCCTCCCAGCAGGAATTAGCAAAATTATCCGGCATTACGGAGGATCTTGCGAGAGAAATTTTGGAGAATTTGAATAAATCATAATATCCTTTACCATTGTTTGTGTTTTAATGGTAAAATCTTTCTTTGCGCATCAAAGCGCGGAAATTATTAATTGGAAGTAGAAAATGAATACATTATTAGAGTCCGTACAAGCAGCAAAGAATCCAAATATTCCTGAACTCACACCCGGGGATACTGTTAGCGTTTCTGTGAAAATTAAGGAAGGTGACCGTGAAAGAATTCAGGAATTCAAGGGCACCTTGATTGCTGTCCGCCGTAAAGGCGACCAGGAAACTTTCACAGTCCGCCGCATCGCCGTAAACGGTATCGGCGTTGAAAGAACATTCCTGATGCGTTCACCGCGTATCGAAAAAGTGGTTGTTGAACGGCACGGTAAAGTGCGCCGGGCAAAACTTTTCTATCTGCGCGACCGCACAGGTAAGAAAGCAAGACTCAAAGAAAAATTCTCGTAAGTTTGCCCTTATTTCAACATTGGGTGCAGCCAACGCCAGGCTGCACTCTTTTAATTTATAATCATTTCCATTATGAAGGATGAAAAAAAATCAGGCAATTTAGTTGGTGTTTTTGATTCCGGTATTGGCGGCCTTTCAGTTTTAAGGGAAATTCAGTTAATGGTTCCTTTCCAGCCTGTATATTACATTGCCGATCAAGCACATGTCCCGTATGGCAAAAGAGATCTTTCCGAGATTCGGGAATTTGCTTTTGCGATAACAAAATTCCTTGAAGATCAAGGGGCAAAAATCATTGTTGTCGCTTGTAACACGGCTTCCGCTGCCGCATTAAAGGAACTGCGCAGATCATTTTCTCACCTATCCTTTGTTGGAATGGAACCAGCGGTGAAGCCGGCTTCTGAAAAAACCCACAATGGCATTGTTGGTGTTCTGGCCACACCGGCAACCTTTCAAGGCAAGCTGTACCACACACTCGTGGAACGATTCGCCAGGGATGTAAAAATTCTCACCCATACCTGCCCTGGCCTGGTTGAAGCCATTGAAGCTGGAAATATCCAATCAGCCAGCACACGCCTGATCTTGAAAAAGGCGTTGATGCCGATGATTGAAAAAGGAGCGGATACGATTGTATTGGGCTGCACACATTTTCCCTTTGTTATTCCGCTCATTCGCGAGATCGTTGGTCCGCGTATCACTGTGATCGACCCTGCCCCGGCAATTGCAAAACGAGTTAGTTTTTTATTGAATAAGGATGGCCTCATAAATGGCTATAAACCTAATATAGGAACAACTTACAGCACAACAGGGAATTTACAAAAATTTAAACAGTCGCTGCACACATTGCTAAATCTCAATGCTGAAACCCTGCAATTAGAATGGGCCGGGAATATGCTGACCCATGCCGGCCTCGAAATTGAATAAAGTGCCAATTTGCCGGTTTAGAATAATAGTGACTTTCAAGGAGTGCGTATGCGACAATACAATATATGTTTAATCGGCTATGGTAATGTTGGAAAAGCTTTCACGGATCTAATAGACAGCAAAGCGGATGAATTGTCTAAAAAGGGCCTGAAATTCGGGATTACAGCCATCGTAACTGGCAGCCACGGAAAAGCATTGGACCCAAATGGGCTGGATATCACCGACTTATCAAGCGCCTATCGTTCGGGTTCACTTTCAACCATTTCAACAAAAAACGTGGAAAAAATGGAAACTACAGAATTAATACGTGTCTCAAACGCGGATTTTTTGGTCGAGACCTCCCCTGTGGATTATGACACCGGAGAACCTGCCATCTCCCACATTCGTTCCGCATTAACCGCTGGTATGCATGCGGTCAGCGCAAACAAAGGTCCTGTTGTGCATGCCTACCATGCGTTGCAGGATCTTGCTCATGCAAATCATCAGCGATTTCTGTTTGAATCCACAGTAATGGATGGCGCGCCAATTTTTTCTGTTTTCCGAGAAGCATTACCGGCGGCAAGTATTATTGGTTTTGAAGGCATTCTCAACTCATGTACAAATCTTCTGCTTGAAAAGATGGAAGCAGGCAATTCCTTTGATGAAGCAGTGTCTTACGCGCAGTCCATTGGGATCGCAGAAACTGATCCCAGTGGGGATATTGACGGGTGGGACGCGGCAATAAAAGTTGCTGCCCTGGTGACTGTTCTGATGGATAAACCCATCAAACCACAGATGGTCACTCGCGATGGGATTCGCGGGATCACGTCGGGGGAAATCCAGGCCGCTAAAGAAATGGGAAAACGCTGGAAATTGGTTTGCAGGGCAGAAAAAACAGGCGGAACAGTCAACGCGGTTGTCCAGCCGGAAATGGTCCCCGCATCTTCACCACTTTTTGCCGTCAATGGTACCAGCTCATTGGTCATCTTCAAAACGGACGTCCTCCCTGGACTTGGTATTTTGGAGAGTGACCCGGGGCCAAAAACTACGGCTTACGGTTTACTGGCTGATATCTTGAATATATTAAAAATAGAAAAATGAGTAAGAATGAGGTTTACATCGGCATTGGGTCTAATATCGGCGATCGAGAGCAGGCGCTGGAAAATGCCCGCGACTTGATGAACGGAAAAATCCAACTGGTCGATTATTCACATATATATGAAACTACGCCCTGGGGATATACAGACCAGGCCGCGTTTCTAAATCAGGTGATTAAAGTGGAAACCGATCTATCTCCGCGTGAAACACTGCAGGAGTTGAAGCGCATTGAAACAGATTTGGGCAGACAACCCAACTTCCGATATGGCCCCCGGGTCATTGACCTGGATATATTATTTTTTAATGATCTGGTCATCACAGAAGAGGGATTATCCATCCCACATCCGGAACTAACCAGAAGAGGGTTTGTTCTCATCCCGCTCATGGATATCGCCGAGAACTTTC
>CAZDIS010000018.1:0-26161 GCA_964505585.1 uncultured Pelolinea sp. | reverse complement strand
TCTCGGATCATCACTAACTCAGACCATGTTTTGCTTGAACAATTATTTTTGAATCTATTTGAATCTGCCGCGCAGGACGCAAAATTGGGCAGTGAAATAAAGATCAACCTGTCCCGAAGCGCATCCAAAATTAATATTACAGTTCAGGATCGGGGTAAAGGCTTATCTGCACCAGATATCGATAAACTGCTTACCTCACAAGGCATTCAAGAAGAAAATCAGAGACTGTGCATTGTCCGATCAATAACAGAATTGTTGTTGGGAAAAATGGAAATAGAAAGCCAGCTGGGGGTAGGAAAGACCGTGATCATCACATTACCAGAAAATTAATGAGAACAAAATAATTCCTAATTATGTTATAATTTAGGATTGTTCGTTTTTAGTAATCTTACAGTATATTATTGCCTTTGCCTAAGGAGGCCTTTTGGTGGAAACAAAAAGTTTAGTAGCTCTCCGAATCCGACTCGCATCTCCCGAAACAATTCGTTCCTGGTCTTATGGGGAAGTTACAAAGCCAGAAACAATTAACTACCGCCGTCTTCGTCCCGAAAAAGACGGATTGTTTTGTGAAGCGATTTTCGGTCCTACACATGATTATAAATGTTATTGTGGAAAATACAAGAATCCCCGCTACAAAGGAATCGTTTGTGATAAATGTGGTGTTGAAGTAACGCGCTCGGCGGTACGCCGTGAAAGAATGGGGCATATTGAGCTGGCTTCACCAGTCGCACATATCTGGTATACAAGACGCGTGCCTTCCAAATTGGGTTTATTGCTCAATATTTCCCGAAGGAATTTAGATCGTGTACTTTATTTTGCCCAATACATTGTTACTTTTGTCGACGAAGATGCCAAAGAAAAAGCAATAAACCGTCTTGAGGACGAGATCACGGAAAAATATAAAGACCAACTTGATGAGCTGGAAGGTCGGATAGAAGAAATCAAGGCCGACCGCGATGTGAAACTTGAAAATTTGCAGGATCGTTTAAAAGAAATGCAAGATTCCATCGACGACGCAATTGCTAAAGAAATGGACCCGATCATCAAAGAAGGGCAGCGGCTTGAATCGGTTATAAAGGAAAAAGAAGGCGTGACCGTCCGCAAGGATATTCGGTTCGAAGCTGCGGAAATGACATTGGTCGCGTCCGGTGAAACGGTTGAAACGAGTGTTCTATCTCTGATCCAGGAAGCAGTAAAAGAAAAACTTGAAGAAGTTGAATCACAGGTCAGGAGCGATATTGAAAAAGAAAATACTGAACTCGAATTAGCGACCGCTAAAGTAAGGGCAGAAGCAGATACCAACCTCATTTCTTTCAATGAAAAACTTGAAGAGCTGAAAACGACCATTAAAAATGAGATTTCCAGTGAAAAAAGCGAGCTGGAAAATCTTGTTCCATTTTCTTTTTTGAGCGAAATTAAATATCGAGAATTCCGTTCAAAACACGGGCAGGTATTTCGGGCGGATATGGGCGCGGAAGCGTTTGTTGATATTCTCGGCCGTGTCGATCTGGATAAATTGGCAGAAGACCTCTGGCATGAGGTGAAAACAACACGCAGCAAACAAAAACGCAAAAAAGGCACTCGCCGCCTTGAGGTGGTTGAGGCTTTCCGCAAATCAAATAACCGGCCTGAATGGATGATCTTATCCGTATTGCCTGTCATTCCGCCTGACCTGCGCCCGATGGTGCAGCTTGATGGTGGTCGATTTGCGACTTCTGACTTAAATGACCTTTATCGGAGAGTGATCAACCGTAACAATCGTTTAAAACGGCTGTTAGAGTTGGGCGCGCCGGATGTGATCGTCCGCAATGAAAAGCGCATGCTTCAGGAAGCTGTGGATTCTCTGATTGATAACTCACAGCGCGGCAAAGCGCTATCCAGACGCGGACGCCGTGAACTAAAGTCCCTCAGCGATATGTTGAAGGGAAAGAAAGGCCGTTTCCGCAGGAACCTGCTTGGGAAGCGCGTTGATTATTCCGGCCGTTCTGTGATTGTGGTCGGACCGAAATTGAAATTACATCAATGCGGGCTGCCAAAATCAATGGCATTGGAATTGTATCGGCCTTTTGTTATTGCCGGGCTGGTGAAAAAAGATTATGCCGCCAACGTAAAAGGCGCTCGTCGCATCATGGAACGCGATCGGCCCGAAGTTTATGAGGTGTTGGAAGAGGTCATTAAAGACCGGCCAGTTCTTTTGAATCGCGCGCCAACGCTGCACCGATTGGGTATCCAGGCTTTCGAACCTGTTTTGATCGAAGGCAGTGCAATCCAATTGCACCCCTTGGTCACCACCGCTTTCAATGCAGACTTTGATGGCGACCAAATGGCCGTCCATGTGCCTCTTTCTGAGAAAGCAGTGTGGGAATCTCGCAATCTGATGCTGGCATCAAAGAACCTGTTGAAACCCGCTGATGGTGAGCCGATCATTTCGCCATCAAAGGATATGGTGCTTGGCGTTTATTATCTGACAATGGATTTGAAAAAAGAATTTAGCGAAGACGATCCGACATTCTCGAATATGGACGAAGTCGAAATGGCTTATCAGCTCGATAAAGTTGATGAACACACGCTTATTAAATTGAATGCCAAAACCTGGTTTGACGAAGATGGTGAATGGCTGGGAGAGCCAGAAATGAGGGTTATCAAAACCAGCGTTGGGCGTGTTTTGTTCAACCACATACTCCCTGAAGAAATTCAATTTTTCAATAAAGAACTTGAAAAAGGTGGGGTCAAAGCATTGATCAAAACCATCTATGATATTTGTGGTGAGGAAACAACCACGCAGGTGGCTGATAGCATCAAAGATATTGGTTTCAAATACGCGATGCGATCTGGAACCACATTATCAGTTTCAGATATTGAAGTGCCTGAATCCAAGGCCGCGATTATTGAAGAATCTCAGAAAAAGGTTGAAGAGATCCAGCGTTTATTCAGGCGCGGTCGTTTAACCGCGCAGGAGATGAATGAGCAGATCGTGAAGGTATGGCAGGAAACCACCGATGTCGTGGCCAAAGAAGTAAAGAAGACGATGCCGGAGGAAGGAAACTTGTCAGTTATGGCTAATTCCGGCGCAACCAAAGGCGGTTTCAACTCCATTTCCCAGTTGGCAGGAATGCGCGGTTTGATGGCAGATCCATCCGGACGTATCATCCGGCTACCGATCCAATCTAACTTCCGTGAGGGTCTGACGGCGCTGGAGTATTTCATTTCCACCCATGGTGCAAGAAAAGGTCTGGCGGATACTGCGCTTCGGACAGCTGATGCCGGATATTTGACACGCCGGCTTGTTGATGTCGCGCAGGATATGATCATCAATGATGTGGATTGTGAAACGATGAACGGCATTTATATCCGCCGCTCAGACGATATCGCGGGCCAATCATATGGCGAACGATTAATCGGACGCATTGTGGCTGAAAATATTGTCGACCCATCCACGGGCGAGATCATTTTGGAGCGCAATGGCTTGATAACAAATAAGATCATGCGGCTGATTGAAGATGCAAGGATTAACGAAATAAAAGTGCGATCCCCATTGTCCTGCGAGCTCAAGCATGGATTATGCCAGAAGTGTTATGGGACAGATCTGGGCCGTGGAAAGCTTGTTGAGCTGGGTACTGCTGTTGGAACTATCGCCGCCCAATCTATTGGTGAACCGGGAACGCAACTCACTCTGCGTACCTTCCACTCCGGTGGTGTTGCCTCGAGTTCCGACATCACGACCGGTCTCCCCCGTGTTGAAGAGTTGTTTGAAGCACGGAAAACTCCGAAAGGTGAAGCAGTGATGACACCGATCGAAGGTACATTGACTGTGCTGCCCGCTGACTCGGATAGTGACCTCACGCGCGTGAAGATACAAAATAGTGAGTTGATCTCCGATGAATATGCTGTTCCTGAAGATTGGGAGATTTTGGTTGAAAGTGAAGATGAGGTAAAAGAGGGCGAAGTTCTCGCCAAACAGGATGAAACCGAGATCAACGCGCAGAACGCTGGGCGGGTTGCTGTTGAGGGAAATAAAATAACCGTTTCTTATGACCAGATTGAAGTCGAAGAGATCGATATTCCAGGCATTCTGCGGCTGATCGTGAAAAATGGTGAAAAAGTGTCCGCCGGCCAGGCGTTGACCGAAGGGTCTTTGAATCCACATACCATTTTAAGTATCAATGGTCGTGATGCGTGCCAGATATATCTCTTATCTGAAATACAAAACGTTTATCGTGCCCAGGGACAGAACATCAATGATAAGCACTTTGAAGTGATCATCCGTAAGATGATGAAAAAGGTGCATGTGATAAAACCTGGCGATTCCGATTACCTGCCAAATGATATGGTGGATCGAATCGAAATTCGCATGGTGAATGAGAAATTACTTGAAGAAGGGAAGCAGCCGGCGCGCTTTATTGAAGTTCTTCTTGGCGTCACAAAAGCATCGCTCAACACAGATTCATGGCTGTCAGCATCATCCTTCCAGCATACGATCAAGGTGCTCTCGAGCGCAGCAGTAGCCGGTGATAAAGATCCGTTATTTGGGCTTAAGGAAAACGTTATAATCGGCAAGTTGATCCCATCCGGTACTGGGTTTTCACTCTCTCGCATTGGAGAAATTGAGGCGGTATCCGAAGGGGAAAGTATCAGTGATATTCCCGCCGATGAAATAAATGAAGCTGTTCCCGTTGAGGCGGTGGCTGCTGAAGAAAAACCAGAGCCCTCTGAAGAATCTGAAGAATAACAACTAAATAAGAAGAAAAAAATAATTCCCGGCCAAAAAAGTTCGGGAATTTATTCCTTTAATCAATCGAAGAGTAATGGTAAATGATCTTTTGGTTTGAAAGGCCGATGGTTTCCTCAGCTGAAGCGATGCTTGTGCTTCCCTCAAAAATTTCCCAGGATATATGGCGCGTTTCGTCATTTCCTGTTTCAGTATTTAATTTAAATAGCGCACTGCCAGAAATATTGGCTAAAAATTCCTGATAATGTGTACGCAGCAGATGTTTGCCTTGAATCGTGCGGGTGTGATTGATGTGGACTGCCTGGTCATCGTACAGTTCTAGAATCTGGTCTGTAGTCCGTAGATTAAGATATTCGATATATTTTTCGGCAACACTTTTCTCTGGGTTGGGTGCAGAGGGCCAATTGTAATTTGCAATCGTATCCCAGATGAGGGGTAATTTATTCCTGCAATAATCCCAGCTCCAAAAGTTGACCGCATCTAATCCTTTCGTCACTGCCCGATCCATAAATTCAATGATATCCGCCTGGGTCGGGCACCAACCGCCAGCGCAATAGGCCGCGCCGGATGGTATGATGGGTCTGGAAGGGGTTATGATCGTCTGAAATTCAGTGATGCATCGATCCAGTTGGGCGCCCGGGTTGTGTGATTGCTCCCAATATACCTGGGGCATATTAAAATCGCAACCATTTAGAAAATCTGTCCAGGGAAGGTCCATGTGGTATTTTGGATAGCGGTAAGAACTGAGGGCGATGGGATAATCTGGCAGCGCGCTGCGTAAATCCTGCATGAAGATGCGGCAGGGTGTGTATTTACCTTTATATTCACCTTCAGCATCGATAACATACCCATCCAGCGGAAGCCGATTAATTTGCCTGATGGCCGCCTTGGCTTCGTCCTTGGGAAGATCGCCATACACATAATGCCACCCCCATACAGTGATATCTTTGGCGTGCAGCGCATCGGCTACCGGACCAACCAGATCATATCCTGAAGATGGGTCATAGTTATAATCATAAATACCATTAGCGATCTTGATCAGTACATGCGTTAGTCCGGCCTGGTGGGCTGTATGGGCGATTGCGAGCGGATTACCGTTCTCGCAGGCGCTCAGCTTCCAAATATAGTACCCCTTGCCCTTTAGCACCGCTTATTCCTTAAGAGATGACTCTGATCCATGGTTAGATTATATCTACGATTTGTCATAAAAACAGCTGATCTTATATTTAAGAAATTTCATGATATTGAAAGGCACGGCGATTATTTCCCGCAGGTACCAGTATGCAGTTTTCGCCCGCGAGAATTTTAAATTATCAGCAGCCAACCCAATGCAAGCAATCCCTAATAACTTACCGATCAGGAGCGCACGTGTCAGATGAAAGCGTTGAGAAATGATAGTGAGGCATTCGCTGGCATCTATTCTGGATTTTACATGCAATAGCGAATGGAATGTTGACCAGCCATTTTTATCGATTGAAATGCGTTCAATTTGGATCCCTCTTTTCTGGAGATACGAAGACATGACATCAGTTTCGCCCCCGCCATATTTTGATCGCGCGCCTGAAAGAACCACTTTCACCGGACGCGACCGCCTGATCAAATTGGCTGCAGATATTAATCGGTCTGTGAGAATATCGGAAGGTGTATTTGGGCTGTCGAGGCCAGCTCCTAAAACCAGGATCGCAGGTGAATAGGGGACGTTCTCCAGATCATAAATCTTAGGTTTGAATTGATAAAAAAGGGAGGTGTAGCAGGCAAAAAGAAACAATAATCCTATCAACAGTGCTATCCCGATCAGCATGATCTATATTCTTTCTGTCCAGTCCGCGTGATCGTATTTAGTGGTTATTAATTCCTTCGCGCGTGTGAATTCCCGCGTTGAAAGTGTCTTTTGTGCGAAACGGATATGAAAAAGTTCTTCAAATGCGAGCACTATAGTGTCAGCCATTTCCTGCCAGGAAACACGGCGGCCTATTACATCTTCGAGAGTGGACGCTCTTAGCAGTAATTTATGGCGCGCTGCGTCCTTTTTTCGTTCTGATTCGAAAACCAATGCCGAAATAATGCGGGTTATATCTCCAAATAAAGGGATCGCGCCATGTTGTAAAAGTGTATTCATGCGCCGCGCCTGGGCGCTGCCGATCAATTTCTTTCCGCCAAATGTGATCTCATAATCGGATGGATATTGAAAACAAACCGGATCTCTTGATAAATGCTTCTCCCCCTGATTTTTGGGTTTTGAGTCAGCAGCCAATCCGAGCATTTCAAGCGCCCGCAGTAGCCCGGCCGATATGGTTCGGTAGGATTCGATCACACCACCGCCAATGAGAGGGTCATTAAACAATGCGCAAATCGAGTAGGTCAGCTCATCTGCGTGAAGGATTGCCCGGCCGCCGGTTGGGCGACGCACAATATCCCACCCGGAATGACGCAGGCATTCTTGATCTACCTCCTTGATGGATTGCGCGTGGCCAAGCGATAAGCAATACGGCCACCAGGCGTAAAGGCGCAAAGTGGGCGGTTGATCCTGTGCCGCAACCGATTCCATGACTGCTTCATCGACCGCCATATTCCAGGGGCCGGTGTTTGGTGAAGAGATGATCAGACGCCAATTGTTTTTTCGCATAATGAATCGTTGATATTAACCAACATATTTTACCTGACAAGCCGCGTGGTAAAATGTCTTTCCACATATGAAACATACAAAAACCATTAAATTCACAAATGAACCCAGAAAAGAAGTGCAATTAACGCTCCCTGATGGTCGGATCATCATGGGCGGGCGGGGCGCCATATTGGAGGATCTGCTTTCTCTGTTAGAGGACTGGCAGGGGTCCAGAATTGTTGGCGCTGTGGTCGATGGCGACCTGCGCGAATTGACCTACCCGATCAATTCGGATAGCATGGTGACGCCGGTTAATATGAAATCTTCAGACGGATCAAAGATCTATAGACGGTCATTAACATTCTTATTAGAAACCGCATTTCATGAGATGTTTCCGGATGCTTTCCTCTCTATCGACCATTCTGTACCCAATGGCGGTTACTTCAGTAAAGTAATTGGAAGAGGACAATTGTCCTTTGCCGAAGTAAACGATCTGGAAGCGCATATGCAAGACCTTGTACAGCAGGATTTGCCAGTTGTCAAGGAGCGGGTGGCGCTTGCAGATGCCATCGACTACTTTAAAGAAAAGGGATATGAAGATAAGGTCCATCTCTTAGAATACCGGAAAAAACCATATCTTGTTCTCTATCAGTTAAACGCGCATCGTGATTACCATCATGGTTATATGGTTCCATCAACCGGTTATTTGGATGTGTTTCAGCTTATTCATAATAATGATGGGTTTATCTTGCAGTACCCGCGCCGAGCGACACCAGACAGGTTGCTGCCAATGCCAAAGTACAGCAAATTGCTTGATATTTTTAAGCAATATGGTTCCTGGCTTGAAAGTCTTGATATTGATAGTGTCGCATCATTGAATGATGCCAATAAAAACCATTCTATCCAGGAAGTGATTCTTGTCTCCGAAGCGCTGCATGAACAAAAGATAGCGCAGGTCGCAGCCTCGATCAATAAACGCCAGGGTGAATTAAAGATCATCCTGATTGCGGGGCCGACCTCCTCCGGAAAAACAACATTTTCAAAAAGATTGGCAATTCAGTTGCTTACGCATGGCTTATCGCCTTTTGCGGTTGAAATGGATAACTATTTTGTTGAGCGGGATAAAACCCCCCTGGATGAACAGGGCAAACCGAATTTTGAAGCTTTCGAAGCGTTAGATTCAAAATTGATGGAACGTGACTTGAAAGCTTTGTTGGATGGGCATGAAGTGACCTTTCCCCGATATAACTTTAGGACCGGAAAAAGAGAAATAGGCGATAAAGTGCGGATCAATGAAAATCAGATCATGGTTATTGAAGGCATCCATGGCTTGAATCCAGACCTTTTATCTGATATTGACCGATCAAAGAAATTTCTGATCTACGCATCCTGCCTTACACAATTAAATCTTGATCACTATAATCGTATTTCAACCACTGATACGCGCTTGATCCGGCGAATCGTCAGAGATGCGCGAACGCGAGGGTATTCCGCCAAACGCACGATCGAATTATGGGAATCGGTGCGCAGGGGAGAGCGGGAGTATATTTTTCCCAATCAGGAATACGCTGATGCGATCTTCAATTCAGCGCTGGTCTATGAGCTTGCCGCCCTGAAATCATCCGCAGAACCCCTTTTGCGGCAGATACCGCATGGCACAGAAGAATATTTGGAAGCAAAAAGACTACTGGCATTTTTAGAATGGTTCCTGCCTGTGCATGAGGAATTAATCCCCGATAATTCCATCATCAGAGAATTTGTTGGCGGGTCCATCCTCCGCGATTTTCACCTATGGAAGAACAGCCCGGTTCCACCCGCGGAATAAATGATTAGGTATTCCTGGTTTTTAAATGGTCCTTGACCACCAGGCTTAAACGACCAATACCTTCATTGATCAACTCCGGCTTGGCGTTGGAGAAATTTAACCGCATGGTGTTTTCCCCGCCGCCTTCCGCGAAGAAAGATTCACCGGGGACAAAAGCGACATTCTTATCAAGAGCGGTGTGGAAAAAATCGCGTGTGCGAATGTTTTCAGGAAGGACCGCCCATAAGAATAACCCGCCCTCGGGCTTTGTCCAGGTTACCTCCGCTGGCATGTGTTCCTCAAGAGCGTCCAACATGGTGTCACGCCGCTCCTGATACACTTTTCTGATCAGTTTTACGTGTTCGTCCAAAAAGCCGCCTTTGGATACTTCGAAAGCTGTTATCTGATTGAATGTGGATGTGTGCAGGTCTGCAGCCTGCTTTGCGAGAACCATTTTCTGGATGACTTCCACCGGCGCAATGACCCAGGCGAGGCGGATGCCGGGTGCTAAAGTTTTCGAAAAGGTGCTGAGGTAGATCACATTTCCGGAGTAGTTCTTGCCCTGCGAACGCGTCTGGCTGTCTAAAACCACGACAGCTGGCAGGTGTTCGCCTTCATACCGTAATTGACCATATGGATCATCTTCAATAATTGGCACACCGAATTTATCCGCGATTTCGATCAATTTGAGTCGCCGCTCATAAGCAAGGGTTAACCCGGTTGGATTTTGAAAATTGGGGAGAACGTAAATAAACTTAACCCCGGCACGCAGCTTCTCCTCCAGGAGATCGGTGCGCATCCCTTTTTCGTCAACGGGCACAGTTGAAAATTGGGCACCGTATGCCTTCCAGGATTGAAGTGCGCCAAGGTAGGTAGGGGATTCAACCAGGATCGTGTCTCCACGGTTGATGAAAATGCGCCCTAAAAGGTCAAGTGCCTGTTGTGAGCCGGAGGTTGGGAGGATGTTCTCCGCTTCAACCTGGATACCATACCGTGTGGAATGGCGCGCGATCAATTCGCGTAACGGGAGATAACCTTCTGTCGATCCATATTGCAGGCAGGCGGCCCCATTCTCTCGTAACGCGACATCGCAGGACTCTCGGAATTTATCGTACGGAAAAACTTCCGGTGCGGGCATGCCGCCCGCAAATGAAATCACATCTTTTCTGACAGCAAATGAGAGCAATTCGCGGATAGCGGATCCCCTCATTCTCTGGGTACGTTCTGCAAAGCGGAAATCCCAAAGTGTGCTCATTAATTTACCTCCTGAGGTGGGTTTTCCCATTAAAGTCTGGGAAATCTTCTTAATATTGTCGCACGTGAAGGCAGAGGAATTCTCCCTCCATCTTTGACTTTTTTGATGTTCACTGGATCAATCGCATTCGTGTTCTGGTAAATGAAAATTGACGAATCCCTTTCTGAGAATTTTATATCAATCAGAGCCTGCCCTGTAAGATATTCATCTGTATCAATGGCGCAGCTTGTCACAAATCCAATGTGTTTGCCGCGGTTATTGAAAACCAGATCGCCGTAATGGGCAATGCGGGTTCGTTTCTCGGCAAAGCGGAATCGGATCACTTCACGTTTTCGTGCCTGTTCCTTCTCAATGAACGCATCTCTTCCGATAAACCATGGTTTATAGGTTTTTATGTAGGAGCCAAACCCGGCCTGCCCGACACCGAGACCCATTTCACCGCCTAATTCGTGCCCATAGAGCGGCAAACCGGCTTCTGTGCGGAGTGAATCCCGTGCGCCAAGACCGCAGGGTTTCAGGCCGAGCGGAGCGCCCGCGGCAACTAATTCATTCCATAGAATTGGGGATTGGTCCGGGTGAATAAATATCTCAAAAGCGATCCGTTCACCGGTATAACCGGTGCGTGAAATGATCAAATCTTGACCTTTCCAATGGATATGGGATAACTGCGTGCGTTCCAGGGAAGCAAGTTTGTCTTTATCGGCATCACTGATCTCAAGCTGATGCAAGATCTCTAGGGATCTTGGCCCCTGCAATGCGATATCAGCCCGCATCCGAGCGCCCGCTGAAGATGCCTGGAGATCTTCCAGGGTTGTATCACTGCCCAGGCACTGCGCGCTAGGTTGTGCGTTATCGATCAATACTTCACCGGATCTGACAGCGTTCAACCATGCCCAATCCTTTGCCTTGTTGGCGGCATTGACGACCATTAAGAATTTTTCATCATCATGCCTGTACACCAATAGGTCATCAATTACATTCGCGTCTTGATCGAGGAAATGGGTATAACAGGACTCACCAACGGTAAGTGCGGATATATCATTCCCGCAAACACAATCCAGGAATAAATTGGCATTAATACCGGAAGCTTCAAAGACACCCATATGCGATACGTCAAATAATCCAGCCGCATTGCGCGTAGCTTTATGCTCGTCCGTGACAGAGGAATACCAAACAGGCATCTCCCAGCCCGCAAACGGGATCAACTTGGCTCCCGCATCGGTATGGATGTCGAAGAGGGCGGTTCGTTGGTATGTTTCCGAAGGAATTTCTTCCCAGGAGAATCTTGGTAACGCATTTTGCTTATCTTCCACAGGTTGAATCCCGATATAGAATGGTTTTTTCGCCGATGGAGATTGGATCTCTTCCAGCCCGGTAGGAATTTTGAAATTTTCAACCTGTTTGAGAGTGAATGGACCGGGGATTTTCCGATTGACGTCCCGGTCGAAACGAATGAATCCATCCGAAAGGTCTCTCAACCAGGTGATGCCAGTTCCCGCGGTTTTCGCCTGAATGGACAGGAAAAATGAATTTTCAGGCCGGTGAGTCAGGATGCATGGATATGCGTTCCCATCCGCAAAAAATTTGGTTTTTATAGATTGATTTTTTTCAAGGTTTGAGATCTCTACTGGAAAGATCCACGCGACAAAACGTTCAATATCGCTGCCGGAAAATTCAAAAGTAAGCCACGCGTCTTCAGGTAAATGGTCAAAATCATCAAGGAAGTAAAAATGCGGATAGCCTGATTTCTTTTCAAAACGATTATCGATTGTTCTGGATTCAATGAGGTCCCGAACACGTATCTTTGCCTGCTCAAGGGTTTGAAAGTCGATCTTCGCTCGTGTAATAGGCCTCCGTTTTCCGGAAACCGTGTAGGGTTCGGTCGCGAACAGGAGATCACTGATAATATTCCCGATCTCAACCATATCTTCTTCAACTAACCCGCGTTGTGTAATCCATGGTGTGCCGATCCGGACCCCGGAGGACCGCAATGCCGATTTGTCGCCGGGGATTGTGTTAGCGTTCATAACCAGGCCCGCGATATCGAAAATGCGGGCAGCCATGTCGCCGGATAGCGGCGTACCGTCTCTGCCGGTGATCGATTTGCAATCGATGTTAAATAGGTGTGAATCGGTACCGCCAAACGCAATCCTGATGCCGCGTTTTGCGATCTGATCGGACAGGGTTTTGCTGTTCTTAATGATCTGCGCTTGAAATGTTTTAAATTCCTTGGTTTTTGCCAGACTGAAAGCTGTTGCCATGCCTGCAAACACCTGAATATGCGGGCCGCCCTGTTCTCCAGGGAAAACCGCCTTGTCGATGGCACGGGAAATCTTGTTATCGAAGGATAAAATTACCGCCCCTCTGGGGCCGCAAAGCGTTTTGTGGGTTGTGAAAGTGATGATATCCGCGAATCCAATCGGCGAGGGGATCACACCCGCCGCGATCATTCCCGCGATATGCGAGACGTCCGCGAAGAAATATGC
This sequence comes from uncultured Pelolinea sp., assembly GCA_964505585.1. GTDB lineage: Bacteria > Chloroflexota > Anaerolineae > Anaerolineales > Anaerolineaceae > Pelolinea. The sequence goes on along the minus strand of CAZDIS010000018.1, from coordinate 13,282 downwards.
TCCGGCTGCATGGGCAATTTCTGCAAATCGGGCCCAATCCGGAATCCAGGGGTATGAGGAGTAACCAGCGATCAAGATCTTCGGTTTGATATCCTCTACCATGGCGGCCAGCGTGTCATAATTTATTTTCTCAGTTTTCGGATCAACACTGTAGTGTGAAACATCGTATAACTTTCCGGACCGGTTGACTGATGATCCGTGTGTAAGGTGGCCGCCATGAAATAGATTCATGCCAACCACAGCGTCACCCGGTTCGATCAGCGCATGGTAAACAGCGTTATTTGCGGGCGCGCCTGACAATGGCTGTACATTAACAAAGATCTCATCGGCGCTGACCGCGTCATTAGAAAACAACTCTGCACAGCGGCGGCGGGCTAATTCTTCTAATACATCTGCAAATTCAACGCCTTTGTAATACCTGGGGTCTGAATATCGCCGAAAATGGGTTAACTGCTTGTCGATATTTAAAATTTTTTCTTCACTGAAATATCTCGTTTCTTCATCAGGATATCCTTCGGCGTAGATATTCTGAAGCACCGAGCCGAGGCTCTCTCGAACTGCAGCGGGGGCGCTGCTTTCACTTGGAATGAAGATGAGTTTCCGCTTTTGGCGTTCCGCTTCCAGGTCGATAAGGTTTTTGACGTGCGGATCAACTTCTGAAAGTTGACCGTTATTTATGAAACCAGGCATAAAATTACTCCTTCAAATAAAAAATAAAAGACCACTTGGGTCTAGATGCAAGTGGTCGAAAGCATATCATCTTTAATCGTACTTACCATGCAAGGATCGTGTAGTGATATGACCGCGAACCAAAACTTCATCTCATAAATTGTAACTTTCGAGATTGGAATGGTCAAGACACCGGGATCTGCTTTTGTTATGAGAATTATTTCAGCCGTTCCTTGATCCAATCCAGGGAAAATTGAAAGACTTTGTTTTTTCCTTTTTCATTATGAATTTCATGATACATTCCATCCCAGGTTTTTAATGCGCAGTTTTTGGACGCATCACAAAACGTGTTGATAGCATGCTTGCTCACAATGGCTTCGTCAGACCCAACCATGATCAGGGTAGGACAATTTAGTAATTGAGGATTATTGAGAATGAAATCCCCTTTACTAAAAATGAACGCGCCCAGCCGGGCGGAAGCAACGCCATGGACCAGCGGGTCATTGTTGTAATCTTCAACAACGTGTGGATCACGGGAAAGCATTTCCCGGTTTAACCCATTATCCAATATGAGCGATGGATACACTTTATTCATTATTTTCGCCATGAGAATTTTAACTGGCGAGACCGGATTATCTACGTCAAAAGCCGGCGCTGATAAAAGCAGGCCATTTAGGTCAGGCTGTTTCTCTAATGTGTATGCGGCCGCGATCAGGCCTCCGAGACTGTGACCATAAATAAAAATCGGCAAATTCGGAAAATCTGCCTGGATTTGGGCCAGGCGATTATCTAAGATCCGATTCAGATCCTGGTGCTCCCGAAGATGCCCACGTTCGCCGCCAGATTGGCCATGCCCCGGTAGATCAAAGGTGTAAATGACTGCGCCCGCCGAAGGAAAAAAAGTTGAAAAATCTCCAAGATAGCGGTTGCAGTGTTCGCCCAGGCCATGAACAAGAACCATTGCAAATTCGGGCTGCTGTGGTGGTTTCCAGATCTCACAATGCAAATTATCAGACAGTAAACCATCCAGGGTAAATTGTTCTCTCTCCATTGTCTCTCCTATAAAAATCGTATACGGAAATCATAATTGAAAATTGACTATAATCAAGTGATATACATCATGATTCATTGGTTCAATTATGAATACCGATAAACAAAAAAATCAAACCGATTTAGATACGCTTGACCTCGCGATTGGTGGAGATGAAGAGGCATTCAGTATTTTGTATCAGGATAATGTTAAAAAGATCTATAACTACATTTATTATCGGACAGGCAATAAGGATGACGCTGAAGACCTGACTGCAAGGGTTTTTCAACGCGCTTTGAAACACATTACGCGCTATAAGCGCACGAAAGTGCCTTTTTCCGCCTGGTTATACCGCATCGCGCACAATCTGGTGGCGAATTGGCACCGAGACGGCAAATATAAACGTGAACTCCCCCTGGAAGACCATTCATACTTGCAAAGTAAAAGCAAAATGCCAGAGAGGCAGATCGAAAAAAGGCAGGAGATCGAATATTTAATGCGGGCGATTAGAAAACTGCCGCAAAACAGACAGGAAGTGCTGGTATTAAAATATATGGAGAATATGTCAAATCGAGAGATTGGTGTCGTTATGAAAAAAAGTGAAGGCGCGATCAAGAGTCTTTACCACCGTACGCTTAAAGAACTGCGCGAATATATTGATAAGGATGATTTGGAATAGTATTTAGGGATGAAGATGAAAAAGGCGCGTGATACAAATGAATTGGAACAGCAACTCGGATCTTTATTTGAGCCGGTTTCTCCACAAACTGATTTTATCTCAGAATTGCAGGCCCGCTTAAAGAAGAAAGCACTGGTGGTGATTGAACAGCCGGATTACTTGATATTGGTGCTGCTCATCCTGAGCGGATTGGTTTTCGGTGCATTTATCTACTGGATGGTCAAGAAGATATTTAAGATATTTAAGATAATTCAGAACAATGAATAAGACGACAATGCAGAAAACCAAAGATGTCCCGACCCTCTTTATGGGCTCACCCGATTACGCCGCCATAATATTACGCCGATTGCACCAGTACGGACAAAATATTGTTGCAGTCGCCACGCAACCGGATAAACGTGTCGGGCGCGGAAGGGAGCTGCAAGGTCCACCGGTTAAATCAGCGGCATTAGAGATGAATATTCCCTGTTACCAACCCGTTAATTTAAATCCGGATCATTTTTTGGATACGCTGGAAAAACTGCAACCTGAATTAATTGTCGTGGCTGCCTACGGTAAAATCCTGAGAGAATATACGCTCGGTTTTCCTAAACACGGTTGTATCAATGTGCACGCGTCCCTCCTTCCGCGTTGGCGGGGTGCTTCTCCTATTCAAGCCGCGATCAGGTATGGGGATGCAGAAAGCGGTGTAACAATTATGAAAATGGATGCGGGCATCGATACCGGGGCGATCATCTCACAGCGCGCAATTGCGCTCACTGGAAATGAAACAACAGCAGGCCTAACCGAAGCATTAGCGCGGTTGGGTGCCGATCTGCTGGTAGAAACCTTACACGCGTATTTATCCGGTAATGTCGATCTAAAAATGCAGGATGAGGATCAGGCGACTTATGCCGGTTTACTTGAAAAAGAAGATGGACTGATATCTTTTGAACAGCCTGCTGAAGCAATCGAACGCCAGGTGCGAGCTATGGATCCCTGGCCAAACGCATATTTTGAATGGGACGGCAAGCATGTGAAGGTATTTTCAGTGAAAGTCCTTTCTTCGCGCTCTTTGTCGGTGGGGCAGCGTGGTAAGATCGAAAAATATCCTTGTATTGGCACTGCGAGCGGTGATCTGATGTTAATGGAATTACAATTACCAGGAAAGAAACGGGTTAATGGTAAAGTATTTCTAAATGGTGCGCGGGAGTGGCAGGAGGAAAGATAGTCATGTGGAAACGAGCAGAAAAAAGAGGAAATATGAAAAATAAGGTCGGTATCGGAAATTGGATACTTGTTTTGGTGATCAGTGCTGTATTAATTCCATCCATCATGATTTCAATACTCGTTTTACCAGTAGAAATGGTGGCGTTAAATCCGGAAAGCTATTCAGCGGTATTTGAAGAGGGGCAGTATGCCTTACAGATGCCGCCGGTGATCGCTGAGGTGGTCACGGATGAAGTTTTATTGGCTGGTGAAGTCCCCTTATTCTTATCCAGAAAACAAAATTTCAAGTCCATATTGGCTGAATACCTTCCCGAGGAATGGGTGGAAAGCGTGCTGATTGAGCTAACCAATAAAACATTAGATTACTTTAATTTTAATACTCCCTATTCAGCTGTTGAAATTGATATCAATGCGCTCAAAGCGGCTATAACCCGCAGCAGTGATATGATCGCGGAAAACTACGTTAGTTCACTGGAGTCTTGCACGGAAGAACAACTGGAGGCGGCACGGCTGGGCACCACGCTAAATGATTTTCCTGCCTGTAATCCAAAAGGTGCTTTAGCTGCAGAGCTGGAGGGCGAGCTTTCCGTCTTTCTAGGAGATCAGGCGGCTCGCCTGCCGAATTCACTCAATTTGATCGGGCTGATCCCAGCCGGGATGAAATTAGGAGAACGGACATTCTACTGGTACAGTATCCTGCGCTGGCTGTTTAGACTGCTTCCATTTATCACGATCATTCTGCTCATCGTGGCCGCTTACTTGCTGAAAGCGAACAAGAAAGTCATGCGTGGCTGGATCGGCTGGCTGTTACTGGGAGTTTCCGGGTTGATGCTGATCAGCGCGCTGGTGATCCTCGTCGGGATGGAACAGTTTATCGGACTGATTTTCAATCCGTCCTTCTCACAGCTGATCGCGGGTTTTGGAAATGTCCTTTTATCGATTGTGCATGTGATCGGAAATCGTGTTTTGATGTGGGTAATCGCGCAGTCCGGATTAATGCTTCTGTTTGGTTTGATTTTGGTGCTGGCCGCGAAATATGCAAAACCGCAGAAACAGGAAATAGTTGAAGAAGCGCCATCCGAAGAGATTAGAGAATCTGTGACTGAGGGAGAAAAAGCCATCGCCCCGCAGACGCTTGAAGAAATTGAACAGGAAGAAAGAGAAAACGGCGAAGAGAAGAAAGCGGACTAATTAATCTTTAAATTCGCTTTTCCATTTATATAGGATATTCAGGGCTTCGATCGGGCTGATTGAGTCCATATCCAGCTCATTGAGCGCGTCCGCCAATGGATTGGGTGCGTTGAACAGGGGCAGTTGGTCGGAAATGTGTGCTGTGGATTGCGAAAACTCACTTGCGCTTTTATTCTCGAATTGCGATAAAAGGTCCGCCGCTCGATGGAGAACGGGTTTCGGCATTCCCGCCAGCTGGGCAACATGAATTCCGTATGATTTGTCTGAACCTCCGCTGACGATCTTATGAAGGAATACAACATCTTTCTCCGTGTCACTAACTGCAACGTTGAAATTGGATACCTGGGGCAGAAAATCCGGCAGGACTGTAAGCTCATGGTAATGAGTGGCAAACAGGGTGCGTGACCTTAATTTGGGGTGATTGTGAATGAATTCGATCACGGCCCACGCAATCGAAAGCCCATCATAGGTGCTTGTGCCGCGGCCGATCTCATCCAGGATCAGCAAACTGCGATCGCTGGCGTTGTTGAGGATATTCGCGGCTTCAACCATTTCCACCATGAAAGTAGATTGGCCGGCATGGATCTCATCCTGGGCACCGATGCGCGTGAAGATCCTATCGACCAGGCCAATTTCCGCTGATTCCGCAGGGACATATGACCCGATCTGTGCCATCAGCACGATCAATGCGGTCTGCCGCAGATACGTACTTTTACCGCTCATATTTGGGCCAGTGATGATATGGATCAAGCTTTGGTCAGATAGGAAGGTGTCATTAGCAACAAACAAACGAGCGGGCAGCGTCTTTTCAACCACCGGATGGCGGCCATTCTTGATGTCTATCTTGACATCATCCCGTAATATTGGCTTGCAGTAGTTGTTCTCACTCGCGGCCTGCGCGAATGATAAGTACACATCGATCTTTGAAATAAAACCGCCTAACCGGAGAAACTTTTCTGCGGACTTTGATAACTGATCACAGAGTTGGCTGAATAATTGGGTTTCCAGTGTGTGGATCTGTTCCTCCGCGTTGAGGACAATCGATTCATATTCTTTTAACTCCGGTGTGATGAACCGCTCTGCGTTTACGAGGGTTTGTTTGCGAATATAGGACGCAGGCGCTTTTTCCAGATAACTCTTGGATATTTCAATGTAGTACCCAAAAACTTTGTTATATCCGACCTTCAAAGTTTTTATACCGTGTTCAGACTTTTCTTTTTTCTCAAGATCAGCGATCCAATCTCTGGCATGCTGCGAGGCGTGAATTACATCATCTAAAGATGCCGAATAACCGCGGCGGATGACGCCTGTGTGCTGCAGGGTTGCGGGGGGTTCATCTACGATTGCGTTTTCGAGCAATGTGAGTTCATCTGCACACGGATCGATTTGATGCATCATCTGCTTAATATCGTCCGCGCAGCCGGAAAGTTTCTGGAACAGCGCGGGTATTGCCTGCAGTGTTGTGCGCAGCGAAACCATGTCCCGCGGTGTCGCATGGCTGTTGGTGATACGCGTCGTGATCCGCTCTACGTCCGCAAGCGATTTAATCAACCCCTGTAGTTCTAACCGTAATAATCCTTTTTCGAGAAAAAATTCAACAGCATCCAACCGTTTTTGAATATGTTCGCGCTGGGTAAGCGGCTGGTTGATCCATTGCATGATGCGCCGCTTTCCCATCGGGGTCATGGTCTTATCGATCACCCACAGCAGCGATCCATACCCTTCAGATCCCTGAATCGTCTCAGTTAATTCGAGATTGCGGCGCGTAGAACGATCTAAAACCATATAATCATCAACGGAATAAAAGTTAGGGGTCTGCAGCTGGATCGAAGCAGCAGTATCTGTATCCTGCAGGTAGCTGATCAGCCCGCCGAGCGCGCAGATCGCCGCGGATTTTTGCCGCAGCCCAAACCCATCAAGTACGGATACAGCGAAGATTTGCTTGATCTCCTGTTCACTGCGGGAGAGTTCATATTTCCATTCTGGAATTTTCGTTATATGGGTTTCATACTGCGGCGCCGGTGATTGCGCCTCTGAATAGATGATCTCGGCGGGGGCAATGCGGCTAATTTCAGATTGCAGGCGGTTTTGATTTCTATCATCAACAAACTCCGTGACGCCGGCTTCACCTGTGGAGGTATCTATATACGCTATGCCTGTCTTATTCTCAGAAACATAAAAGGAAAGCAGAAAGTTGTTTTTTTCCGAACGGATGAGCCCCGGTTCGATGATCGTTCCCGGCGTTACAACGCGGACGACTTCGCGTGGGAACAAGCCCTTCTGTGGCTGCTCTCCGATCTGTTCGCAGATAGCAACGTGATATCCCTTATCAATCAAACGGCCGATGTAATTATCTGCCGCATGGTAAGGAATGCCAGCCATGGGAACACGCTGATTTTTTGAAACTTTTCGTGAAGTGAGAACAATATCTAATTCGCGGGAGGCGATTTCCGCGTCGTCATCAAAGGTCTCATAGAAATCCCCAAGGCGAAAGAAAAGGATCGCATCCGGATGGTTTTTCTTGATATTAAGGTATTGTGCGCGGATTGGGGTGGTTTTTTTCTTAGCCATGCGTTCAGGATCCTGAAAATTACAATTCGAGCTCAAATTCCTGGTCTAAATTTGCAGTGCGTTCAAAAGCAATATCACTGAATAATGAGTTTTGGGCGGCGGTAATCGCATGGTTTTTAACCAGCTCTAAAAGCGCCAGAAAAGTGATGACGACATCCAGCCGGGACCTGTCCGCGGATATCAATTCTGAGAATTGGACCCTGTTTTTTGTCCGCAGATACTTTTTAATTTTATCGATCCGGTTTTTTATCGTGAGCGGTGAAATCGTCACCACCTCACTCATGGCGGTCTCGTGTTCGCCTTTGAAATAGGTTTCCATGATGATATCGATCAAATCGTAAAGCGTGATATCTGACACATCAATATGTTCGATGATGACTGGCGGTGGAGCGACACGGTAATAAGAGCGTAAGCCGCTCGCCTGCCTTTCCCCCAACCATTCCGCGATCACCTTGAACTGTTTATATTCCTTCAACTGCCGGGCAAGCTGGTCGCCGATGTCATCCTGCGGGTCATCACCATCATCCGGTGCAGAAGGTAGTAGAATTGAGGACTTGATAAAAACAAGTTTCGCCGCGATAACGAGGAATGCAGAAACCTGTACTGGATCGCGATGGGTGAGATCCTGTAAATGATGGAGATATTGATCTGTGACACGGGCAAGGGAAACTTTGGTAATATCAAGCTCTGCGTTTTCAATTAATTGAAGCAAAAGGTCCAATGGACCTTCAAATACATCGGTTGTGATCTTATAATCAAGAGATGATTGCCAGAGTGAGGGTAAAGCCATGCGGGCAATTATAGCAGAGTGGTATCATCATTGACAGGAATTATTTTTGCGGGAGGATGTACGAACGATATGGATGAAGGTAAAAAGGCAGTTGAATCACCACAGGAGCTCATGGCACGTCTGCGTATCAATTTTTCAGATATTTTATTGTTAGCAAGAGCATTGACCCACCGTTCGTATCTGAACGAACACCCTGATGCGCTAGAGGACAATGAGCGGCTTGAATTTTTAGGCGATGCTGTCCTTGATTTCCTCGTTGGCGAGTGGCTGTATAACCGATTCCCTGAAATGAAAGAGGGCGCCCTGACACAAATGCGCTCTGCGTTCGTGCAAACGAGCCAATTGGCGAATTTTGCGAGAGAAATTCATCTGGATAATGCGATAAAGCTTGGGCGCGGGGAACTCAAGTCTGGCGGAAAATTGCGGAATTCGCTCCTGTGTGACGCGTTTGAAGCTTTTATCGGCGCATTACTCCTGGACCAGGGTATGGATGCCGTTAAAGAATTCATCTTTCCGCTCCTTGAAGGTTCAGTCAATGAAATTATTTCCAAGCGGAAGAATGAAGATCCTAAATCGATGCTCCAGGAATGGGCGCAGGCGAAGGGGTTTCCGCCGCCAAAATATAAAACAATCAAAGTTTCCGGACCGGACCATGCCAAAATGTTTGTGGTTGAAGCGCGGGTAAATAATGAGGTTGTCGCGTTTGGAGAGGCGATGAGCAAACAGGCGGCAGAAAAAATTGCCGCCAAAGAAGCTTTGGAGAAGATTAATAAAGAGAATAGCATCCATGTCTAACCTTCTGATTTCGTTGGAGTTGCAGGGATACAAAACCTTCGCCAGTAAGACGGAATTCAAATTCCCCGCGCCCTTAACCGCGATCGTCGGCCCAAATGGATCTGGCAAATCAAATATTGCTGACTCCATCCGCTGGGTGCTTGGTGAGCAGGCATACAGCTTGTTGCGTGGAAAAAAAACCATCGATATGATCTTTTCCGGTTCTGAGCAGCGCGCGCGGGCATCAATGGCTTCCGCTTCAATTACCTTTGACAATTCCACCGGATGGCTGCCGATCGATTTTAGTGAAGTAAATCTCACACGGCGCGCGTACCGTAACGGCGAAAATGAATATTTGATCAATAACCAGAAGGTGCGCCTGCGTGAGATCAATGAGCTGCTTGCCAGCTCTGGCCTGGCAGAGCGGAATTACACGATCATCGGGCAGGGGCTGGTTGATTCGGCGCTGAGTCTGAAGCCGGAGGAAAGAAGAAGCTTCTTTGAGGAGGCGGCAGGAATTGGCCTGTACAGGTCTCGGCGCTCTGAAGCGAACCAAAAATTGGAAAAAACGTTGCGCAACGTGGAGCGCATTAATGATATTGTGTCAGAGCTCAAACCGCGCTTGCGTTCATTGGAAAAACAACAGGAAAAATCCTCATCCTACCAGCAGATCGATGCGGATCTGAAACTTCTGCTAAAAGATTGGTACGGATACCATTGGCATCGCACACAGGAAAGTTTGCGTGAGGCCATCAAAGTTAACGCGGCCCAGCAGGAAAAGGTCAACCAAACAAGGATGGAGCGCCAAAAGTTGGAAGCACAACTCGAACAAACCCAGCGCACCCTTGGCCAAAAACGGGAAAAAGTTTCAGCGCTCCACAGACAACTATCGGCTCTCCATATCAAGAAAGAAGAAAACGCGCGCCAGATCGCGGTGTTGGAAGAGCGGGAGCAATCTCATAAAGGCCAGACCATAGAATTGCAGCGTGATCTTGATTTGGATCAAACACAGATCTCATCTATGGAAAACGAGATCCAGGAACTTGTCTATCAGCACGAAAATTCCGCAGAAGAATTAAAAAGGATGGAAAATGACCTTCGGGATGCGGAAGGAAAACTAAAGCATCGCATTTCCCGCCGGTCAGAGATCGAAAAACAAATCTATGATCACGAACAAACGATCAACCGGTCTACGCAGGAAATCTTGCGGCTGAAGACCCTGATCGAAGGGTTGGAAAAACAGGTCGCGATCCGTGCTTCGGATATTTTAAAGATCGAAGATCGAAAAAAGTTAAATCGGTCACATTATCAAGACCAGCAAGCCAGGTTAGCTGAAACCCAAAAGAAACTGGACTCAATTAAAGCAGCCACACAGGCCGATCGGGAAAAAAGAACCGCGATTTCCACGCAGCTGTCTGACATCAAAACAAAGATCGAAGAATATAAAAACGATAAACAAAAATGTGAAAGCCTGCTGCAGAAACTTCAAGGTCAATATCGGTTAATTGAAGAGGCTGAACAATCACTGGTAGGTTTTTCCAGCGGGGCTAAAAGTATTATTGATGCCGCGAAAAAGGGCAGCCTGCATGGAGATTTTCGGCTGCTAATAGATATATTGGACATCCCTGAGAAATATGAGCTGGCTATTGCCTCCGCGTTGGGATCGGTTGTGGAGGGAATTGTGCTTGATTCCAATGAAGAGATGTCTGCTGCGATCGATTTCATCAATCGCGTTAAAGCCCCGCGGACCGTTTTGATCAATAAGGGAATGCTGCAAACCTCTGACCGGCAATTGACCCGGAAAGGTTCTTTGACATCCGCTGCAGCGGTTATTTCTTCCGTTGGCGACCCCCGCGGCATTATAAGCAACCTGCTTTCAACTGTGTATATCGCTGATACGATGCAAACAGCTAAGATGGAAGTGCGAGACTTGCCGCCGGGATATCGGGTTGTTACGCTGGAGGGCGCTGTGTTTTCGACGGATGGAACTGTCACCGTTGGGAAGGAGACACGCACAAAGAATTTCGCCCGGAAACGCGAAAAATTGACTATCTCTGCTGAGGTTGCTTCAACCGAAGGAACGCTGGGCGAGATCGCAGAATCCTTGCGTGCTCTGGTTGCCAGCCAGCAAGAAAAAGAAACCGCGCTGGCACAGGTGAATACATCTATCAATCAAAAAGAGGGCGCACAAAACAAGCTAAGTCTTGCAATTCATAAACTGGAAATTGAGCAGGCGCAGCGCCAGGAGCAGATAACGAGTGAAGAAGCGCGTTTATCCAGATTTCTGGCAGAGAATGAAAAAGAAAAAGCGGATGTGAGTGCGCTGAAACAAAAGGTTGGGGACCTTGAAAAACAGGTATCTTCAGAAAAGGTGGCGTTGGAAGCGCTCTATCAACAACTTCACGCCCTGCTAGTAGAGGACCTGCGCGGAATGGTGATGAGTATGAACTCAAAGCTGGCCGTCGCCCAAAAAATGGTCGAGACCAACGAAGCTCGGCTCGCGGAAAAAAGATCACTATTTGAAACATATCAACGCCAGAGTCTGGAAGAAAGTGAAAGGATCGAGGCGCTTCGATCATCTTTAAAGCAGATTGATGAAAAATTGGTAGGTATTCGATCGCAGGACAGGGCGGTAAATGCAGAGATTGCGGCATTAACCGCTGAAAACCAGCCTCTCGAGAACCAGGTGGAAAAGGAAATTACAGACCAGAGTGCGTTCCTTGAGGAAGTCGATGCAGCCCGGCAGCGATTTGCTATCGCGGAGCGGCATAAGATGCAGGCATCATTGAAGGTTGAAAAGCTGCGCGAACGATTAGAACGCTATCAGCAGAAAATAGGGGAAGATTTTGGGATTTTTATCGGGGAAGATGAATCAATTTTTGGGCCGAAACCTTTGCCCATTGAGGGAATTGTTTCACAACTCCCAATGTTGAAAGAATTGCCGGAGGATATATCGGACCAGATCAGCCAGAAAAAAAGTCTGCTCAGGCGGCTTGGGCCGGTGAACCCAAATGCGCAGCAAGAATACAAAGAAGTATCAGAGCGATTCAATTTCCTGACAGAACAATTGGCGGATCTGGATAAAGCGGAGCAGGACTTGCGTAAGATCGTGGAAGAGCTGGATGTGCTCATGCGCAGGGAATTTCTGAAAACATTCAAAAAGGTTGCAGCCGAATTTGAAAACATATTCGCGCAACTCTTCAACGGCGGGTCTGCCAGGCTGGTCATTGAAGATGAAGAGAATGTGCTTGATTCCGGTATTGATATTGAAGCAACATTGCCAGGGCGCAGAAAGCAGGAACTGGCGCTGTTGTCCGGCGGAGAACGCAGCCTGACGGCTGTTGCTTTGATCTTCGCGCTCTTGAAAATTTCACCAACACCATTCTGCATCCTGGATGAAATTGACGCAATGCTGGATGAATCAAACGTGATGCGTGTAGGTGAAATGTTGAAGGAATTATGTGAGACGACCCAGTTCATCATCATCACACATAACCGCAATACCGTGCAGCTGGCGGATATTATTTACGGGGTGACGATGGGGAATGATTCTGTCAGCCAGGTCATCAGCTTAAAGCTGGATGAATTGACCGATGAAATGGTGCATTAAAGAATAAAGGCAGAGAGATATTCTCCCTGCCTTCCATTTATGGTCTAAATCGTTTGGTTATTCTTGCGGGTCACCTTCAGACTCTTCGGTGCTTTCTTCAGCAGGGATCGCATTCTGGCTTGCAATCAGATCGGCCAGCGATGGATCAGCCGGCGTCAGATCGCGATAAACATCGTTGATCTCAAAAGGAATATTTTCCTTGGCATCTGCCAGCCATTCCTGAAAAACCAGATTCTGTTTATTCTGCAGATCTGTGAATGAAAGGGGCAAGACTGCTTTATTCACCAGTTGAATAATATGCCATCCAAATTGTGTTTTGATCGGTTCGCTGATTTCGCCGATTTCCAGGCCGAATGCTGCATCATTGAAAGGTGCGACCATTTGTCCGGTGCTAAACCATCCAAGATCACCACCGCGGTCTTTGTTGCTGGTATCCAGAGATACTTCCGCTGCGACATCTGCCCATTTCTCGCCGTTTTCAAGGCGGCTGAGCACTTCCTGCGCTTCAGATTCGGTCGGTACCAAAATATGGCGGGCCCAGATCTGTTCCTGTTCAGTCGGAACTGATTCGCCCAACGCGTTCAGTACTTTTTCGCGCATCAGGTAGCGGGAGAGGTAGGTGCGCATGTGTTTCTCGCTGACGTTGATCTCTTCCAGGTCGGCGATGTAAGTATCAAATTGTGTTTGGAACATCTCCTCAGTGAAGGGGGTCGCGGTTGGGCCGGGTGTGCCGGTTGGCGCCGCCTCGGTTGCCTGAGG
>CAZDIS010000017.1:0-26381 GCA_964505585.1 uncultured Pelolinea sp. | reverse complement strand
AAGCACAAGATGACTTTTTCGTCAAGAATTTACACCACTATATGAGACTTTACCCTCTCCTGTGATGAATGATATAGAATAGTTTATCATTATCTATCAAATGTTTTCTACAAAACGGTTATTAACTTTCTTAATTTTGGGGGCCATTGTACCTGTATTGGTATGGGAATTGATGCCCATCAAAAATCGGATGGAAACTTTTTCAGTGGATCCGGAGATCTCTTTTATCAATGAACGGACCTGCTTGAAAAGTAGTGGCTTTAGCGCCGGGTCCTGGTCACTTGTTTACCCTCAAAAAATAGATTTTAATAAAACCGCAAATGTCACCCTGGTAAAAAATGGTTCAGAAAATTACAATTCCGAGGAGCTTGATTCTGTGTGTTCAATCAGCGTGATTACGAAACTATCATTGCGCGGTGCGATCATTGAACCAGGTGAAATTATTTTTTCACAATGGGATCCAGCAGGACACATACAAAGAGAATGGAAGGTTCAAGCTGTTTCAGAAGAAATAACCGGAGAATTGTGGATCTATATCCAGGAAAAACCTGATCGCAGTTTGAATAATGCTGTGCCATTATTTGTGATCCCTTTAGAAATGGAAGTCATTAAACTTATGGGATTCCGTCCGACAGTTTTTCGATTAATATTGGGGTCCTTATGTATTCTATTGGCGGTAATCAATGTGTATTTTGGGCGCCTTCCATCTGAATGATATAATCTGCAATTGTGCAATCCAAAGATAATACCGCAGAACTTATGAGACTTTCTACAATATTAATGGAACCAGGTTTTAAAAATGGCTCTCGCTCATTCGAGAATTCCAGCCAAATCATCGTCACGGGTGTTTCCCATGATTCACGCACAATCCAAGCTGGAGAAATATTTGTTGCACTAATGGGGGGAACTTTTGATGGGCACGCGCATATCACGCAGGCAATCAATAAAGGTGCTGTAGCTGTGGTGGGCGAAAAAACCATAGCAAATCTCAGCATTCCTTACATTCAGGTAGACAATTCACGTCAGGCACTGGCAAAAATTGCCGCCGCACTAAACCAATATCCCGCAAAGAAGATGAGAGTGACCGGCGTAACAGGAACTGATGGGAAAACAACAACAGTTAATCTGATCCATCACATTCTGTCATATTGTGGAATTGAGATGGGGATGGTATCCACCGTGAATGCGCGGATCGGGAAAGATGTCATCGATACCGGTTTCCATGTAACAACACCAGAAGCGCAGATGGTCCAATCAATTCTCAAAAAAATGAGGGACAAAGGATTATCGCACGTTGTGCTGGAAGCGACCTCTCATGGGCTGGAACAGGACCGGGTTGCGGAGTGTTATTTTGATATCGCTGTGGTTACCAATATCACCCATGAGCATCTTGATTATCATGGTGATTACCAAAATTATCTTCTTTCAAAAGCAAAACTCATCAAAGGGTTAGACCACGGTGTTGAAAAACCAAATTCATCCAATCCGATCGCAATCCTGAATCAAGCTGATATTTCATTTCAACCGTTAATGAAGGTGATCGAAGAAAAGGATTTCAAAAACCTGGATATATATTCCTATGGAAAGCCGCAGAAAAGCGACCTGTGGGCAGAGGATATCAATAATTTACCAATCGGATTGGAATTTAACCTTATGATGCAAGGAGAGGCAACGCCGGTACGATCCCATTTGATCGGCGAGTATAATGTTTTTAATATCCAGGCGGCGGCCTGTGCCGCGCACTATGGATATGGATTTTCGATCCCGCAAATTGCTGAAGCCGTTGAAGCTTTTCCAGGAGTGCCTGGCAGGATGGAAGTGGTCGATCTCGGACAGCCATTTACCGCAATCGTAGATTTTGCGCATACGCCCAACGCGTTGAAAGTTACTTTAGAAACGAGCTGCAACCGCTCAGAAAAAAGGGTTATTGCCGTTTTTGGTTCAGCTGGCTTGCGGGACCAGGAAAAAAGGCGTTTGATGGCTGCCACCTCTATTCAAAACGCCGATATCACAATTATCACAGCGGAGGATCCGCGGACAGAAGATCTACAAGATATACTGCTAGAAATGCAGCAGGAGGCAATTAAAAACGGCGGGATTCCCGGAAAAAATTTGTTTATTGTTCCTGATAGGGGAGAGGCGATCAAACAGGCCATTTTCATGGCCAGGGAAGGCGACCTGGTAATCGCCTGTGGAAAAGGGCATGAGCAATCGATGTGTTTTGGAGAGACTGAGTATCCATGGGATGATAGAGTGGCTATGCGGTCCGCGCTGGCGGCGTTGATGGCGATCGAAGGTCCTGAAATGCCATATCTACCAACACAAGAATAACAAAAAAGATCCTGGCTTATCCAGGATCTCTTATATTTAGAATCTCGAACTACTCGTTATCTGCGGTTACTGCTTCTATTCCCTCCGCGATTTCCACCGCTTCTACGATTACTTGAGCGGCGCTTATTAATGGAATCTTTCTCGCGCGCTTCTTCCGCGGTCCATCCTTCAAGGACAGCCTGGCGAGAGAGCCTGATCTTTCCCTGCGGATCAATCGCTGTCACCATAACTGTTAATTCGTCACCGACGCGGGCAACATCCTCAACCTTATCAATGCGTTCACTGTCAAGTTGTGATATGTGAACCATGCCGTCGGTTCCGGGTAAGATCTCGATAAAGGCACCAAAGTTTGCTGTCCTGACAACCTTGCCGGTGTAAATTCGGCCGACTACCGGTGTTTCAGTTAGCCGTTCTATCCGTTCACGTGCATCCATTTCATCCTGCTTGACTGCCGCAGCGATGAATACTGTGCCATCTTCGGCCACATCCAATTGTGTGTTGGTTTCTTCCTGAATCGCGCGGATCGTCTTACCGCCTGGGCCAATGATGGCGCCTATCTTGTCAACAGGAATTTGAACGGTCGTAATGCGCGGAACGAATTCTTTCAATTCCGTGCGTGGTTCAGCAAGGGTTTCTGCCATTTTTCCAAGAATGTGCAAGCGGGCTTCTTTGGCCTGTGAAAGGGCTTCACTCATGATCTTGGGAGTAATTCCTTTGATCTTGATATCCATTTGCAGGGCTGTGATGCCCTCTGCTGTGCCGGCCACCTTGAAATCCATATCGCCAAGGTGATCTTCAAGACCTTGAATATCGGTCAAGACAGAATATTTATCGCCTTCTTTGATCAAACCCATCGCAATACCCGCAACTGGCGCTTTGATCGGTACCCCTGTGTCCATTAATGACAGCGTGGAACCGCAAACAGAGGCCATAGAAGTGGAACCATTGGATGAAAGGACTTCCGAAACCAGCCGCATTGTATATGGGAAGGTTTTTTCATCCGGCAACACCGGTACGAGCGCACGTTCAGCGAGTGCACCATGACCGATCTCGCGCCGTGAGCGGCGGGGACGGCCTGTTTCACCAACTGAGAAATGCGGGAAAACGTAGTGGTGTAAATAGCGTTTGCTTGTTTCTGGCGTCAGGTTATCCAGCTCTTTGGCTTCTTTTGGTGTGCCGAGGGTTGTCAACGTCATTACCTGGGTTTCACCACGGGTAAAGAGACCCGTACCATGCGCGCGCGGGCTGGTCCCGACCTCACTCCAAATGGTACGGACTTCCGTTGACCCACGCCCATCTGGCCGTTTTCCATCATTCAAAATCCGAAAGCGCACGATCTTTTTATAAGCTTCTTCGAACGCTTCTTTGGTCTGGGATCTAAGCTCAGCATCTTCTTCGTCCAAATCTGCCAATAATTCGTCACGCAGCGTGTTAATGCCTTCATCCAATTCAGCTTTGGTGAGCGGTTTATCCAGTAGATCGGTGATCTTTTCGCTTGTTTCGGAATAGACCTTGGAAACAATTGTCTCGTCAATTGACTTGAGTTCAACTGTTACTTTATCTTTCCCTACTTCAGCTACCATCTTTTCCTGTACATCTATCAATGGTTGAATCGCGTCATGCGCGAATGCGATGGCGTCAACCATCACATCTTCAGCGGTTTCATCAGAATCGGATTCCACCATTAAAATAGCGTCACGCGTGGCGACAACGCGCAAATCCAGCGTTGAATATTCCATCTCTTCATAAATAGGGTTGACGATGAATTCTCCATCTATCCTACCGATTCGGACTGCGCCGACAGGCCCAGCCCAAGGGATATCGGAAATTGCCAAGGAAGCGGAGGCGGCATTGATTGCCAGAATATCCAGAGGGTGTACAAAATCTGCTGAAAGTGAATATAGAATCACCTGGACTTCATTGCGCATGTTCTTATCGAAGAGAGGGCGGAGAGGGCGGTCTGTTAGACGGGCGACGAGCACTGCGTCATCGTTAGGCCGGCCTTCTCGTCTGAAAAAGGAACCGGGGATACGCCCACCGGCGTACATTTTTTCTTCATATTCCACGCTAAGCGGGAGAAAGTTAATTCCCTCTCTGATTCCCGTTGACATGGTAACAGCGCAAAAAATTACAGAATCACCAACACGTACTGTGACTGCGCCGTTTGCCTGCCCGGCTAATTTTCCTGTTTCAATAATAAATTCGTGGTTTCCCACATTGGTCCTAAATTGTTTTGCTTGGGGTTGCATTTTTACTCTTTTCTTCCCCTTTAGTCAGGGACTGAGAATAATTGAAGAATTTTCTTAAACTATTCTCAATTCCCAACCTTGGGGATCTCTAAAATTGTTTTTTAAACAAGCTGATGGATTTAGGAATCCATCGGCTTGTTTTTTCACATTATTTACTGCGCAAGTTGAGTTTCTTTGTGATTGCCTGGTAGCTTGCGTAATTTTTCTTTCGCAAATATGCCAGAAATCGTCTGCGCTGGCCAACCATTTTCAGCAGACCGCGTCTTGAAGATTCATCGTGTTTATGGATTTTCAAGTGTTCGGTAAGCTGTGTGATCCGGGTGGTTAACATCGCAATTTGCACTTCAGTTGAACCTGTATCCGTCTCATGTTGGCCAAAATCATTTATAAGCTTTTCTTTCTCATCTTTTCTTAATGCCATGACGTTGCTTTCTCCTTTCGATGTATTAGCAAGTCTCCTCACCCAGAGCTTTCGCCTCAGGAGGGACTAGTCAGACTATTAATTATACCAGAATCAAATTATTCATATTTGAATGCTGTCTTTGATCTTTACGGACAGAGATAGCGGAAAGAATTGAAGGCATTTCCGTATGAATTTATTCATATTTGGGTTTGGATTTTGAATCCCCAATGAGATCAAAAGTGCTGTTGTTTCATTCAATGAGGTTATCGATAACTGTTCAATTAATTGGAGTAATTCGCTGTAAAAGGGAAGCGTTGGGTTGGCAAGTAAAGGTTTTATTTTGTTCAGCATATTTGGATGTGGAAATTGTTTATTAACAGCAATCAAACTTGTTATCGCCTTTAATCCAAATTTTTGTAAATGAAGCTCCTCTGACAAAATCCATGCTTCGAATATGTTTTGCCAGCGCGGATCATTTCTCAAGGATGGGTTGGCGTTAATATTTTCGAGCAGGACAGCAAAGATCGGGGTTACAGTTTCTGCATGTATGTTTTTATTGACAAAATTGAAAAAATGCTCCTGGTTATTGTTGTCCAGTTTAGATAGAAGCAAAATAGAGATTTCCTTATACTCAAAGTATTCTTTATTCCAAACCTTTTCAGCAATTTCAACAGCCTGGTCAGGGTAAACCTGGCAAAGGTGGTTATAGGATATACCGAGTTGCGCGGTGATAATTTCAGGGATGTTGAGTCTCTTTACCAGTGAATTTGGTGTAATCCTTGAAGCTGAGAAATCGATCTCACTGCGATACTGTTCCATCAGCGCAGTGAGTGCTGTAGTGTACGCATCCGGCTGCTCAAAGAGTGCGGATAACGCCGTGATCTGCGGCCTTAATCGTGCCAATTGAGCGGGAGCCATACGTTTAGATCAATATGCCTTTGCAAAATATGCTTGTTTTGAAGCTGTGCTGCCGCAGTACACACATTTTCCGTCAGCATGTTCCTGGCCCAAGGGCAGGCAGCGAATGGTTGCTTTGGTGTCTTCCTTAATTTTTGCTTCACATTCTTCGCTTCCGCACCAGAAGCTAAGCGCCCAATTTTCATCGATGATTTCTTTCATTTTTTGATAATCATCCACCTCAACAATGTGACTGTCCCGAAATTTCGTCGCTTTCGCGAGCATATTATTCTGGATCTGATCGAGAAGTGCTGGTATTTTATTGGAGATTTCGTTCAATTTGAAGCTTGATTTTCCATCACGACCGGGAATATCCCGCCGGGCAGCAACAACACTTTCATTTTGAACGTCCTTTGGCCCGATCTCAATCCGAAGTGGAACACCACGCAACTCCCAATCATTGAACTTGAAACCGGGCGTCATTTCTGTTCGGTCATCGATTTTTACACGCAGGCCGGAAAGGGCTTGTGCGACCTGGGTGACGACCCGCATAACCGCCTGTTCTTCCTCATCGGTCCTGAAGATCGGAACGATAACCACCTGAATAGGTGCTAAACGTGGAGGCAGGACGAGACCCTGATCATCCCCGTGGGTCATGATGACTGCGCCGACGAACCGGGTGGATAAACCCCATGAAGTAGTCCAGCAGTGCTGCAGCTCGTTGCTGCGGTCTAGATACTGAATTTCAAACGCTTTAGCGAAATTTTGCCCCAGGTTGTGCGAAGTGCCAGATTGGAGCGCTTTGGTATCACCCATCATCGCTTCAATGGTATACGAGCGCACTGCGCCGGCAAATTTTTCACTATCACTCTTTAAGCCCGGGATTACCGGTACAGCGGCGACGTTGACTGCAAAATCGGTATACACATCCAGCATTTGGCGTGTTTCCTGTTCCGCTTCTTCCGCGGTTTCGTGGGCTGTATGACCCTCCTGCCAATAAAATTCCAGCGTCCGGAGGAATAAGCGCGTTCGCATTTCCCAGCGGACGACATTTCCCCATTGGTTGATCAAAACTGGCAGGTCACGGTATGACTTGATCCATTTTGCATACATGTGGCCGATAATGGTTTCAGAAGTCGGCCTTACCACGAGCGGCTCCTCTAATTCCTGCCCGCCGCCGATCGTTACCACTGCTAATTCGGGCGAGAAACCTTCAACATGTTCCTTCTCTTTCTCAAGAAAAGACATGGGGATGAAGAGGGGGAAGGCGGCGTTGACATGTCCCGTGTTCTTAAATCGCAGGTCTAAAGCAGACTGGATATTTTCCCAAATTGCCCAACCATAAGGGCGAACGACCATGCAGCCACGCACCGGGGCATAATCTGCCAATTCCGCGCGTTGAATGACCTGGTTGTACCAGTCCGAAAAGTTTTCTGATTGTTTTGGTAATTTATTTTTATTCATTATTCCTCAGTGTCTTGTAAATGTGAATTGTTTTCTGGTTCAAGCACAGATCTTGCATGCAGTGCGGAACGTATTTGTTCCGGATGCCACCCATCCTCGCTGGCCATCTTTTTCAGGTGATCAATGACATACCGTTTTTCATGTGCATTGAGCGCATTAAATGTGCTTTTGATCTCTTCATCATTTCGTGATAATAGCTTGCTCCAAAGATGTTCGGTTTCTGTTTTTCTCATATTTTGCATAAAAAAAGCTGGCGATTTTGCCAGCTTTCCTATTATTTTTTAGTCTTCTTTACTGGCCAGTTCCTTATTTCTGGCGTCGATGACGCCCTGCGCGACATGGGTTGGCACCACTTCATAATGAGATTGTTCCATCTCAAAAACACCGCGCCCGCCCGTAATGGAACGCAGGTCAGTAGTATAGCGCTGCATTTCTGCCAGGGGAACATTGGCTGTAACCGTTGAATGGCCTTTTTCTGTATTCATCCCCTGCACCCGCGCTCTGCGTGTATTCATATCGCCGAGAATATCTCCCATGTTTTCTTCGGGAACCACGACTTTAACCTTCATGATCGGCTCTAATAAAACCGGCGCGGCGTCTTTAATGGCTTTTTTGAATGCTTCCCGGCCAGCCATTTCAAATGCGATCGGTTTTGAATCGACAGGATGTTCCTTGCCATCAAATACTTCAACTGTAATTCCAGTGACGGTATATCCGGCGATGACCCCTTCTTCCATTACTTTTTTGATCCCTTTCTCAATAGCAGGCATATAGCTGGATGAGATGGAGCCGCCAAATATCGCGTTTTTGAACTCAAAATCTTCTTCTTTATTGGGCGCAATACGCAGCCAAACCTCACCAAATTGTCCGGAACCGCCGGATTGTTTTTTGTGGCGGTGCATTGCCTCAGCGTTCTTGGTGATCGTTTCACGGTAGGGAACATGCGGCAGGAATGTTTCTAATCCAACCTGCATTTTTGTTTCCGCGCGGCGGATTGCGACGTCGATATGCTGATCGCCCATTCCTTGTAGGATCGTCTCTCGCGTTGATTTTTCCTGATGCCAGGAGAGGGTCATATCCTCTTCACAGAGGCGGGATAACGCAGGCGAGATTTTTGTGGAATCAGCCTGTGTTTTTGGGTGGATTGCTACCTGGTATAACGAATTGGGGTATTCAGGAATTGGCAATTCCAGTGGATGTCCCTTGTCACACAAGGTATTGCCGGTGGCTGTTTCTGAAAGTTTAGGAACCACCCCAATGTCACCAGCATGCATGACAGAAACCGGGATCGTTTCTTTTCCTTTTGGTACATAAACACCACCCAGGCGTTCTTCTACACCGATGGATTGGTTCCAGATCCTATTTTCGGTTCCCATGGTGCCTGAGAATATGCGGAAAAATGTTTGTCTTCCGACGAATGGGTCGGCTGTCGTTTTCCAAACGTAAAGCGCCAATGGGCCGCTGTTCTCAGCTTTTAGTTCCTCATCCCCAGCTTTCCCTTTAGCTGTTACAGCTTTGCTTTTGTCGGGTGAGGGGAGCAGGTTTTTTAAAGCGCGGAGGAGGGGATCAATACCAATTTCTGCGCCAGCCGCGGAGACAAAAACGGGTACGAAGCTTCCATTTGCGATTACTGCTGCTAATCCGTTCGTTATCTCTTCTGAAGTCAGCTCACCAGATTCCAGATATTTTTCTAATAAAGTATCATTTCCTTCAGCTGCTGCTTCAACCAGTTCCATATGCGCGGATTCCGCGGCGTCTTTCATGTCTGCAGGAATCTCTTCGGCTGTTTTGCCATCACCCGGGTAGGCTTTCATCGTCAATAGGTCAATAACGCCATTGAAGTCCGCTTTCTCACCCCATGGCAACTGAACCGGGATCAAACGCATTTCAGAGAATGTCTGAACGGAATTGAGCGCTTTTTGGTAATCCGCGTTTTCGCGGTCCATCTTATTGATCAATAAAACACGGGGCAACTCGAAGTTGTCACAATAGTTCCACGCGATTTCTGTTCCTACTTCAAATCCAGATACAGCATCTACCAGGACCACAGCCGAATCTGCTACTGCGATGGCTGAGATCATTTCACCGACAAAATCGGTGTATCCCGGCGTATCTAAAAAATTGAATTTTGTTCCGCTATACTCGATCGGGACAACAGAAGTATAAAGCGAAATCCCCCGCCGAATTTCTTCTTCATCAAAATCGGAGACGGTATTTCCCTCGTTGATCTCTCCCATCCGGGTGGTTGCTCCGGTGTAGTGGAGAAACGCTTCGGTCAAAATTGTTTTTCCCGCGCTAGAGTGGGAGACAAGAGCGATATTCCTGATGTTCTTTGTACCGTATTCTTTCATTATTAAATGATTCCTTCCTTGTATGTGATCTCAACCAATCAATTTTACTATATTGTTAAATAATATACTTAGCTGATATCCCAATGCACTATAATCAGAGAATGCGGTTATCAATCCATCGCTTTTTAGACAAACTTCGATTCAATCTGATGTATCTCGCAAACCCGCCATGGGACACAGGCATTCCTGTCCCGGAACTTGTTGATTACATCTCCGACCACAAACCTGGCAGGGCGCTTGATCTTGGATGCGGAACGGGTACTAACATGGCTGCTTTTCTGGAAGCTGGTTGGGAGGTAGATGGCGTGGATATCGCCTTGTTGGCAACGATCAAAGCGAGGCGGAAAATAAAACCGTATGGTGATGCTGGACGTGTGTTTTTTGGAAGCGTTACTGAATTAAGTTTTCTAAAGGAACCGTATGACCTGATCTACGATATCGGGTGTTTTCATGCACTTTCGACCCCAGAACGCGCGCAGACCATGCGGAATATCAAACGATTACTGAAAAAACATGGAAGTTATCTTCTGTATGCTTTTTGTAAAGCACCGCAAAGCGACTTTGGGGTTGGCGGCGATGATCTGCAGCGATTTTCTGAGTTTCTGAAACCAACAGCTCGATTAGACAGCGTAGACGAACGTGGACGAGATGCGATCTTTTTGTCGTATTCAAAGCTCTAAATATGTAATCTTTACGTGATTTTTTCTAAAATTTTATCCAGCTTTTCTTTTTCAGTTTTTTCCGATGAAATATCCCCGTTAATCCACGCTTTTTTGAGTTCCTTTAAAATTTTCTGATAAATCGGCCCAGGCGGGATTCCGAGATCTTTCAGATCATCACCGGTTGTGTAAATTTCAATATGCCGCCAGTTTTCCAAGTATTTTGTAATTTTTCCTGTAAAAACCTCATTTTCGGACACAAATGAAATTATCGACAACACAAACGGGGAGTAATTGGCAACCTGCATCGAGAATTCTCCCGGGGGCATTTCAGATAGATTATTTTGATGATGCCAAAGCATGTTAGCCGATCTAAGGATTTGTTGAATATGGCTCTTAAACCTTAATCTTTTTATGATTTCATTTAACGATTGTGGCAGTAGTTTGCCAAGGAGGATGATATATATTGTCAGGGCCAATTTTTTATCATCAAACGAAATCTCTGCATTTTTCTCAATCATTTCAGAAGCAGATTTGATCAATTCGAGTTCTTTGCTGTGGGTATTTTTCCAGGAGAGAGATGGGTGGATTTGCGTGAGGATCCCCAATTCATCCAACCTTTCCAGCATTTCCGCAGCGTTTTCTTCAATGAAAATTTGGTCCAGCTCATGACGTATCCTGTCACCGGAGACGTCGTCAAGTAAATAAATCGCTTCTCGAAGCAATTCCAGTGTTCTTTTTTCAATGTCAAAATGGAATCTTTTCTCAAATCGGACAGCGCGCAGCATACGGGTTGGGTCATCGACGAATGACAGGGAGTGCAGGACACGAACTTTTCCATTTTCCAGATCATTGAGCCCCCCCCAATAATCATATACTTCTCCGAAATGTTGTCCATCAAGCCGAATTGCCATCGTGTTTATCGCGAAATCGCGGCGATGTAAATCTAATTTGATACTACTTTGCTTGATGGTGGGCAGCGCAGTGGGTTTTTCATAAAATTCTGTCCTGGCGCTGATAAGATCAAGTGAAGCCGGAATTTCTTTTAAGTATTTCTTGTCGATCGGAATTTTCACTTTCGGATCATCTTTTAAAGATTTCAAAGGGTGCCATTTCGCGGTCCCAAATTTTTTATGGCTGGTGACCTTCCCGCCAAATTTTTCAACGAGAATTCTGGATAGTTGAATGGCATCGCCTTCAACGACGATATCGAAGTCCGGTGAGGGCTTTTCCAAAATAAGATCACGTACAAATCCACCAACCACATAGATCGGCATTTTCAAATCAGCCGCTGTTGTGCTGACAATTTGGAGAAGCTCAAAAGCACCGGGTGCGATATTATTTCTTATCGAATCCCCGAGGTTCAGGCGTTTATTATTATGCGCATCCCCGGTGATCGCTTTTAAAAGGTCTGTGCGCGTTACGATCCCGACGATGTTACCATTATCAGATGAGATGACGGGAATCTGCCCCCAACCACTTCGCGCCATGGTGTCTTTTAAATAATCTAAAGTGTCATTTTTGACCACGAAATAATGCCCCGCTTCCATCAGGCTGGATGCAGTTTTCTTTAAGTTATGAGTGTGCGCTTTATCCACAGATCTGCGATTAAGAAGGCCGATGATCTTGCCGTTATCGATAACCGGGAATCCTTCATAACCATAGCGTTCCATTAGTTCACGTGCTTCTTCTACGGTTGTATCTGGAGATAGTGTGAGAGGCTTTTTGGACATAATATTGCGAACGCGAACCGCAGGCAGGATCATGTCGTCCAATGTGGATCTAAACTCATCTATTACATCATCCATTTGTAGATTCTGAGAATCGCCATTACGGATCAAAGCCGCGGAGGCGCGCTGGTGGCCGCCGCCCCCAAACATTCTGGCAATCCTCGCGGTATCAACCCGGTCTGTGGACGAGCGAGCGACGAGCCGAATTCCTTCACGTAAACCGATAAAAATAAATAACGCGTCTGGTTCAAAAAGTTCGTTCATCTTATGCGCAATTGAAGATACTTCGTCATCCAGATCAGGCGCAGATGCTTGTGCGATGAGGATTTCCAGCCCCTGTATCGTCAGATGATTGCTGTTTTCGAGTAAATCCTGGAAAACTGCCTGCTGGGAGGGGGAAAGGGGTGGATTCAAGTATTCAGATGCGATCTGAAGATTGGCATTGTTTTCCAATAGAAAGGAAACTGCCTTCGCGTCCTGGGGGGTAGTATTCGTATAGGTGAGCGATCCGGTATCTTCATAAATACCGAGCAACAAAAGTGTTGCTTCCAGCATGGTCAGGTCATGGCTGTGGGAGTTGATGATCGTATTTACAAAAAAGGTTGTTGTTGCGCCGAACGGGATGAAGTTGAAATCCCAAGATCCGGGCAACCCGCTTTTTTCTTCATGGTGATCGAAAACCTCAATCTGTGTTTCTTTGGAAATTCCTTTCAGGGTGATCAAAGATTGTGTATCAACGAGAGTAACTGAATCTATCGGCTCTTTAGGCATCTCTTTTGCCGACATGAATGGGTAAGAAGATCGATAGATTTCGAGAAAAACCTTTACATTTCTATTTACTCTCTGTGGGAGAACAGGTACGGTTTGCTTATTTACAAGGGACGCCCCTAATAGTGAAGCAATCGCATCAAAATCCGCCTGTTCGTGGGTTATGATCACGTTCATAATCATATTCTACCTGATATGGAATTTTGGCTTGTTCGACATTTTGTTTATAATAAGGGTGATGGCTGAAAATAAGCTGCGTGACGCGGAACGCATCCGGTATGCGAGACATTTGAATATTCCGAACTTTGGATCTGCCGGTCAACTGAAATTAAAAAATAGATCGGTATTAATCGCCGGGTGCGGCGGGCTCGGCTCAGCATCCGCGCTGTATTTGGCTGCGGCAGGCGTTGGCATGATCACGCTGGTTGACTCAGATGTTGTTGAATTGAGCAATTTGCAGCGGCAGATCATCCATTCCACCGATCGGATCGGGCAAAAGAAGGTCGAGTCTGCCGGGGAGCGTTTACGAAATCTAAACCCGACCATCAAGATCAACACATGGCATGAACGAATACAGGAAAGCAACGCGGATAAAATGATCGCTGCCTCCCATATCGTTGTGGATGCAACAGACAATTTCGAAACACGATACGCGCTAAACGCAGCCTGTGTAAAAAGAGGTATTCCTTTCGTCTATGGCGCAATTTACCAGTTTTCTGGCCAGATGAGCGTATTCAATGTAGACGAGGGGCCCTGTTTTCAGTGTGTGTTTAAGCATAGACCGACGGATGAATTCATAAAGGCAAACCGTGGACTTGGTGTGATAGGGGCATTGCCCGGTGTGATCGGCTCTCTGCAGGCAATAGAAGTGATCAAATTGATCACGGGGATGGGCAATATCTGTTCCGGAAAGATGGTCATTTTTGATGGATTGGACATGGAATTCAAAGAAATTTCTATCAAAAAGAATCCTGAATGTCCGGTATGCTTTTCCTCATGAAAACGGAATCACTGCCTTATACTGGAAAAAAAATCCTTGTTGTATTAGCCCATCCAGATGATGAAACCTTTGGGATGGGGGGCACGCTCGCATATTATGGCCACGAGGGCGCTGAAATCCACCTTGTTTGTGCCACACGCGGTGAAGTGGGGGAGGTGCCGGATGAGAAAATGAATGGATTTGAATCTATTGGCGAATTGCGTGAAAACGAATTATGTTGTGCCGCTGATGTGCTACAAATCCGCCAAGTCCATTTTTTAGATTACAGGGATTCGGGGATGCAGGGCAGTCCGGAAAACGCCCATCCAGACGCATTTATCAACGCTCCGATCGAAAAAGTATCAAGGGAATTGGTAAAGCTGGTGCGTGAGATCCGCCCCGATATCGTCCTGACTTTCGATCCGATCGGCGGCTATATGCACCCTGATCATATCGCAGCCCACGACGCCGCGGTGCGCGCTTTCCACGCGGCGAGCGACGCTTCCTTCAAAACCGATAGTTTAGCCCCTTTTGCTCCGAAGCGGCTATTTTTTCATGTCATTCCGCGTGGTTTCTTTCGGTTTGTTGTTCGCTTAATGCCCATATTCGGAGTTGATCCCAGTAAATTTGGAAATAACCAGGATATCGACCTGACGGCAATTGTAGCAAAGGATTATCCAATTCACGCACGCGTCAACTACAGACAGTATGCGAAATTGCGTGATCAGGCATCTGCGTGCCATGCCAGCCAGGGCGGTGATAAACAAAGCGGGTTTATTGTTACCTGGCTTCTGCGTATTTTCCGATCTGTTGAATCGTTTATGATGGCTTACCCTGAATATAACCGAAAGCGACCTCTCTCCGATCTGTTTGAGGGTTTATGAGGTTGCAGCGTCTTCTCCAGACGGAGGCGCATTTTCATCATTCGTTTGAATTGGTCCTGCACCAGATTCATGCTCATCAATTTGTTCTTCTTGCTGCGGCGCGGCCTGGGTCTCCAGGCTTGTTAGGAATATAACTTTTCGCAGATTCAACCATGTTTCTTCCATTTTCCATTTTTTCCAATCGTTCAGAAACGCCTGGTACAATGCCTGTCTTTCCTGTTTTCGATTATCAATAAGGTATTCGATACCTGGACGAATCCGGCGATAGGGGCGGGTGTATCCATAAAATTCTTTGATGCGCTCATGTTCTTTTTGCATAAATTTGGGCAGAAATTCTATCCACACATCACAATCATGAATCTCACCTAAATAATCCTGTGCCTTTTTTGTCACTTTTAATGCAAAATCTGTTTGGTGCGCATACAATTCTGAAAAAATTTCAAGCGCGTAACGAAGTTTTTTCGCACTGATACGCATGGCGTGCAGTTCTTTAATCCGGGAACTATCGAATATAAATACTTCATAGAATAGGAAATCATCCAACCTGCTTTGGATCTGCTGATACCCTAACTGATACAAACCTGAAGAAAAGGCAGGTCCTTCTTCATATTCACTCAGGATTGCAGTGACCCATTCTGAGAGATCAATAATTACAGCGCTTTCGAGTAATGTTTTTGTATTACCTGCTGTGTGTTCCTGTTTTGCTTTCCGCCGCTGTTCTAATCGCAACCGGACCCTTCTCACACCAGAACGTATCTTGCGGTCTTCCAATTCAGCGTAGAGGCGGTTTATTAAATCTAGCTGGACATCGATATCCCGTACTTTTCCGAATGATTTAGTAATCGCCCTGATCCCTTTCTTCCATGTTTTCACCTGTTTTTTTGGCAGATGTTTCTCGAAAGAATCAATCACCGCCCTGATGCGCCGTGAGGCGACCCGCAGATCGTGGATGTCCTCGATATCATTCCGTTTTAATATATGCTGGGCCGATCGATTAAGATCATTGATAAGAGGATGCAAGGATTTAGCACAATACAGCAGAATACCGGGATCCTGTTTATTATTTGCCAAGTATTCCTCCTAAAATTTTGTTTTTAAAATTATTTCTTATATTGATCTAAAATGGGTTGAATATGGTGCATGATCTCTTGATGGGTTCGATTAACGGATAAATTCGCGTCTATCACATGAAAATCATACTCCTTTGTCATCAGATCGAATTGGTCTATCATGCAAGCCTGGTACTTTTTAAAACTATCATAGAGGTTATCCTCTTTTAAAATATCCATTCCCGCTTCCCAATAATTAAACCCGCGCCCATGCACAATTCTTGTGATCAGGGTTTCAATATCTGCTTTTAAGTATAAGATAACATCCGGAACCAGAGCGAAGCCGTAAACCTTTCTTGCCCATTCAGAATCGATACCGCGAACGACGTCCCGCGCAACGATCGAATAAAAATACCGATCAGAGAGCACAATGAAACCGGCGCGTAAAGCAGGAATGATCTGGTTTTCCAAGCGATCCGCAAAATCAGTTGCGTAGAACAAGCTATTGGTAAGCGATGATAGTGCGTTGCCGCGTTTTGCTTCTTCCAGCCCCGCTTCCGTGAGTTTTGACCGCCTGAGCCCGGTATCTGAAACGGCAAACCCATTTTTTTCTAACGTGTTCTTAAGGAGCTCAACCTGTGTTGAACGACCAACTCCGTCTGTCCCTTCAACGACAACCAGTTTGCCGGGGAGTTTTTTATCTTTACGGTAAGGAAAACCCGATCCATAATATTTATTTTTCGCCATCGTGTTACTCCTTGGATTCACCATTCTTCTGGTTTTTCTTTCGACGGGCGTAATTTCTCGCTGAGTAGTCCGGGTTTGGCAAACCGCGCCATTTCTTAAGGGAATCCTCAACCAATTTGCGTACTTCTTTTTGTTGTTTGTGGACTGGCCTAGTCGCATCGATAACCCTGAAACCAAACTCATCGATCATTTTGTCATATTCTTTGAGAATTTTTCCCTGAAATAACTCGAAACTTGTTGTCCGCTTGTCTGAAAGATCCAGGTCCATTCCCGCTTCATAATATTTCAATTTTGCCCTTCCGGATGTTATACGTTCCACAGAGACATCCAAAGGGACTTTAAAATATAGGATCAGGTCTGGCTGGTGTGCAAACGAATACAAATTGCGGACCCAATCCGGATCTACTCCGCGGGCGACGTCTCTGCCAAATCCAGTAAACGCGTAACGGTCAGCTAAAACGATCACACCCGCTTTTAACATTGGCAGGATCTGGTTTTCCCATCGGTCCGCAAAATCTGCCGCCTGAATTAAGCTAAATGTTGTTGGTGTGAAAACTTTTGATTTTTTCCCTTTTTTTGTGGTGCTTTTTACAAGGGCTGATGAATTCCATTCACTAAAGAACACTGATTTTCCGCGCCCAGACAGCCATTTGTAAATCAGGTCTATCTGCGTCGATTTTCCACTGCCATCGATTCCTTCAACGACAATTAATTTACCGGAGCTGGTGTTTGGCTTCAGCATAATTTTTCTCCTATTAATGAAATAAGGGCTTGCCTAATAAGATTATAACAAGCCCACTCGAGATTCTGACTAAAAATAAAAATGGTTTTTATAAATCATCTTCAAGTTCACTAATGGAACTATTGATTTCCATCATTTCACCAGAGATAATAAATAGTGTTCTTTCACAAATGTTAACTGTGCGGTCCGCAAATCGCTCCAGGTTATGAACAACCCAGAGGAGGTAGCTAGCGTCGTCAATGTGTGATGGATTAGAGACCATGACATTCACAATAGCACGGTAGGATTTATTGAATAAGTCATCTACATCATCGTCTTCATCCGGAATTTTGGCTGCTAATTCCATATTTTCATTAACGAAGGCGGACAGCGCACGATGGAGCATACTGACTCCTAACTCCGCCATTTTTTCAATATCTCTTATTGGTGCAGGAATATCAGAAATACCAAGCCGTATCGCGTTCGCCGCAATCCCTTTGGCATAATCGCCCATTCTTTCCAATTCATTGGATATCAACAACATTGCGGATAGGAGGCGTAGATCATGCGCGAGTGGCTGCTGGGTCGCGAATAGGATCAAAATCGCGTTTTCAATCGCAAAACGCTTGTCATTGATGGCCTGGTCATCTTCGATTAAGGTTCTGGATGCTTCCAGGTCCTTGTGTTTGAAGGCAGTAACTGAATCTAAAGTAGCTTGTTCAACCATTGAGCCAAGCAAAAGGATCTCATCTTTGATCTGCTGAATCTTTCTATTAAATAATGCTCTTGCCATTGTAGTTTTCCTTTTTTATCCAAATCGACCAGATATGTATTGTTCAGTCAGTTCTTCTTTCGGATTGGTAAAGATATCCACTGTTTTTCCAGATTCAACCAAATATCCAGCCTGATCTTCGTCCATGTTGAAAAACATTGTGTAATCCGAAGCACGTGCTGCTTGCTGCATATTATGCGTTACTATAACTATAGTGTATTTCTCTTTTAATTGCTGGATCAAATCCTCGATCTTGAGTGTGGAGATGGGATCTAGCGCTGAGGCGGGTTCATCCATCAGGATCAGGTCTGGTTTGACGGCGATTGCGCGTGCAATACAGAGGCGTTGCTGTTGTCCACCTGAGAGTGAAAGGCCGGATTGGTCAAGTTTATCTTTTACCTCATCCCATAGGACGGCTCGTTGAAGCGATTCTTCTACCAGTTCATCCATATCTCCCTTGAAACCGTTTATCTTTGCACCCCAGGATACATTCTCGTAGATGCTTTTAGGGAAAGGGTTAGGTTTCTGGAAGACCATCCCGATGCGACTACGTACTTCTACAGGATCGATCTCCGGGGCATAGATATCAATCCCCTCATAAATGATCTCACCTTCTGTGCGAGCTGTGGGTACCAACTCGTTCATCCGGTTGAAGGACCGGAGCATAGTGCTTTTTCCGCATCCTGATGGACCGATTAAAGCGGTGATCTTGTTCTTTTTGATTTCAAGGCTCACATCTTTTACTGCTCGAAAGTCACCATAATAGACATTCAGATTTTGGGCAACCATCGCGAGTTTTTCATTGTGATTTGTTTCGATCATGGTTACAATCTCCTCGTGTATCGATTTCTAAGCAAAACTGCCGTTGCATTCAGTGAGATAAGCATAATAAGCAAAACTAAAATTGCGGCAGCAGCAATATTCCTAAATACATCCTGTGGTCTTGCAGTCCATTGGTAGATCTGGATTGGCAAGGTGGTGAACTTCGAAAATGGCCCCGAAGGGTCTTCCCGGATGAAGGTAGAAGCGCCGACCACCACAAGGGGGGCGGTTTCTCCGATAGCACGGGAGATGGCCAGGATTGTGCCGGTCAGGATACCCGAGATGGCGTTTGGTAAAACATGGGCCCAGATCGTTTGCCATTTGGTTGCACCCAAACCATAGCTTGCCAGTCGCAAAGACTGGGGAACGGACCTGATTGATTCCTGGGCATTGATGATGATCATAGGCAGGACCAGCAGGCCAAGTGTCAGTCCTGCGGAGAGGATCGTGCGACCATTTGCTGAAGTGGGATCCTCGAGGATACCGAAGACTGCACCACTGGTGATTGATTCCAAAGCACGGACAAAGATTGCCAAACCGAGCAAGCCGTAGATTATCGAAGGAACACCTGCCAGATTATTGATGTTGGTTTGAATGATTCTATTTATCCTACTGTCATTGGCATATTCTTCTAAATAGACGGCTGCGCCAACACCTAGTGGGAAGGCAAAGAGAATGGCGATTATGATGGTCCACAGAGAACCGAGAATGGCGGTGCGAACACCAGCCTTAATCGCTGATTCTGATTGGGGGGATACGATGAAATTCGGATTTAGCCAGCTACGCATTTCAAGAGTCCCATTTGGGAATTCTTCCTCAGCAAATTTCTCAATTTTAGTTCGATTCTGTAACGACTCCCAGAAACCCCATTGCTCAACCACCTTGGCTTCCAGGACCCATTCAAAGATCAGGTTCTGAAGTTCTACCTCAGTCGGATTTTCAAAGGCGCCCTCTGCTTCAAATCGTCGGAAGAGCCCTTTAGAAACATTTTCCTGGAAAGTTAATGTCAACTGCTCAACATTCTGATCCGATAGTTGCATTCCATCGCGAGTCAAGGATTCCGGTGGTATGGTGTATTCAACAATGACATAGCCGAAGGCGCTATTAACAATGTTGTAAAGGAGTGCAATAAGAGCGACAATACCAACCAGAGTTGAAATATTAAAGATTACCTGCCAAACCCGGCCAGTGCGATGCCTTGCGATTAAATTTGTATTGGAAGAGGTATTCAAACTCATTCGTACACCTCCCGGAATCGGCGAACAACTTTCTGGCTGATAAAGTTTAAAGTGAGGGTAATTATGAATAGGATTAAACCGATTGCAAAGAGACTATTATAATCAATAGAATTGTAACTAATATCTCCGCCACTGATACGGACGATATGGCCTGTCATGGTTTCTGCAGACTCAAATGGATTGAAGGTGAATTTTGAACCTGCACCAGCAGCGATTGCAACGATCATCGTTTCACCGATGGCACGAGAGATGGCGACGATGAAGGCTGCCGCGATACCGGATATAGCCGCTGGAACAACCACTTTGAGCGTGGTTTCAAGCTTTGTCGCGCCTAAACCGTAAGCGGCTTCCCGAAGCGCAAGAGGTACAGCGTGGAGCGCATCCTCACTCATTGAGCTGACTAGCGGAATGATGAGAATCCCGATGACGATACCTGCAGAGGCAGTGTTGTAGATTTGGACAGTTTCCTGTCCAAAGATCAATCTCAGCAGAGGGGTCATGAAAGTAAGGGCAAAATATCCGTAAACTACCGTCGGCACCCCGGCCAGGATCTCAAGTGTTGGTTTAAGGATGTTGCGCATCCGGGTGCTGGCATATTCACTGAGGAATATTGCGACGCTCAAGCCGATTGGCAATGCGACCAACATGGCAAAGAATGAGGTCATCAGGGTTGCAGTTAACAACGCCCAGATGCCGAAGTTTCCGATCTGTGGATTCCAATCAGTTTCTGTGAAGAACTCGGCCAAAGTCACTTGGCGTGCAGTTAGGATATCTTTTTCCGCGGCATGCTCTTTCGGGGTTGTTTCGTTATATCCTCTAACTACATTCAGAGTAGCGCCAGATACCGAGGTAACGAGCATTTGTTCATTTTCGATCAAGAGGATTGATTCTTCGGGGATTTCAGATCCAGTGGTGGTCACTAAAATACTGGTATCTGTTGGACTGATCTCCGCATAGGTCTCCTTGTTTGGTTCTTCCCATTGAGTGATGGTGAAGAAGAGAAGAGCCTCCTTACCCAGCTCGTAAACGATACCTACCGTTACCAGAATGGATAGTGCGGCGCAGAAGAAAAGAAAACCCTGGGTGATACGCTCTATCATACGAGGCTTACGCCGCATATCCTTTTTGGCTAATTGGGTGGATTGATTTGGCATGAATTTCTCCGCAATGGTTTCTAAAAATTTGATCAAATAATTAATGATAATTATAATGAATTTTGAAAACTCTTCCCCCCGGAAGAAAAATGTAGGAATGTTGGGAGGAAGAGTTTTGTTATTAGATTTTTAAAAATAGAGTTGTAAAGCCTTTATCTATTGGCTGACTGCTGCAACCCAATCGTTAAGACCGCCAGCCAGATCATTGTCGCTGGCCGCGAAGTAGCCAACCTCTTCGATCTCTTCGTTCACGTAGGTGAGGAAGTAGAGGATGTAGCTGGCAACCTGTGGTTTTTCCTGCATGATAGCTGCATCTGAGTAGATGAACAGCGGGCGGGCGAGAGGGTAGGTGAAAGCGTCAACATTCTCGCGGACAGGTGCAACACCGTCGAGGGAGAGGATGCGGAAGCTGTCAGCATTTTCGGCGTAGTACGCGTAACCGAAGAAGCCGATGGCGTACTGGCTGCCGAGGATGCCCTGAACCAGGATGTTGTCATCTTCGGATAACTCAGTGTTGGCGGCGTTTAGAATGGGTTCCTTATCCTTATCGAAGACGATTTCGGTGAAGAAGTCGAAGGTACCGGAGTCGGTGCCGGGGATGTAGCGGAGGATGTCCTCTGCGGGCCAGGAGGGGTCAACGTCGGACCACTTCTCAGCGGTGGAGAAGATGGTGGCCAACTGCTCGAGGGAGATGTCATCCGGCAGGAAGGTGTTGTCTGCGGAGACAACCACGGCGATGGCGTCGGTGCCGACACGGAATTCGATCGGGGTGCGGCCGATGGCTGCACATGCGTCGACTTCGGCATCTTTGATCGGGCGGGAAGCGTTGGAGACGTCGGTTTCACCAGTCTCACAGAAGCGTTCATAACCGCCACCGGAGCCAATGCTATCGATCGTGATCGAGCCGGGGAAGCCTTCATCGGTCAGGCGCTCGGCCATCTTGGAGGCCAGCGGGAACACGGTGGAGGAACCAGCAGACACCACGTCACCCGTCTGAGCCAGGGGATCGGAAACTTCGAGCTGCAAGGCATTGAACCAGGCCAGTTTTGCCTGGAACAGAACGCCGTCTGCTGCCGGGAAGTAGCCAACCTCTTCGATCTCTTCGTTCACGTAGGTGAGGAAGTAGAGGATGTAGCTGGCAACCTGTGGTTTTTCCTGCATGATAGCTGCATCTGAGTAGATGAACAGCGGGCGGGCGAGAGGGTAGGTGAAAGCGTCAACATTCTCGCGGACAGGTGCAACACCGTCGAGGGAGAGGATGCGGAAGCTGTCAGCATTTTCGGCGTAGTACGCGTAACCGAAGAAGCCGATGGCGTACTGGCTGCCGAGGATGCCCTGAACCAGGATGTTGTCATCTTCGGATAACTCAGTGTTGGCGGCGTTTAGAATGGGTTCCTTATCCTTATCGAAGACGATTTCGGTGAAGAAGTCGAAGGTACCGGAGTCGGTGCCGGGGATGTAGCGGAGGATGTCCTCTGCGGGCCAGGAGGGGTCAACGTCGGACCACTTCTCAGCGGTGGAGAAGATGGTGGCCAACTGCTCGAGGGAGATGTCATCCGGCAGGAAGGTGTTGTCTGCGGAGACAACCACGGCGATGGCGTCGGTGCCGACACGGAATTCGATCGGGGTGCGGCCGATGGCTGCACATGCGTCGACTTCGGCATCTTTGATCGGGCGGGAAGCGTTGGAGACGTCGGTTTCACCAGTCTCACAGAAGCGTTCATAACCGCCACCGGAGCCAATGCTATCGATCGTGATCGAGCCGGGGAAGCCTTCATCGGTCAGGCGCTCGGCCATCTTGGAGGCCAGCGGGAACACGGTGGAGGAACCTGCAGACACCACGTCACCCGTCTGAGCCAGAGGGTCGAGGTAGAAGGCCACATCATTAGCCATCATCTCCTCTTCCATTGCTTCTTCCGCGGGGGCTGCTTCTTCAACCACTGCTTCTTCGGCAGGTGCTGCTTCTTCAGCTGCGGGGGCTGCCGGCGCGCACGCTGCAACCATCATTGCGGCGATTGCGAAAACAGCCATTACTGCAAACACTTTTTTATACATTCTTTTTTCTCCTTTTATTGGGTTAATAATACGTCCACTATCTTATTGGGTGATGCTTAACGGAGAATGCAAGATTTGTTAAGAATTGATTAAGGATAATTAAAATACTTTGGAGAATGGGATTGCGAATTTAAAAACGCTGCCAGATGAGCGGCTGCTTTCGACCCATATTTTTCCCCCATGTTTTTCGACCAGGTGTTTTGATATCGACAAACCAAGGCCGGTGCCGCGCTGCGTACGGGAACGGTCAGATTTATAGAAACGTTCAAATATGCGTTCTAGATCACGGGCTGGTATCCCAATCCCGTTGTCTTTAACAAAAAAGATGATGTTATTTCTTTCTTTAAACGCTGATGTTTCTATATATCCCCCGGGGGGGGTGAATTTTATGGCGTTATGGATCAGGTTGACCAGGACCTGGCCTAATCGATGTGAATCAACAAAAACCGATGGTAATGAAGAATCACACCCATAAGAGAAATCTAAACCGGCGCGATCGGCTTGCATCACCATGCGATCGCCCGCGATGGTAATCAGATCTTCTGGTTTTATCCACTGCCTTTCCAGGGGAACCTGTCCAGATTCGATACGCGACAATTCCAGCAATTCCTCAACAATCTGGGTCAAGTTGTCGACCTCGCTGTCCATTTGCTTTAGAAAGCGTTTAGCAATGGGCGCGTCATGCACCGCGCCACTCTCCAGTGTTTCCGTGATCAGTTTAATAGACGCAAGCGGCGTGCGAAGTTCATGAGAAACATTGCTGACGAAATCTCGGCGCACAATCTCGAGTTGGTGCACGCGCGTAATATCTTGAAACAATAATAAAATGCTTCCGGGTTTGTCCGGGTATAAAGGGGCAGCAAGGCAATTGATCACCGCTTTTGTTTGGGATACTTCAATGGTTGCTGATTCCTGCTGCCGGGATGATCGACATTGCTGCCACAACTCATTGACTTTATAATTTCGCAAAACTTTTGCGAGTGATGTACCCAACACATCCCCGTTGCCGATATCAAATAATTGCCTGGTTGCAGAGTTTACTAAAATCACCTTTCCTTCTTCATCCGTGATCAAGATGCCATCCTTGATGTTTTCCAATAACGCGTAAAAAATTTTTTGTTCGTCGACCGAATTTTCCCGCATCTCGTCATCAGGGTTTTGATAACGGATGATCTCCACTAATAATTTCTGGATCTCAGGCGGAAATCGGGGATTGCTATAGTAGAAATCAGAAAGATCTTCCGGGTTTGAGATCCTATCGGTGATTTTTGACAACGGATTGATAAATTTTGATGAGATGACTGCTGACGCGGTTGATATCAGGAGCAAAATGGATAAAATCACAATAGCTGCAAAGGAGGAACTTAATGTATCAAATAACCGGGATTCGCCCACGACCCCAAATATAATGACTAAAGAGACAACAAGAATGAGGCAGGCCAGAAAAATATGAACAAAAAGCGAGTTCCGCAAATTATTTATCCTTCAAACCTATACCCCGCGCTGCGAACCGTTATCACACGTTTTGGTTTGGAAGGATCCACCTCAATTTTCTTCCGGAGCCAGCGAATGTGAACATCCACTGTGCGGCTGTCACCAAAATAGTCCCAACCCCAAACTTCTTCAAGAATTTGTTCTCGAGAGAGCGTTAACCCTTTATGCCGCGCGAGATATAGGAGCAGGTCATATTCCTTCGGTTTCAGATCCAATGGTTTCTCATCCAGGATCGCTTCATGCCGAGATTCATCAATGACCAGATCAGCAAATGTCAATGTTTTATGTTCGAGGATTTCATCATTTTTTGCGCGCATAATCCGTACCCGCCGCAGAAGGGCTTTGACGCGCGCTATAAGCTCACGCATACTGAACGGTTTGGTCAGATAATCGTCTGCCCCTACTTCCAATCCGACCACCCTGTCAATTTCATCATCACGCGCCGTTAACATGAGGATCGGGACGGTCATGTCCTTTCTCAGGATACGACATACCTCAAATCCATCGATCTCCGGCAGCATGATATCGAGCAGGATGAGGTCCGGATTGGATGACTTCGCTAATTCGATCGCGGTCTTCCCATCTGCCGCGGTTAGGATTTGGTATCCTTGATGCTTGAGGTTGTAGGCGAGGGTCTCCTGCAAGGTTAATTCGTCTTCGACAATCAAGATTTTTTCAGACATTGGTTTTTACCATTTCTTCCATTGTATTCGAAAAAATATTTACCGACATCTTTCGATCAAAATTCAGGTTTAAATAATCCCTTCCAAGATTACCCATTGTTTGCAATTGCCGCGAACCCATTTTACTCATTTTCAGAACGCAATTGGCAATATCCGTTGGATTTTCGGGTTCACAAAAATAGCCGCAAGCCGCGTTTTCAACCACTTCACGGATGACGCCGTCAATCGCAAGCAAAATTGGTTTACCCGCAGCCATGTAATCAAACACTTTATTGGGATAGGTGGTCTTATATAACTCAACACCTTTTAGTATTGCGAGGCACACATCTGAAGCATGCAGGTAAGCGGACATATCCTTTTTTGAAACCGGGTCAAGAAAATGTACGTTGGATAAATTTAACCTTTTTGCCTGCGCAAGCAGGGCGGGTTTTTCTTTGCCATCCCCTAATAAGGCAAAAATGATGTCTTTTTCTCCGGAGAGGATTTTTGCAGCGGAAAGAACTGTTGTAAGGTCATTTGATAACCCATGCGCGCCGGCGTAAAGAATGACGAA
Source organism: uncultured Pelolinea sp. (assembly GCA_964505585.1). Taxonomy (GTDB): domain Bacteria; phylum Chloroflexota; class Anaerolineae; order Anaerolineales; family Anaerolineaceae; genus Pelolinea. The sequence continues at coordinate 378 of CAZDIS010000017.1, read as the reverse complement.
TTTTTCTTTCCATCCCAATTCATCTCTCAGTGAATCGCCAGGATCATCTTTGAAAAAAGACCGATCTGATCCATTCGGAACCAGGGTGACCCGCCTGGCGCCCCGTTTCTTGACATGGTCAATATATCCGGGTGAATTAACAACAACATGGTCCGCACGCTGGAGCAGGAATTTTTCCAGCCATTCTGAAAGTGAAATAATAATTTTATTTTTTAGAACACCAACAGCGACAGCAAAAGCCGGCCACAGGTCGCGAATCTCGAGCAGGTATTTTGCGCCTTTTATTCTCGCAACCAGCCAGGCAGTCACTGCTTGAAATATCGGCGGTGATGTCCCCCAGACAACAAATAGAATCGGATTGAGCGGCCACCAGGAAAA
>CAZDIS010000016.1:0-27692 GCA_964505585.1 uncultured Pelolinea sp. | reverse complement strand
CATCGGGGCAGGCGCGGTTGTTACGACAGATGTCCCGCCCTTCTCGGTTTTCGCGGGTGTCCCCGCGCAATTCCTGCATTGGCGAGAGGGTTACCAACCGGAAAACGGATCATCATGAGCCGAAAGGACCTCAACGGAAAACGCTACATGGTAACAGGCGGGGCCGGGTTCATCGGTTCCGAATTATGCTGCCAGTTAGCCGAGCGGGGCGCATTTGCGCTGGTTGTTGATAACCTTTCCAATGGAAAGGAAGAAAACCTATCATCGATCCCGGATGAAAAATACAAATTGGAAGTTTGCGATATCCGAGACCGTGCACGCATGGCCGCGTTGATGGCGGACGTGGATGGCATCTTCCATCTTGCCACCCTGGGTGTGCGCCATTCTATTCATTCTCCAGAGGAGAACCACGCGGTGAACGCGACCGGCACGCTGGGATTATTGATCGAGGCCCGAAAAGCGGGGGTGGCGCGTTTTGTGTGTGTTTCCACTTCTGAAGTGTATGGGACGGGATATCTGGTACCGATGGATGAAGACCATCCTACTTATCCGATGACGGTATACGGCGGAGCAAAATTAGCTGGCGAATGTTACGCCCGCGCTTTTTACCGCACTTATGAATATCCTGTTGTAATCATCCGCCCTTTTAACACATTCGGTCCCCGAAGCCACCATGAGGGTGACAGCGGAGAGGTGATACCAAAAATGATGCTTCGCACTCTGGCCGGAAAACCGCTGATCATCTTCGGGGATGGCGAACAGACGCGAGATTTTATCTATGTTGGTGATACCGCGCGCGGGATCATACAGGTCGGATTATGTGAGGAAGCCGTTGGCGAAACGTTCAACGTTGGCAGCGGAAAAGAGATCACGATCAATGAACTGGCTAAAAAGATCTGTGCAGTTCTGAATAAACCAGAGACGCCAGTAATACATGATGATCCGCGCCCGGGTGACACGCTGCGCTTATTCGCAGATGTGACCAAAGCAAAACGCTTGTGCGGGTTTGAGCCGAGGTTGACAATGGACGATGCTCTGGGAAAGCTCCATGATTGGTATCTGGCATCAGACGCATCACCTCAGGCATTGCTGCAAGAGGAAAACATACATAATTGGATTGGAACTGATACGCAAGATGGATAAATTGAAGAAAATACCGATCGCTAAACCATATTTAGGAGAGGAGGAAGCGCAGGCAACACACCGCCCGATCCTGTCCGGATGGGTGACGCAGGGGCCGGAAGTGGCGGCTTTTGAAAAAGAGTTTGCTGACGTTGTGGGCGCGGCGCATGCCTGCGCGGCTTCAAATTGCACGGTTGCCCTGTATATGGCTCTTCTGGCAGCTGGCGTTGAGCCGGGTGATGAAGTGATCACAGCCAGCCATTCCTTTATTGCTACCGCTAATGCGATCCGATACACCGGCGCAATTCCGGTGTTCGTGGATATTGATCCATTGACATATAATATGGATCCTTCCCTGATCGAGCACGTAGTAAACGATCGCACCAGCGCGATCCTGGCTGTGCATCAATTAGGGATGCCCTGCGATCTAAAAACCATCGTGAAAATTGGAAAAGAATATGACCTGCCAGTGATCGAAGACGCAGCCTGCGCAATTGGCAGCGAGATCCTGTGGGAGAGCAAATGGGAAATGATCGGCAAACCGCACGGCGATATCGCCTGTTTTTCATTCCATCCGCGAAAAGTGATCACAACCGGTGATGGCGGGATGCTCACAACGGATAACCCCGCATATGACAGACAATTTCGTTTGCTGCGGCAGCACGGCATGTCCGTATCCGATACCGCGCGCCATAAAGCGGATCAGGTTATTAATGAATCCTATGTGCTGCTCGGACACAACTTTCGCATGACCGATATTCAGGCGGCTGTGGGGCGCGAACAACTCAAGCGCCTGCCAGAGCTGGTGCGAGAACGCAGACAACTGGCAGAGCGATATGATTCGCTTTTCCAGCAGATACCGGAAATTACGATTCCTGCCCAGCCGGAATATGCACGCAGCAACTGGCAGAGCTATTGTGTGCGTCTCGGGGAGAATATTGATCAACATCACGTGATGCAGTATATGCTGGATCATGGCATTGCCACCAGGCGCGGCGTGATGTGCGCCCACCGAGAACCAGCTTATCCGCGTGATACCTGGTCGTGCGGGATCAGTGAAGGTGCCTGTGATTGCGCTCCGAATAGCTGCGAACGTTTGTATGAGAGTGAAAAAGCCCAGGACCAGAACCTTGTTATACCGTTGTTTAATGGCCTGACAAATGATGACCAGGAAAGGGTTGTCAACACATTAAAATCCGCACTCGAGGCGCAATAAAGACCATCCTAAACCGGAAAAATTTTTTGAATTCCTTGAAAACTGCGCGATCGACCTGTGGAGTATAATTTTTCTAAATATATGGAAAAAAATCCGCGGACATGAATAGAACGCTTGTATCCATCATAACGCCGGCGTATAACGAAGCAGAAAATATTCCTCTGTTATATGACCAGATCAGCGACGCCCTGAAAAATGCTGCATACGATTGGGAATGGATCATCATAGACGATCATTCCAAGGATGATACCTTTTCGACCGCGTCACAATTAGCGGATCAAGAACCGCGCGTACGGGCCTTTCGTTTTTCCAGAAATTACGGTTCCCATATGGCTTTACGTTGCGGGCTGGAGTATGCGAAGGGTGATTGCGTCGTTGGCATGGCAGCGGATCTTCAAGACCCTCCAGCCATTATTCCCCAATTAGTTAACCAGTGGGAATCGGGTAACCCTCAGGTTATCTGGGCAGCGCGAGAGAGCCGAGAAGGCGAAACCCGATCCACGCTACTTTTTTCACGCTGGTATTATCGAATAATGCGGGATGTCGTCGGATTAGAACAGATGCCGCTGGATGGCGCGGATTTCTTTTTACTCGACCGCGTCGTTGTTGAGGCCATCAATCAATTTAACGAAAAGAATGTCAGCCTATTTGCTTTGATCTCTTGGATGGGGTTTAGACAGGAAACCCTCTCTTACCAGAAACAAGCCCGTCAGCATGGGCAATCGGGCTGGAGTGTGAAAAAGAAACTGAAAATGGCGGTCGACTCCCTAACCTCGTTTTCTTATAAACCCATCCAAATCATGACCGTGACAGGATTCGTTCTCTCTTTTTTTTCCTTCACTTATCTGCTCGTGGTTCTGATCAACTATCTTTCCGGAATAGCGCCTGAAGGTTGGACTTCCTTGATGGCGGCTATTTTATTAATTGGTGGTTTACAGATCATGATGATAGGGATCCTGGGTGAATATATATGGCGTTCGCTCGATGAAGCCCGGCGACGTCCGCGATACCTTATCGAAGCCGCAACCAATCCTGATCCTTTAATTAAACGCGATTAAATATTTCCAATTTCTCAATTGAATCCAAGTCACAACATAAGGGTTATTTTTAATTTAATCGATTAAAGAAGGAAATTCGGAAAGAACACACGCCGGATGGTGATGATCAGTGTGTTCAAAGGATTTGGATATGGACCCTGATGGTCAATTGCGACCACTTCGATCATATGCCATAAGTAGTTTGGGCGGCGGATGCTGCTCCAAAGGATGGTAGCAATAACAAGAAAGAGGACAAGTGCAACAATCTTCTTATCTTTTCTGTTCTTAGAAAAGAGCGAGATCAGATAAGCAATCAACAAGGAAAACCCAAGGACACCCTGCTGGACATAATACCCAAAAACAGGCATGGAGCGCATAGGCAGGAATTGGATGATGGTGTGAGTCGCACCATTCACAGCAACCATGATGCCAAAAATAACAGCCGGAAAGGCGCTTGAAAAAGGTGCCTCTTTAAACGCCAGTTTTAATTTATTTATGAGGAACATAAAGAATAAGACTGCCAGCGCTCCGGCGAAGTAGCGCCAATAGAACACATAGTTATAGTAGGTCAAAGGCGGCCGGGCTTCCAAAAAGTCCGCATATTGATAAAGCGCATTGGAGGTAAGCATGCCAGGCGGCAAAAAATTTGTCAGGGTAACGTAGAGATTGGTGAAATAATTAGATATCACATCTTCGACCGCACGCCAGAAAAATTCCTTTCCGTAGAAAAGTACCAGGGCGGATTCTCCGCTGGTGTGGGCGAATTTTGTATAAGTGAGGTTAATTGTCAAATACGCTACCAAAACAAGGTTAAATAGCGCAAAAATGGTGAACAGGCTTCTCAGATAGCGGGTCAGTTCTTTCTTCCTCAGGTAAAAATAGAGGAAAATGGCAATCAACCACGCTGCGGCCAGGAAATCCAGCCAGCCCTCATAATATATGGCGGTCAGGATTAATACCGGAACGATCGCGATGAGGTACTTGATCTGTTTTCCCTCAGCACGGATATATTCATATGAAAGATAAAGCAACAATAGGATGAGCGTTTGCAGCAGATAAAATCCTGTAATGCCGGAATATTGGAATGCGTGGTAATGATGGGTGCCAAATCCCAGACAAATGACCAGGATATATGAAAAAATCTGAGAACGAAAGACCTTGTAAGACAAGAAAAATGCAGTTAGGGAGAGGATCGTCTGATACACATACCAGACACCCGCAGTACCAATCACATTTTCAAACAGATAAGTAAGCACCAATCCAAAAGGCCAGTTGTTCTTGAATTCTTTTATCGGCAGCAATAACTGCCACCATTTGTAGGTCGAGAAAACCGTGATGGTCTCATCGGGATAGACATTTGGGAGAAAGGGTTGTAGATATCTTCCTGCGTTTGCCAGCTTGTGCCATAAAAAATAGTTGCCTGCCAAAACGAAGGGCAGCCAGACCCAATATTTGATGTGGTTGCGTGTTTCTTTGCGCGTGTAAGCGAACAGGACGATTACCTCCCAAAAAAGGACATACCCCAGAACCGCAAAAGGCATCAGGGATTGATATTGTGCAATTTCAAGCGTATCCGCAAGGATGAAAAAGATGGTTGAACAAACCAGCAGGGATGCGATCGTAATGAGAATGAGAATGTATGGCGCAGGCGCATTGACAAATATCGCCTGGAGCCATTGGCTGCTTTTGATTGTGTTAAACCATGTGAGGATAAATGACAGGAAAAAGAATATTGCAAGGATAAGGGTTGGAATAAGGAAAAATGGCCTATAGGTATTTCCACTGGCAGAGAGCTGATCGGCTCTGTAAATGAAGAATAATGCCAAACAAATCTCGGCCACCATCGCCATCGAAACCCACCTGATCTTCCGGATGAGACCGAAATCTTTTTTCATGGTGACATTTTATCATCAGGAAATAATTGAAAATGCTATCTGTGAATCCGAAACTTTTTTAATGGTTTTGCGTTATAAAAATACCATGAGTAAAAATTCTCATATTCCTGAAACAATTGAGGTAGAGCAAGAGGTCGTTGGTCAAATTTCCGCTGATATTTATGCGGAGATATATAAAGCAGGAAAAATCCCGAATATACAAATCATTAGAAAATTGGTGAAGGTTCTACTTCGCAAACCTGTTTCCAATTTTTCTCATTTTATCGCCCGATTAGACGCCTTGATCGGTGCGTATGGTTTTGTGGATGCAGCCAGGATCGCAATCGATGAATTGTCAGGCGGTTATCAATCAAGCGGGGCGGAGAGGATACCATCTTCTGGTCCGTTGATCGTCGCCTCCAATCATCCCGGCACCTATGATGGTTTTGCATTGATCGCGAATATGCAGCGGGAAGATTTTAAGATCATGGTATCCGGCATACCCTTTTTTCAGAATCTGCCGAATGCGAGCAAATATTTGATCTATTCCACACGGGATGTGCAAGTTCGCATGCAGGCGATGCGGGATTCAATATCGCATCTCAAGTCAGGTGGGGCGCTGTTGATCTTTCCCAGCGGACGAATTGATCCGGATCCAGCCGTGCTGCCCGGAGCGGAAAGCGCACTCTCGTTGTGGTCACGAAGTATCCTGGTATTCAAGAAAAAAGTGCCAGAATCATCATTGGTGCTGGCGATCACGAGCGGCGTTCTTTCTAAAGCGTTCGCCAACCATCCCTACCCACGCCTGTTCAGGAATGACCATGAAAGACGCCGTGTGATGGAATTCATGCAGATCATCAAGCAGATGGTACGGAGAAAACCTGTTTCAGTCAATCCATGTGTGTCTTTCTCGCTGCCGGTCACCTTGCCGGAAAACAATGATCGAACCATGGAAAATCTGGGTGAGCATATTCATCAGCAGGCGTTATCCCTTCTCAAGAGCCATCGCAACGCATATTCTCTGCCTAGCTTTTAAGCAGAAAATAATCTCATGCAGTGTGCATTCTACATATTATTATTTATGATTTGAGTTTAGAATTACCTGTACATATCATTTAAAAACTCATTGATCCTGATCAAGAAGAAATTGGAGGATGGTTATGGCACATATGTTTGTACCCGGACCTGTTGATGTAGCGCCGGAGGTCCTGCAGGCGATGGCGCAGCCGCTTTTACCGCACCGCAGCAAAGAATATGAGGCAATTCACCGCAGCGCAGCAGAAAAAGCACAAAAAATTTTTTTCACTGATTTTCGCGTATTGATCGGCACCCACACGGGGTCTGGGATGCAGGAGTGTGGTGTAAGAAACCTCGCACAGAAGGATATCCTATCCTGTATTAATGGTGCCTTCTCCCAACGCTGGTTTGATGTTGCGAAGACGAATGGAAAAGATCCAGTCCGTATGGATGTAGAGTGGGGAAAGCCCGTAACACCTGAGATCCTGGCTGAACAACTGGGAAAAAAACGCTATGAAGCGGTAACCATCGTTCACAATGAGACCTCAACAGGTGTTGAAAATCCTCTCGCTGATCTGTGCCAGGCCGTGCAAACGGTTAGTCCGGAAACGATGATATTGGTCGATGCTGTTTCTTCATTCAGCGGGTCTAGGATCGATATGGATGCATGGGGTATCGATTTTCTGCTGACATCCTCCCAAAAATGTCTCGCGCTGCCACCAGGGTTATCTCTGGTTGCGGTTACAGACCGCGCCCTGGAGAAAGCGGAAACGGTTCCGAACCGCGGCTGGTATTTTGACCTGCTGCGTATGGAAAAGCACCGTATAAAAAATTCCACCGCGATGACTCCCGCGGTCTCGCTCGTTTACGCGCTTGATTACCAGTTGGATCGGATCTTCGAAGAAGGAATTGAAGAACGGTTCAGGCGCCATGCTTCGATGTCCCAGCGGGTCTATGATTGGTCGCTTGAAAACGGCATGTCACCATTTGCCGAGGAAGGGGCGCGCTCTAAAACGGTGGCTACGATCAATAACACGCGCAACATCGATATCCCGACGTTGAATGTTTTCCTGATGGAGAAATACCAGATGCGAATTTCAAACGGGTATGGCGACCTGAAGAATAAGACCTTCCGTATCGCAACCATGGGTGAAACCACAATGGATGACATTGATGCGCTGCTTGAAGCGATCGAGACGTTTATTGGTAAATGAGTATCGCAATAACTGATTAAATAGAGGAAATCCATTTTCCTCTATTTTTTATATATGTGATTGCAAGAAATTGATGATGGTTTGGTAATAGACCTCCATATTTTCAATTCGGCGGAAGCCATGGCCTTCCCCATCAAAAATTGTCAGTAAAGAGGGGATGCCGTTTTCCTGTAGTTTCTGATAAATCAATTCCGATTGGCGTACGGATACGACTGGATCGTTTGAACCATGAATGAGCGCGACCGGGTCTTTGATGCGGTCAATATGTGTGATGGGTGAGCGGTCAATAAAACGGTCTTTTTCTTCTGGAAAATTACCGGTCAAAAAGCGATGATAATACTTTTCAAATTTATGCGTATTCTGCGCGTCATCTACCAGGTCAGACACGGCATAACTGCAAACCGCCGCGTTGAATACACCCGGATATTTGATCAAGAGATGCAGTACACTGAAACCGCCCGCGCTGGAGCCCAGCACTGCGATGTGGTTTTTATCCACCAACCCCTGTGATTCTAGCGCGTCGATAAGATTAAGCGTGTCCTCTACCTCAACTTGTCCCCATTTCCTCTCCAAAGCGTACTGGTAGCTGTAGCCAAAGGAAACGCTTCCACGGTAATTTAAATGCGCAACCGCAAATCCATGTAATTGGAAAAATTCGGTCTCCGCTGCATACCCCGCGTGTTTTAAACCTGTCGGTCCGCTGTGAATTTTAATAATACATGGCGGTTGTTTTTCTTTTGTAAAGACACCCCTGGCAGGGTAATACCAGGCATATGCAGTTTGACCGTCTCCGGTTGAAAATCGTATTTCCTCAGGGATACTATTCGGGGTAGATATAAACTCAAGATTGCCTGGTTTGGAAACGTTCTTATCTAATGCGAAAGTGACGATCTCATCGCCGCTTGTGGCTGTTGAGCCGATCGCAGCGGCGAGTTTTCCATCGGATGAAATATCCAGCTGGGATAACCAAACATACGGGCTAATGTCTATCGTCATTGGCTCACGGGATGGAATATCTATCCCGGCTAAAGAAGCGATGCCCCGATGGTACTTGATGAAATAAATGGACTGGCTATCAGGCGACCAACGGTAGCTATGTAAACCCTGGATCCAATCGGGCATGCGGAGATTAAACTGATCCCCGCGCACAATGACCTGATGTTCTTTTGTCCCAATATCCAATAAGCACAGGTCATCCCACTCTTCATTTCTCTTGATATAACTCAAGTATTTCCCATCCGGTGAAAATTGCGGTTGGGTGGCGGATCGAGAAAGTTTTCCATCAATGTATTCTGCTTTAAGCAATCGCAGCTGCATTCCGCCAAGATAACCCAATTTGACCCTGGCAGCGTCCCAGGGCATATATGGATGATCCCACTCAACCCAGGCGACCATCTCATTAGATGGATGCCAGACGGGCTGCATGTAAAAATCCGCGCCTAAAACCAGCTGTCTCGACCAGGTTAGCCCGTTGGTGGTGCTGATCCCTATGCCATTTGTCTCCTGCTGTTCATATATGAACAGGACCCATTTACGATCGGGAGAAATTTTTGGAGCGCACGTCTTTAAAAATCCTGGGACAATCTGTTTGGTTTTTGCTTGAGTCCGCGAGTCGAGGAGAAAAATCGCACCATTTCGGTCGCAAAATGCGATGGTTTGCTGTGTGAGATCAAAACTTCCACCGCCATATCCCACTGTACCGCGCACATTATGCTGGGCGCTGATTTTTTTCTTTTCATGGGGATATTCCGCAATGCGGAAAAGGCCGCCAACGCCATCGTGACTGGCATGATAGATAATCTCTTTGGGTTCATCAGAGAAGTGGATATCGCTGATGTGTTCACTCTGTCCGAGTAATTGTGTAATCGATGGCTGTGCTTGCTGGCTTTTTCCCATTTGGCCCAATCATTAAAAAAAAACTCACTGATCATCAGTGAGTATATCAATTTATTTTTTCTTCTTTTTTAGATCTTTAGGGCGCCATAAATTCTTTAACTTCAAGCCATCACTTTTTTCAACCGCATGCCAATCATCGATCTTTGCCGTGACGTAAGCAATTGAAGCAGTTGGAAGACTTTCCACCTTGCCGGTGAGGATTTGTACCAGCGCTTCTGATCCCGGGTTGTGGCCAATCACCATCAGCGTTTTCTGTTTCTTCGCGTGGCTAGAAATCTCTGCCAGGATATCAGATGGTTCTGCCATATAAAGCGCGTCTGAAAAAACAATCTTGTCTTTGTATTTCATGCTATCTGCAAGCAGTTCTGCAGTTTCTTTGGCACGCTCGGCGGTTGAACAAAGAATGAGGTCGGGCACGATTTTCTTGGATTTGAGTAATTTACCCATCAGTTGCGCGTCGTTTTTACCGCGTTTTTTTAATGGGCGTTCGTGATCGGTCAGGTCAGTGTCTTTATAGCTTGATTTTGCGTGCCGCATTATGAGTAATCTTTTCATGCGACTAATCTCCTAAAATAATTTATGATTAAAACTGGCATAGTATAACATATCAAAAAAAACTTCTTTTTTTATTTTTATTCAAAAAATAGAATAATACGAAATGAGAAAAATTTGAAGCAATTTATTGGTGAAACAATCCAGGTTGAATTAAAAAAAGGCACATTTCTTGAGAAAAAACCGCAATGCCCGCTGCGAATCCATTGGGATGAAAAATGGATCGATGTGGTGGAATTAATTTCATCCTGGGAGGATTTTTCCCGGCGCGGGGATGCTTCACGGAATATGCGCAAAGAACATTTAGATAGAGCAAGAGTTCGCGGTTCCTGGGGCGTGGGGCGTTTTTATTTCCAATTCCTAGGGAGTGACCGTGGATCATATACTATTTACTATGACCGCGCGCCAAGTAAGGCAAACGACCGAAAAGGCAGCTGGGTTCTATTTTCTCTGGAAAGAGAATAGTAAATTATCACACTGAAAAGTTGCTCCAGGATGAAAAACTAATATGAAGGAAAACCAACAAAACAAATGGAAAGCAACTTTTTTTCCGATATGGATCGGGCAGGCAATCGGCCTTTTAGGCGGCGAACTGGTCCAATTCTCACTAATCTGGCAACTTGTAAGCACGAGCCGGTCTGTTTCTGTCCTGGCCGGGGCTTCCATTGTGGCTCTATTGCCAAGGGTGATTCTTGCGCCGATATCAGGCGTGTTGATCGATCGCTGGAACCGGAAGATCGTGATGTTGATTGCTGATGGGCTGATCGCGGTAACGACAGGATTATTAGCCATTTCATTTTTACTTGATACGGATGGTGTGTTGCAGATCTATTTTTTGCTTTTCATAAGAGCCATGGGATGCGCCCTCCGCTGGCCTGCCATGCAGGCGGCGACAGGAGAAATGATTCCAAGATCCAGCATTGGAAGGATCTCCAGATTGAATCATTCCCTGCGGAGCACACTCGGTATCATTTCACCACTGATCTCGGCGATACTCTTGCTGCGAATGAAAATCGAACAAATTTTATTCATTGATATCTTAGCTACGATGTTTGCAATGGCACCTCTGTTGATTCTGAAAGCGCCGGAATTGGACAATGAAAACGCAAAGACCAAAGCTGCCCCAAATCTTCTGGGCGAATTGAAAAATAGCGTCAAGTTTCTGTTTAATTGGCAGGGGTTGTTTTACCTTATAGTTGCCGCAGCACTTATAAACTTTTTAATCCACCCAGGATTTACTTTCCTCCCGCTTCTGGTGACAGACCATTTTAATAAAGGGGTGATCGCATTGAGCATGATCGAATCAACGTTCAGTGCCGGCATGATCCTTGGCGGGTTAATTATGACTGCATGGGGAGGTTTCCGGCGAAACATACATACGATCCTATTTGGCATAGCCGGGTTGGCAATTGGTTCCGCGGTGATATCTGCCGCACCATCGAATTCATTTTTTATTGCGCTCGCCGGCGTTGGGATCGCGGGATTGATGAATCCGATCGCGAATGGGCCGATATTTGCTATCCTGCAAACCTATGTCCAGCCGTCTTTGCAAAGGGGCGTGTTCTCGCTTCTGGAAAGCATCATCTCAGCCATGATGCTGGTGAGCATGCTGGTTGCTGTACCGATAACGCGTTGGATCGGGATCCGCGGGTGGCTGGTTGTTGGAGCGATCGGATGCGCGGTGATCGGCATTGGCGGCTTTTTTAATCCCACGCTGTTGCGGATCGAAGATGGATGTGATTCCGAAGATTAACTCAGCAGAAATCTAATAGCAATAAGCAACACGGCGAGCCCAAATAAGCCCGCTGAGATAAGCGCGAAACGTTTATTCTCCCGGACAATAACGTTCTCACCAAAAACATTTTCAGATATACCGTAACTTGGGCCGGCAAACCAGGCAAATAGAAAACCGCCAGCCAGACCACCGAGATGCCCCCAATTGTCAATACCGGGGGAAAGGCCCAGCATTAAATTGATCCCAATCATCATTAAGACATTCCGCAGCATTGAGTTTGCCGCACTCCCCAGCAGGGTTCGATTTTTATAGATGTACACAGCCTGAGCCGCAATTAACCCAAATATTGCTGTTGAAGAGCCGAGAGAAACGTTTGATGAAAACAGGAAAGAAAATATATTCCCAAAAACGCCACCAAAGAAGTACAAAAGTAAAAAGGGAGAGGTGCCATAGCGTCGTTCTAAAGCTGGCCCAATCGTATATAGAGCGTATAAATTAAAACCAATATGCAGCAACGACCCATGCAGAAAAACAGGTGTAAAAAATCTCCAAATCTGCCCCTCAAAAATGAAAACATTGATCTTCGCGCCGTAATAGAGCAAGAGGTCATTTCCAAAAAACATTTCCGTTATGTTCTGGAGAACGTAGGCAAGGATCGTGATGACGATCAAGTAAAGCGTGACCGAATTTTTAATTCTGCCCAGGAAATTGCTTCGTCTATACATCGATGGGGGTTTTGTCTGTGCGGTGATGTTCAGCGATGATAATCGCTTCGATTATGTCTACTGTGTTTTTCAGTTTTCCCTGTTCATTGACAACGACAAAATCAAATTGATTGACTGTTTTCAGTTCTTGTTTGACTGTTTCAATACGGGTATCGAGGTCCTTTTCATGCTCAAGCCGCCGCTGGCCAAGACGCTTAAACCATTCATCCTGGTTTGCTGGCGTGAGGAAGATCGATATTGCCTGGGGAAATATGGATTTAATCTTTTCTGCGCCCTGTACGTCAAGCCTGAAGATCACATCTTTATTCGTGCTGATCGCTTTCCTGACCTCTGATTTTGGAACACCCTTATAATCTTCATACACTTCAGCATATTCGAGTAATTCGTTGTTCGCTATCATTTCCTCAAAACGTTTTTTAGAAACAAAAAAATAATCGACCCCCTCTACTTCGTCATCCCGCGGAGAGCGTGTGTTCGCCGTGACAACGTGATGTAAGGGAAGATCGCGTTTTTTCAGTGCACGCAGGACGGAGTCTTTTCCAACACCGGAGGGTCCTGATATGATCAAGAGGAGCGGCGTATCTGGATTTACGTTAAAGTTTACCTGAATCTGGTTCAATTAATTCCTGCCTGGATATGATGACTTGATTATAACGGAATCTGCCCGATTGGCTGTTCCGCTTGGATAATTAGAATGATCGTGCTGCAATCCGCAGCTGGCGGTAATTAATCATCCAGCTGATTTTCCAAATGAATGAAGAAAGCCCGGGTTGCTGGGCGCGCATTAACCGAACGTCCTCACCAACCGGATCACGCCCGGCCGCGCTAAAGGGTGCATCGGCATACGCACCATAAAATGAGAAATAAGCCTGATTCAGTTTTCTTATCTGATAGCCATTCTCCCAGAAAACGAGTCTCTGTTCCTCCATGAATTTCTCGGCTTCCATTACTTTGCCTAACTCCAATAGCTCATCTACGCGGACTCTGGTTTCATACATGCGTTTAGAAAAACTGAAACCGATTTCCGAATCTAATGGCGGAGAAGCGCTCGCGTAAAGAGTATTCGGCAGGATGGGGTCCGGCTTGATCGATCCGGGATAAAAGATTTTGAGTGTTTGCTGCATGATCTCACTGCCAGAAATGTTCGCCGCTGTTTCATTCATGGTTCGCAAAGGCGGAGACGCACCATACCGCAATCCAAGCGGCCTAAATGTTAAATGGTTATGTGTCCATTCGTGAGCAATGGTATCAAGAAGATTAGTCAGCGAGGGTGTTTCAATGATCATGGAAGGGTAGGTGCCGACCCCGCCAATGGGTACAACCAGCGCGGAAAAATCTGTATTATTTTCAACCATTTCTTCCAGAGCGATCATTTCCTGCAGAGAAATATCGGAGACCAAAGAGATGCTTTTTTCCTGCCTGATCGTATCCCTGGGAGATAGGATCAGTTGTTTAGGCAATGAAGATGTTTTAAAGAGCACGGGAGGAAAGGGAGTATCAATTTTGGTGATCCCAAGTGTTGCGATCGCGTAGGATAACTGTGTCTGAAAAACTGGTTCAGCCAGCATTGCCTGGTGCTTTAGGCGTAAATTGATCACATCAAGGTTTTTTTCAAGATCGAGAATGTGCTGTGTATCATCAAAAGCCGGGTCGCCATAAAGAGTTGTGATCTCATTTCCCAAGTCACGCGAGCGTTTGATCAAACTGAAGTAATCCCGAATGACGGTTCTTTGCTGCTCGATGGTCAGGTAATTTGATATACCCAGACTAAACCCTTTTATTTTTTCCCAAATTGCCTTAATTTCCCAGCCAACGTAATCAAATTCATATGTGCGGGTATACCGCCTGACCAGATCCGCGGGGGTATCAGGAAACCAAACATCTGTGGTGATAAAAAGCAAGATCAGGAGCAATGAAAAAACAGTTTGGGCTATCTTGAAAAATCCGGACTTATGCATAGCATTCATTATAAATCGGGGTATTGATGATCTTTATACGATATTAATGAATTGTTTACACAAAACGTATTGACAAATACTATACACTTCAAATAATATATACAAAAGAATATTTTATATAAGTATAAGGATAATAAAATGGCCAGACCAAAAAATTCCCCTGAAAAAATTCAGGCAATGCGCAACAAAATGATGGATGCGGTTATTGATTTGCTTGATGAAGTTACTCCACAGAAAGTAAGCATTCGTATGATCGCAGAAAAAGTTGGCGTTTCGCATATGGTTTTTTACACATATTTTGAAGACCGGGACGAGATCATGCACGCGTTGATCGAACGCCAGCAAAAACGCAATGATATTCATTTCGAAGGGTTGTTAGAAAAAGCGAAAGATCGCCCGGTGATCGAAGTGCTGAAAGAAGTGTTGATGGATTATTCTGTCACCGCGCATGAGCATCCAAAGATCTACACATTATTCTGGTTAACCCCAACGGATGGCGATTCAGGTGGTTCTGACGCTGGTAATTTCAGGCATCTGGAACCAAGTCTGCATAATATCGCCGATCTGCTAAAGCTTGGCATGGAAAAGGGTGAGTTTGTGACCAGGGATCCAAGGTTAGCCGCGATCGCTGTCATGGGCATTATGAATGCGCCCCTTATGCTGCATCGCTGTGGACGCAAGCCCTCGCAATTTTCTTGTGATCAGATGCTGCATGAGACACTGACGGCTGTCTTCGCGTATTTGACGACAGAATCAATCTAAATCCGAATATCAATTAAATCAATCATATAGGAAAAGCCCTTTAATGGGTGAGGTACGCATAGTGAAAAAAGAAAAATCCGAACAGAAACAATTAAACATATTTCAGAAAACCATTGCCTGGAGCAAGCAAAACCCATGGTGGACAGCATTGATCGCCCTGGGTGTTATTTTGCTCACGGTTGTCCTGGTCCGATCATTTACCAATCGAAATGGTGAGTTTGAAGATCTGCAAACCACAACTGTTGAACGAGGCGATCTAATCGCAATCGTCGGCGCGACTGGTGTTGTAGAACCAAACCAATCGGTTGAATTAAATTGGGAAACAACAGGCCGTGTTGAAACCGTGAACGTGGACATCAATGACCAGGTTGAGAAAGGCGCTGTCCTTGCTGAATTGGCCGATAACACACTCCCTCAGGCAGTGATCCTTGCCAAAGCGGACCTGGTGACCGCCAATCGGGAATTGGAAGACCTACTAAATTCAACCACAGAGAGCGCGGTCGCTTATACGGACCTTTTAGAGGCAGAAAGTGATCTGCGGATAGCTGAAGAAGACCGTGATGAATGGAACTATAACGAAGCAGACCTGGACCGTATCTACGAAGCCCGAAGCGCATTTTTAGAAGCAGAAGAGGTGCTTAAGGACGCGCAGTATGCTTACGATGTGGTGCGAGCATTAGAAGACGATGACCCTGAGCGGATAAAGGCAGGAGAAGAACTAGACGCCGCTAGATTTGAAAGAGATAAAGCGCTGCGCAACTTGAATTACATTCTTGGCAAGGCATACGACCGCCAGGTCGCAGAAGACTTTGCGGATTATGATGTTGCCTTATCAAGATTACGTGACGCGCAGCGAGCGTGGGAGCGGGTTAAAGACGGACCCAACTCTAACGATATCACTGCTGCCGAGGCACGCGTTGCCGCCGCGGAAGCAACCGTTTCACAAAGCTGGATCGAAGCGCCGTTCAGCGGGACAATCACCAAGGCATTCCCCAAGGTAGGTGATGAGGTATCTGCAGGTGAAAGCGCATTTCGTATTGATGACCTATCTGAACTATATGTCGATGTTGAAATTTCCGAAGTGGACATCAACCGGATTGCCGTCGGACAGCGTGCTGAATTGACATTTGACGCAATCCTGGGAGAACAATTTGAAGCGGAAGTCGTTGAGGTTTCAAAGGTCGGTATTGACAAGGGGAACGGGGTCGATTTTCTGGTAACCCTTAAGATAAACGGCAATGCAGAAAAAGTTCGTCCGGGTATGACAGCGGCCGTAAATATCATTGTAAAAGAGATCGACGATGTATTGTATGTTCCAAACCGTGCGGTACGGCTGATGGAAAATAAACGCGTTGTATTCATTCTTAAAGACGGTGAAATGGTTGAAGTACCTGTTGAATTCGGCGCATCGTCTGACCTCAACTCTGAGATCACCGGGGGTGATATTGAGGAAGGTGATATTGTTGTTCTCAACCCACCGCTTGAAATGATCACCGGCCAACCGCCTGCATTTGTAAGGTAACCGAATGAAAAAAAAACCTTCAAATAAAGTCATCCGCGCGCATGGTTTGACCAAGGTATACCAGATGGGAGAGGTGCAAGTCAACGCGCTTCGCGGCGTGGATGTCACCATCAAAGCAGGTGAAGTGGTTTCCATCATGGGACCGTCCGGGTCGGGCAAGTCAACGCTGATGAATATCATCGGCTGTCTTGACAGGCCTACCGCAGGTGATTATTTTTTGGATGGGCAGCTGGTATCCAATATGAGTGATGACGAACTGGCGATCGTGCGAAATAAAAAAGTCGGTTTTGTTTTCCAGAGTTTTAATCTATTATCCCGTTCAACCGCGTTGACGAATGTAGAACTTCCTCTGCGTTACGCAGGCGAAAAGTCTGATCGTAAACAAAAAGCGGTGAAAGCTTTGGAATCAGTTGGGTTGGGGGATCGCGTACACCATAAGCCGACTGAATTATCGGGCGGCCAACAGCAGCGCGTCGCGCTTGCGCGGGCGATCATCAACAATCCATCAATTATCATGGCAGATGAACCAACTGGCAACCTGGATTCAAAGTCGGGAAAAGAGATCATGAAGTTGCTGCTAAGTATGAACAAGGAATTTGGCACAACCCTGATTATCGTTACACATGATCCCAAGATCGCCAAACAAACTCATCGCGTAATCGAACTCTATGATGGAAAAGTGAAAGAAAGTAAAAAATGAATTTTGCACAATCAATTCGGGAAGCAATAGAAAGTTTATCTGCCAATAAATTACGGGCAGCCTTAACGATACTTGGCATCGTGATCGGGGTTGCAGCTGTTATTGCTATGCTGGCTGTGGGGACTGGCGCGCAGGATACCATCCTGGGTTCCATCAGCGGAATCGGCACAAACCTTTTATTCGTTTTTCAGGGTAATTTTCAGCAGGACGTCGCGAACGAACAACCGCTTACGCTGGGAGACGTGCAGGCCTTTTCTGATGTTTTCCAGGCCCCGCATATACAAGCTGTCGCACCGACCATTTCAGGAAATTTAACGATCGTTTATGAAGGAACCCAAACCTCAGCTGAAGTGTCTGGTGTTACACCTGAATACGAAGAAGTGCGGAATTACGGCTTGTTAGAAGGAGATTTTATTAATAATGAACAAGTTAATGGCCGGGCATCGGTTGCTTTGATCGGGCCTGAAGTTGCAGACAAGCTGTTTGACCGCAGGGAATTTATTACCGGAGAAACGATACGCATAGACGGACAGCCATTTCGTGTGATCGGAGTATTGGAGCCAAAAGGCGGCGGTTCTTTTGGGAGCCAGGATAATGTGATCCTGGTGCCGATCACCACCGCGCGCGCGCGCTTAATCAACCGCGAGCGTGATCATGTGGATGTTGTTTATGTGCAGGCGATCGATGCAGCATCGGTACCGATTGCAAATCAAGAAATTTCTCAAATATTGCGAACCCGCCATCGGACGGAATTAGGCGCAGATGATTTTACGGTCTTCACACAGGAAGACTTTCTTTCCGTTGCGGGAACGATCACCAATGTATTCACGATCTTCTTGGGCGGGATCGCTGCCATTTCACTGCTGGTTGGCGGCATTGGCATCATGAATATCATGCTGGTATCCGTGACGGAACGGACAAAAGAGATCGGATTACGTAAGGCAGTTGGCGCGCGTAAAATGGATATATTGGTGCAATTTCTGACCGAATCGATCCTCCTCAGCCTATTTGGCGGTATTGTCGGCATTATCTTTGGTTGGATCATATCTGCTGTTGTTGGACGAATCGCTGCTGCTTCAGGAACCCCATTCTCACCATCTGTTGGGCTGGACGCGATCCTGCTAGCGACGGTATTCTCGACCGCCGTTGGTTTATTCTTTGGGATTTACCCAGCAAACCGCGCAGCTTCGTTAGAACCGGTTGAAGCACTGCGGTACGAATAATCCCTCACTTTTCCACATTGATTGGTACATGTGCCAATTGTTTCCTATAATTTGGCATTTGGACACTGACCAACCCGGATCTTGTTGATTAAAATGGGTGGGGTATATAAATTAGGAGGCATTGAAATGGAAAAATTTAAGGTCTTACTTACTGATGGATTACAACAACCCGGCAAGGATCTTCTTTCGGAAAAAAATGAATTCACTGATCAAAAGGGTATTTCACCTGAAGACCTGATCAAGACTCTACCAGCATATGACGCGGTCATTGTACGGGGACGCACGAAAATGACCCGGCAGGTGATCGAGAGCAGTGATAAGCTGAAGGTAATTGGAAGGTGCGGCGTGGGGGTTGATAATATCGACCTTGAAGCAGCGAAAGAAAATAACGTCATTGTTGTAAACGCACCGGTAGCCACGACAACATCTGTGGCTGAATTGACGATGGGATTGATCTTCTCGCTTGCCCGTGAAATTCCCAGGGCAAGCGCGGGCATGAAGAACGCAGAATGGCTCAAAAAATCTCTGGTTGGGATGGAGCTCTGCGGCAAGGCGCTGGGTATCATTGGGTATGGGCGCATTGGCGCGATGGTTGGAAAACTGGCAACAGCGACCGGTATGCGCATCAATGCCTACGATCCAATCTTAAAACCGGAGACGACATTTGTTGATGGCGGTGAGATATTGCCTTTCGAACATGTCCTGAAGAGCTCTGATTTTATTACGATCCATACACCATTCAACAAAGAAACCCATCACATGATCAACGACCAAACGATCGCGATGATGAAGGATGGGGTACGGCTGGTTTGCGCTGCTCGCGGCGGAATCATTGATGAAAGCGCTTTGCTGCATGCCTTACAATCTGGCAAGGTTGCCGGCGCTGCACTGGATGTTTATGAAACAGAACCACCTGGGAACCAGGATCTGATCTCGCATCCAAATTTGATCGCAACACCGCATATTGGCGGTCAAACAGCGGATGCGCAACTTCGTGCGTCGATCGATATCGCCAGCGAAGTACTTGCCGCGTTAAATTGTGAAGAATTACGCTGGAAAATTGTATAAAAAGGAAATGGTGGCATGATGAATGAAAAACTAACTTTGTTGAAAGAAAAACTACAAGAAATCGCGGACCTACGCGCCGCCAGTGCAGTGCTTGGCTGGGACCAGCTGGTCAATATGCCGGAAGGCGCAGCAGCTGACCGCGGTGAGCAAATTGCAACGGTTGAAAATATACTCCATACAAAAGCCACTTCAGATGAGATCGGGCAATTATTGGATGATCTGGCGGATTACCGAAAAGAGTTAGAGCCAGATTCCGATGATGCGCGCCTGATAAAAGTTGCCAAACGTGACTATGATAAACAAACGAAGGTGCCTTCAGAGTTTGTTGTAAAGTTCGCCCGCGAAACAACAGTTGGCCAATCTGTCTGGGAAAAGGCAAAAAAAGCGTCTGATTTTTCCATTTTCAAACCAAACTTAGAGAAGCTGGTCGCATTGCGAAGAGAATACGCGGAGTTTTTTAGGCCCTGGGAGCATGTTTATGATCCACTTTTGGATGATTTTGAACCCGGGATGAAAACCGCAGAAGTCCAGAAGATTTTTGATAAACTACGGCCAGAGCAAGTCAATCTGATCAAAGCTATCAGCGAAAAGGAAAAGGTGGACCGATCATTCCTTTTTCTGACTTACCCCGAAAAAGCCCAATGGGCATTTGGGGAGGAAGTGATCACGAAATTTGGCTATGATTGGAAACATGGACGGCAAGATAAATCCGCACATCCTTTCACGACGAGTTTTGGAATCCATGATGTACGCATCACGACAAGAGTGAAGGAGGATTATCTACCAACCGCAATGTTTGGAACATTCCATGAATGCGGTCATGCCCTGTATGAGATGGGGATCGCACAAGGCCTAAATCGTTCACCCCTCGCGGATGGCGCTTCGATGGCTGTGCATGAATCCCAATCCCGGATGTGGGAGAACTTGATCGGCAGATCAAAGGAATTCTGGGCGCAATTCTATCCGCGCCTGAAAGAATTCTTCCCTTCACAGCTTGGCAACGTATCTCTGGATGACTTTTACCGCGGCGTGAATGCCGTTGAGCCCTCGCTTATTCGCGTGGAAGCGGATGAGGCCACATATAACCTGCACATTATGCTGCGGTTAGAACTGGAGATCGCACTGATGGAAGGCAGTCTGGCGGTGAAAGACGCGCCTGATGCATGGAACACAAAATTCGAAGAATATCTGGGTATTGTTCCGCCCACAGACGCAGATGGCATCCTGCAGGATGTGCACTGGTCCTTTGGGGGATTTGGCTATTTTCCGACATACGCGCTGGGAAACCTTGTTTCCGCACAATTATGGGAGAAGATGTCAGAGGAGATCGATGATATCGAAAGCAAGGTCGCTGGCGCGGATTTTGCCCCCATACTCGAATGGCTGCGTGAAAATATTCACACGCATGGCGCAAAATTTGAACCACAGGAGCTTGTCAAAAAAGTCACAGGATCAAAGATAACACCAGAACCATATATAAAGTATCTGAACCATAAATTCGGAGACATATACCGTCTGTAAAAAATCATAATTTTTTCAGCCCCCCCGACCATTCAGGGGGCTTTTTAATTTATTGTACAAAATACATCTTATATAACATTAACATCAGACAGTGCTGTTCTCACCTAGTATCTAGCTTAAATCAGTGAGGTAAAAAATGGATAAAAAATTCGCATTATTTGGTATTCTGCTTGTGCTTGGTTTTGTTGTTAATGCTTGCAATCCAGCACCTGCTATTAATGCTCAAGCAGTCGAAATTGAACAGACACATGAAGACAGTATGGAAACTGAAGATAATCAGGCGCAAGCCATGGAAGAAGAACCCCAACCCGCAGAGCAGCAATATCCGGATTGGTACGCAGCTGAATTGACGGATGTAAACACCGGGGAAGTATTCACCATTCAGGACAATCTTGGCAAGGTCTATCTGGTAGAAACGCTGGCCGTCTGGTGCTCAAACTGCCTGAGGCAGCAGCAGGAAGTAAAACGATTCCATGATCTGCTGGGCGAGCGTGATGACTTTGAGAGTTTAGGTGTCAATATCGATCCCAACGAGGACACTGTTTTGCTAACTGGTTATATCCAGAAAAATGGATTTGACTGGAAATATGTCGTTGCCAACAATGAAATAATCGATGAGATCAGCGCGCTGTATGGTCCCCAGTTCCTAAACCCACCATCCACGCCGATGCTGATCATCGACAGGCAGGGAAATCCGCATCCCCTGGGATTTGGCATCAAAAGTGCTGAAGAACTATTAGACGCGGTAACACCCTATTTGTAAGGTTTTAACGATGAATATTGGCAATATACTCACCTCGATCGGAATCGGATTACTAGCAACGACGAGTCCGTGCGTATTTCCACTGTATCCTGGTTATCTGGCTTATCTTAGTGCCAGCGGAGAAAAATCGGATGGCAACAAGCGCCATCAGTACTTCCTGGGATTCTTTGTGCTACTGGGTGTCCTGATAATGATGCTGCTTATCGGCGCAGTCATCGCGTTTTTTTCACTTTCCATCGGGCGCGCATTATCAGTCGTTGTACCGATCGCAGATTCGATCCTGATCATTTTAGGACTATTGCTTATATTTGACCGCAACCCATTTAAGAAACTGCCGCAAATCCAAATACCGGCAGTTTCCCATCCATTCGCAAACGCATTTCTGTATGGACTGTTATATGGGCCGATCGCGCTACCTTGCTCTGGCCCGCTGGTGGTGTCGATTTTCGCGATCAGCTTGCAGAGCACCGCATTTATTTCAAGGTTGGGCACATTTCTGTGGTTTGGATTGGGATTTGGCTTGCCGCTGTTTGTGCTCTCGTTTCTTGGAGGCGCGCTTCAGAGACCGATCACCAGATTTTTTGCCCGGTATTCGCGCTGGGTTAACCTGGTCAGCGGGCTGCTTATTCTGGGACTCGGCATCTATGACCTGTGGGTCAATTGGGAATTTATTACGGCAGGATTAGGGTTCACATAAAAAAAGTGCGGGATGACCGCACTTTAATTTTAGAACGCCGCGCTGCCTTGATAAAAGGCCGGATCTGTGGGTGTGTTTCCACTTGGATCCCAGACATAAACCCAGTCCCCGACGTCTGCCCACTCATACAACCAGCCCGAATCTCCAACCGATAAGTTGACGCAGCCATGCGATAATTCATATCCATACCGCTGGCGCCAATACGCCCCATGTAAGGCGCGCGGACCGTCATAATACATAGTCCACGGCACATTTTCCAGGTAGTAATAATCGGCTTTACCAGTTTCAAACGCGCCTTCCATTGTTTCTAATTCCTTTTTTTCATATATCTGAAACAACCCCGGCTGGGTGTAATACGGATCATAACCTGTGCCTACCAGAGTGGCAAAAACCAACCGATTATCTTCGTACACTGTCAGGGTTTGCTCATATAAATTCACTTCTATCCAGCGGCCGTTATTGACCCCTTCCGGTGGTGCAAGACGGGGATAAACCGCACGAATCGCGCGTCGATCGACCCATTTACCGAAGCCGACCATATACCAGGTCGTTCCTTCAGCCTGGATCTCGTCATAGATCTGAACGACAGACTGCGCAGGGAGTGTTTCATTAACTATCGCGGCGTAAATGGAAGGTTCGCGGCGCGGTTGCACACGATCTACGATCCAGCCGAATGTGTTTTCCACTGGCCGGTCAAACAAAAGCCCCTGGAAATCTGAATACGTTGTTGGCGATGCGCGGATCCATTCACCCCGCCCGTTGGCGACATAGGGGTCACCATTGTTGGTGGCAACTTCCTCATACGCGACATACAGTGTCTCTCCCGGGGGGAGCTTGCTTAATGCACCAAATCCCAATACGGCGGATTCGATATTTGGATAATATGCTGCCTGCACACCTGGCAGCAAGTTGAGCTTGGCATACTTCTGATCTATTTGTGTATAAGCGGGAGATGGTCTGCCTGCCTGCAGCGGCGGTAAGGGTATAGATAATCCTTTTTCAGCCCATGAAGATAGATTTTCGGATGGTCCGACCGGTAAACAATCCACTGGCGGAACAAGATAAACATCCGGAACGCATATTGGCAGCCCTTCATCAGTTTCTTCGTATGCAGGAAAGATTGGATCATCGCTATCCTGGGCAAAAACAAATTGTGTAGAAGAAAAAGCTATGGTGAGCGTAAAAACAAAACCAAGAAGTTTACGCATAATATTTCGCATCAATTTACCTCTTTTTTCAAACGCGCCTAATTGTACATTATTATCGCTGTGCTATAATCCCAGAAAATATTTCCCATATATAAAGAATAATGAGATTTTTAATTACTGGTGCAGCTGGATTTTTAGGGGCTCCATTAGCAAATAGTCTTCTTGCTGATGGCCATCGTGTGGTAGGTCTTGACGACCTTTCAACGGGTAACCCTGACCGTCTCCTGCCGGATGTCCATCTGGTTCGCGGCGATATCAACGATCGGCCAAAATTATGGTCGCTCTTGCAGGATGTTGATTGTGTCTATCACCTCGCGGCACGCGTGATCGTCCCTGAATCTATGCTTTACCCGCGCGAATACAATTCTGTAAATGTTGGCGGAACAGTCACATTAATGGAAGCTATGCGTGATGTCGGTGTTAAACGGGTGATTTTCATTTCATCAGGAACGATTTACGGCAACCAGCGCAACCAACCACTAAAGGAGCGCTGCAGACCGAATCCGCGCTCACCATACGCGGTTTCCAAATTGTCAGCGGAATACTATATCCGAACGATCGGCGACCGCTGGGGAATAGAAACCGTATGCCTGCGTGTTTTTAATGCATTTGGTCCGGGCCAGCCGCTGCCACCATCGCACGCGCCGGTGATCCCATATGCTTTTCGCCAGGCAGTAGAGAATGGCACCATTGTTATTCATGGCAGCGGTAATCAGACCCGTGATTATGTTTACATTGATGATGTTGTTGATGCGATGAAAGCGGCATCTTTCGCAGAAAAGATCAACCGCTTAATCATCAATGTTGGCAGCGGTATTGAAACAAATGTGCATGAGATCATTAAGACGGTGGTTGAAACAACCGGTACGAAACCCGAAATTGTAATTAATAAAGCCCATGACAGCGGCCCCTCACGCATGTGCGCTGACATCAGCCTCGCGAAGAAAAAATTGGGATATGAGCCGTCAGTTACCCTGAAAGAAGGGTTTGAAAAAGTATTTGCACTCGATCAACGGTTTGCAATTAAATCTGAATAAATTTATGCGGCGACATCCATTTACAGATCTGGATCATCCAGATACGACGATAAAGCGTAAAAATTTTGTAGCTAAGAAACCATTCATGCATCAAATTTACCTGGAATGGTATCAAATTCTCGAACAGCATTTGCCTGAATCCAGAGATGTGCTGGTTGAATTAGGGAGTGGACCTGGATTCATGAATGAGATTATTCCATCAGTTATAAGCACTGATATTCTTTTTTTACCTTATATCGATCTCGTTTTGAACGGGTTGCACCTCCCGTTTGCAAACAAGCAGACAGATGGCATTCTGATGATGAATGTTTTTCATCATATTCCAAATGTAGAAGATTTACTAGGCGAAGCGAACAGGGTTTTGAGGGTCGGCGGCAGAATGATCTTGATCGAACCCTGGATGAACGGATGGTCAAAATGGATCTATACACGATTCCATCATGAAATGACGGATACCAGTGCTGCCGAATGGGCTTTCCAAACAAGCGGGCCGTTATCTGGGGCTAACCAGGCACTTCCATGGATGGTATTTGAACGTGATCTTGAGATTTTCACATTAAGGTTTTCAGATCTTGTTCTCAAGGAAAAGCAGGCGATCATGCCATTGGCATATTTATTAGGCGGTGGATTTTCCCTGCGGACGTCGATGCCAGGATTTATGTATCCTGTCATTCGCAGGATAGAAAATACATTATTCAATCATACAAAATCCGGGATGTTTGCTTTGATCGTCCTGGAAAAAATCAAATAAATTTTAGGCGTTTCGCAGCAAAACCAACCATACGCAGCAAGAGCCAGCCATGACGCCAGCGCTGAATATTCGTGGAACCGTAAACACGTTCAGCGTAGCGGATGGGCATGTCAACGATCTTTAAGTTGATCTTTGCAGCACCGAATAGCAGGTCAAAATCTCCAAATGGGTCAAAATCTCCAAAATAAGAGCGGTTGGCAGCGATCTCCTCGTAATGGGTTCTCTTGAGTACTTTTGTGCCGCATAATGTATCTTTTACGGGTTGGCCAAGCAAGTATGTGAATACAACGCTGAAGAATTTATTACCCATCAAATTAAAGAATCGCATGGCGTCTTTTTCCATGGGGTAAACAAGGCGCACACCGTTGATAAATTCACCCACACCGTTGGCGATGGCGTTATAAAAGCGAGGCAGGTTCTCTGGCGGCATGGTTAAATCCGCATCCAGGATCATAAGAATATCACCCGTCGCTTTTGAAAAACCGAGCCGCACGGCATCCCCTTTGCCTTTGCCTTCCTGAACATAAAGGTAAGCGCGCACATCAGGGTTGGTTTTGATCTGTTTTCTGATCTCTTCCAAGGTGTCATCGGTGGAATGTCCTTCCACAAAGATCAATTCCGGATCATTAAATGATTTAGGTATCCGCTTAAAAATTGAGGAGATGTTCCCAGCCTCATTGCGGGCGGGGACAATAATTGAGACAGAGGGTTTCTTATCTAAGGACTGCTTAATTGGCTTCGGGCGAGCCACAATGAAATGTGTCATTGCCAAGTGTTTGAACGGCCAGAGGCGCACCAAGAACTTATTAAAAAATGGGGTGATGATCGGGATGGAAAAAGGAAAAATCACTTCTTCCCAGCTCTTAATCGTTTCAAATCCGGATAAGTCAAGAAGGTTCTTCGCGTCATCAATGGTCAGCCAGTTCTGAATCAGGTTAGGCTTGGCAAAATTCAGCATTTCCGCGATTTTTAATGGAAGTTCCCATAAGCGGTTGTAAAAGTTTATGACCAATCGACCGTCTGGTTTAAGGACGTGCAAGATATTCTCAAGGGCTGCCTGTACATCGTAAAGGTCATTGATGGTGTCAGAAAGGACGACAAAATCGAATTTTTCTTTGAATGTAAAATCTACAGCATCCCTTTGCATGAATTCCAATTCGGGGTGGATCTCCTGGGCGAGTTTGACCATGCCGTCTGAAATATCAATGCCTAATCCACGATCGGGATTTAATGCAGCGAGAAGTTTTCCTGTACCTGTGCCAACTTCAAGAACGGATTGATTCTCGGGAATATTGAAACGATAAATTTCGCTGATACGCGCGTTATAATAACGCCCCAATCCACGCCAATTGCGTAATTTTTTAGCAATCCTATTCCAGTGCGCAATCCTTTTTTGGTTATATTTTTCCATTTTATCTTTATTAAAATCTAGCCTAAAGTATAGCATTAGGTGAAAAATAGCGCGCTTGACCCGCGTTCGCGTCGGGTTTATAATTCAGCATTTGAATATTGAAACTATGGATACCCACTTTAAACCCACAGAAGCCGATCTCACCATCCTTGAGCATATCGAACAGGAACCCGATACCACGCAGGCATCGCTTGCTTCACGCCTGGGGGTAGCTGTGGGAACAGTGAATTGGCATTTAAAACGCCTGATAGAAAAAGGATATGTCAAGGTAAAACGCGCCCAACGAAAAAAATTGCGCTACATTATCACCCCAGAGGGCATTGCCCTGCGCGCGCGACTGCTGGTGGATTTCATCCATTCTTCGATGGAAATGTACCGGCTGGTGCGAGAAAGATCCACCGAAGTGATCAACGATCTGAAATCTTCGGGTTTTTCAATCGTTCAAATTGAAGGCAACGGTGATATCGCAGAAGTGCTGCGGTTAACCTGTGTTGAGCATGGGATGAAGATCGTAGAGGATGGCAACGCGCCAACATTGAAGATCGAGGGGTTAAAAATATTCACCGAGGTTAAGAATAATCAATAAAAATGAAAAATAATAAATTTTGGACTGATAAGCGTGTTTGTGTAACCGGCGGCGCGGGTTTTCTGGGAAAAGTTGTCGTTCGTAAGCTCGAAGCCCG
>CAZDIS010000015.1:0-28327 GCA_964505585.1 uncultured Pelolinea sp. | reverse complement strand
AAATATCGGCGGTGATGTCCCCCAGACAACATCAATATCCTTGATTTGCATGGCTTTAAAGAAGGAGGAAACCATGAAGGAGAAAAAACTGATGAGTCTATGTATAAAACTTTTATGCAACGCTGCGTAGGTAAACGTCCGATAGATTGTGATCTTCCCGTCCATGTCGGTTTCGAATTTTTGTGCGTTTCCCTTCGCCCCCGTCAGGTAACTGATGGGACTGGCGATGATAGTGACCCTGTGCCCATGCTGAACGAGGAGACGCGCAAATTCGTGGTGGCGCGTGCCACCGGGCTCGTTGAGCGCAGCGAACGCCTGATGAATGAGAAGTATATGCATAGTTGCTTTAGTTTATCTGAAAATAATATCTGTCGATATTTTAAATGGTAATTTCCTGTTGACCGTGAATAAGACAGATACCGCTGGATCCTTAATTCCGTAAGTAGGCGAGTGCCACCCTAATAGCGGGCGATCAGAATAGGACGGATCAATCGGTTTGCCCGCTTTATAAATTAATAATTTCGGCGTTTGTTCTTCTTCAACTTTAAATTTTGGAATCAAGCGCATGCCGCCAAACGGCGTTTTTAAATTGATTTGAAATCCTGATATTTCGAATGGCCAATCAGGGACCAGCCAATGGACATCAATTGTGAACGGTTTTTTGGCAGCTTTAAGTTTATAGAGCGTATCTATGACCTGCCAGTGTTCATCGGAGATCTTTTTCAATGATCGCTCATGCACAGCACCTGATCTTAGATATCCATCATGAGCAGCGGTGACCTGATTTTCAGTTTGGTGGGATATATGCGCCTGCGCCCAATCCAGCCAGAGGAAGCGCCCTCCGCGTGTCATTTGATCTTGCCGATTGAGAATGATGGTGTTATGCACACAACTTTTGGAAAGCCCGTTGTTCCATGGCGGCTGCAGATTATATTGGTACGTTCCCGCATCCTGAAGAACGTTATGCCCTTGATACCACAAATCGACGTGCAGCTGATCCGCATGCGCAGGACGCGACAAAAATTTAACAGCGCGAATTATCCCCCAGGTTTTCTCATTCCCGATCCTTGGAATATTCACCTGCGTGGCTTCAATTCCGGTTATTTTTAGATCCTTCATGATTCCAAGCCAGTTTGCCAGATCATCGTATGGGCCTGGTTTGAGCAAGCTTTGGCGGAAAAATGTTTGTGAAGCAGCTTGAATTGAGGGACGATAGTCCGCGTAATCACATGTCGAGAGCGGAAATATCAATGAGCCGTCATTATGTCCCAGGTTCGGGACATGTCCTGATTCCTGGTCAAGATGGCGAAGCAGCCACATTGTCGCTTTCCGCAGTTTCATAATTGTTGGATCCGGGATCGCTGTATCATTTTCTTGGGATACCTGGCTCATCCAGACCGCAAGCATCAACATCATTCGATGGTAATTTGTGGAATGCTGGGTATACTCGCCATTATCGTCAATCTGGCGCTCGATCGCGCGGACAAATTCTCTCATCCCAATTTCCCGCCATCGCATAGCCCGTTCATGATGGTAAAGATATGTCCCGGCAGTGTACAAACCAACGGCTTCGGAAATCAAATGGTTATTATTTTGTGCTCTGGCGTAATTGAGGGTCGCCAGGATACGGTCTGCATGGTCAGCAATATCTATTGCAATTTGGCGCAGGTTTTGCGTTGTCATTGTTTTTGACCCGCGCAAAAAATGCAAGGTAACGACCCATGCAATTAGGCGAAGCGCGACTTCCTGCGCTGATTCCCAGTTGGGGCTTTTATTAAGTGGGTTAAATTTTCGGAACAAACCAAATTTTTCCCAAAAACACACAGCAAAATTTTCATCTTCAGAAATACAGAAAGCCTGTCCCAGGCGCATGCTCCAGCCAAAACGTGCCGGTTCCCAAATAAACTTGATATCACCAATTTTCTGTTTTTCCGAGGACGTGTATTTCCGGCTCCAATGCCCGCGCGCAATATGCGGATTCAGGTCAAGATCAATCTGCGGACCATAAAAAGCATTGATCTTACCCGCGAGGACATTATCAGCTTCACGGATAATCGCATCGCTGTGCTGTGACCCGTGCCAATCGTTAAATTGGCCTGGTAAGAAACCCAACCATTTCAGGTGGAAATTATTAGGCGATAGGGACGCGTTTCTGCTTTTCAGGGGGGTGATAATGCGCATATAACCTGTTTTCAGCTTTGCCTGGTACAAGAAAAAATTAATTGTCTCTCTGAAAGGCAGCTGTAAAACGGATTTGCGGAAAGTAGAGAGCGAAATTCGCATCACCTATTGTTTCTGTTCATAAATTTCTGCAGGTTGACTGGCGCACCCGTTTGCATGGATTCCGCGCAAGCCAAAACGGTATATGCCGATAAGAATAGCTGATCGTAGGGAATTGGCGGGGATGAGTGGCTCTTGATCGCGGAAACGAAGGCGGCCCAGGCGGCGCTGTGTCCCTTGTCCTGCTTGAATAAGGCGCGATCGGTTTTCTCCCCTTTGCCGAAAATCGATAATTTCCGGAAGTCATCCATAATAATCGTTTTACCGGCCGTAAATAATTCCAGATATTCTTTTCCGGCTGCTCTACTGCCATTTGCCAAATAAGCGATGGAGGCAATTGATCCGTTTGAAAATGAGAGAGTGATCTGGAAATTATCATTTACATATTTACCGCTGTTTGGAAGCAAAAGAGTATTGACCGTAACCGGCGGTGCATCCATGAGGTAGATCATCATGTCAATAAAGTGGCACGCTTCACCAATTAATCGGCCGCCGCCTGCTGCGGGATCATGCAGCCAGTGGTCAGGCGGAAGGTAGCCGGCGTTGATGCGATAATTCGCGAAAATGGGCTCCTTGATTTTCTCAATTTCATTTTTTATTTTTTGCGTGAATGGCGCGAAGCGGCGATTAAATCCGACGGTAAGATATGGATGTTTTTCTTTGTTTAGATGGCTGATGACTTTATGTAAACCTTCAAGATCGATCGCCAGCGGTTTTTCGCAATACACATGTTTATTATTTTCCAACGCTTCAGCTGATAGATCAGCATGGGAACCATGCTGCGTCAGGATAACCGCAATGTCCACTTCATTATTCTCGAAGATTTCCTTCTCATTTGTACTGGCAAAGTGAAAACCAAATTTTTTACCAGATTGCTGCGCGTGCAGCCCTTTAGCAGAAACAATGCCAAAACAATTTGATTCCGAATGATCCTTAATTACAGGAAGGAAAACAGCGTTCGCATAATTCCCGGCTCCCAGCACACCAACATTGAGTGTGCCGCGGCGAACATTTTGGTGCGTCGATGGGATGCTGATATTCAACCTGGTATCTTCTGAAATTATTTGATGAGGATATTCGATAATCAAACCCAGAAAATCCTCGTTGCTTTTCCCTGATAAAAGTTGATACGCAGCCTGTGCCTCATCAATCTTAAACCTGTGTGTGATGAGCGCGCTGACATCCACTTTCTGATCATTGATCAAATCTAAGATCGCAGATAAATTTCTTTTGACCGTCCAGCGAACATATCCGGCTGGATAATCCTGCCCTTTTTCTTCATAAGACTTATCGTATCTGCCGGGCCCATAGGAACGAGAAACGATGAATGTGATCTCTTTTTCATAATATGGCTTGCGAGGGATATCCATACCGACAGCGCCTATCGCGACAACTTTTCCACGATCGTGCGCGATCTGCCCGGCAAAAATGACCGGTTCGTCCGACTTCGTATCAGCGCAGATGAAGATATGGTCAAATCCACTTCCTCCGGATAATTGCTGGAAATTGGAAGCGACAAATTCGTTTGAATACGCGTCAATACCAAGCGTGCGTGCCAATTCAATTCTTCGCTGATCAAGCTCTAATCCGATAACCTTCGTTCCGGATGCCTTTAATATTTGTGCTGTGAGCAAACCCAGCAAGCCTAATCCAATCACGGCTGTTGTTTCTCCGATCTGGGGCTGAGCAAGGCGGATGCCATTGAGCGCAATGGCGCCGATGGTCGCAAATGCGGCTTCCTCATGCGAAACACCATCAGGAATTGGCGCCGCAAGGTTTTTTGGAATAAGTGCATACTCAGCATGGACAGCATGGCCGCCGCCTGCACAGGCAACACGGTCGCCAACTTTAAAATCGTTTATGCCGGATCCAACCTGGACCACCGTTCCAGCAGATGAATACCCCAATACAATTGGCTGGTCAAGCCGGTTAAACGCGGATTCTAAAGTTGTTAAAATGCCATCACGCTGTGCTTTTTGGATGACCTGTTTGAATAGGTCCGGTCGGGATTTTGCTTTACCTATCAGATTTTTTTCCGCAAAATCAACAAGCATCCGTTCTGTGCCAGTTGAAACAAGGGAGGCGTGTGTTTTGACGAGGATAGATCCGGGTTTGATCTTAGGAAGCGGAACCTCAACAACTTCTGTGTCCCCATTTTTCATATTCTGAACAATTTGTCTCATACAATCCTCGAAAAACGATCACGTAAATGAGTAATGCATAGATTATACCTATACTTAGGCAACAAAAAAGCCGCATGTTTTCATGCAGCTCTAATTGCAATATTTTATTTTTTCCGAGTAAGCAGAGAAAGAATGATCGCGCCAGTGCCAAAGGCGGATAATATCCAGCTCAAAACCATACTGAGAAATGGAATAAATGCTGCCAGCGATAATACGAGACTAAAAAATAAGGAGCCGATAGAAACGATACCAATTTTTCCTGTATTAATTTTGAACCAACGGGCGAGCTGGATTCCGGCAAAATAACTGATGATGGTGTACCCCCAAATGTTTGCGATCACCAGTGCCAAAAGGAGAATCAATCCGATTGGGCTTAAGCAAATTGAAATAATCAAAATAGTGGCCACGATCGGAACAGCAATGAATGTAACCAATCCCACGATCCATGACACGAGCGGATCTTTCCGGAATTTCTCCGCAACACGAAATGTTTGTTGGTCGAACAGATAAATAATGAGAAGATTGGTCAATATAAGCAGGATATTGCGAACGACCTGAATAATGATCCAGGTTCGCGGCTTGATGAGCGTATTGATACCCCGCGGTATTTCCACTTTTTCCGGTTGGTTTTCATCAGGGAAAGAAAATGTATTGATTTCCCCGTAAATAACCGCGCCAGGCTCAATCAAAAGATCATTGGCAATTCTGTTGATAGACCCTGTAATAAGCCCGGAGCGCAATACGTGGGATGTGCCGCCAAAAAGATTGACCTCTCCCGCAACCCGACCGCCAACTTCGAGATCGCTCGCCAGTAGATTAATATCCCCGAGAACAGAGGCACCCTCCTCGATGATCAGTGTTGTATCAACACCAACGACATCGCCATCAATTTTTTCATACCTTTTTAGGATGAAGACATCGCCAGAAATAAATTGGCTTGGATAGGTTGTTTTGTATGTTTCTTCTTCTGAAATGCCAGCCTGGCTGCATGCAGTGAACAGGACGGCAATGAGGAAGAAGGGAAGCAGCTTAGTTGATATGGATTTCATTCGTCTGTAACTTCCTTTGCTTCATGTTCCATAAAAAGAAAATACCTACCAGGAAAAAAGAGGATAGAAATCCGAAGAAAACAAAACCGATAGTGATTGGTACCGCGATCGGCACGCCGCGCAGCCAATACCCGATCGAAGATAAACCGGATGTTGTTTTAATAATTAGATCAGAAATCATTGCTAACCCATTCGCAAAGTACTGCATCACCGATCCGGAAAGAACTAAATATGCAACGGTTCCAGCAAATGCCAATAAAACCAAAGCCAACATCGACAACCGGTAGCGTCTGACCTTTTCAATCTGTTTCTTCTTGATGACCGTTTGCTGCCACCTGGAGGAGAACCCTGGCGCGGGTGAATGTAGAGTGGCCCGTGTGATCATTTTTTTGCTCGCAGACCAGCCAGCGTGAAGCGCCCGGCAACTATGGCAGGATCGCATATGATTGTTTAATTCCTTTTTCTGTTGGGAATTCAGGGGTGTTTCATCCAGAATCCACTGTTTATACTGTTTGTGCTTCATGGTTCATTCCTTCCATAATTAAACTACCATTTGCCTGTGACCATTGCTCTGCCATGTGGTTTCGCGCGCGGTGAAGGCGGCTTTTTACTGCACTTTTCGATATTTTCAATATTTTACAAATTTCGTTTTCTGAGCATTCATGCCAATACCTGAGGATCAGCACTGCGCGATCATTTTCGCTCAATTCCGCGAGCTGCATCTGCACTTCCTCAGAAAATTCAGTGTCTACCAGCGAACCTTCAGGGCCCGGGGATGGATCATCAGCTGAAAATTCAATTATTTCATCGAGGTCCATGGTTGGCAGGCGTTTTCTGCGCTGCTGATCAATGCAATAATGGGCTGCTATTGAAAGCAGCCAAGTAGCAAATGAACGGTTTTGGTCGTACCTATCCAAATTCTTATACGCGCGCCAGAAAGATTCCTGGGCAGCGTCTTCCGCCGCCTGCGGGGTACCTAGCATACGATAACAAAGGTTATAGACCGGATTCTGGTAGGCTTCGACTATGTCAGTGAAAGCATCCTGGTCTCCCGTTTTTACTTTGATAATACATTCAGCTTCTGCAAAGGTTTCAGACGGCTTAATCATTGTTTTCTAAGTTCATATACGGAAAAATTACAAAAAAAGTTTCTTTTCTCTAAATGTTATTTAGAGTATATAGTGATTTAGGAAATTATTAATCGTTTTCAAAAACATACATATCAAGCAAACGACCTCACTTGATATGTTAAAAATATTTTTTTTCATGAAATATTTCGATTTAAATATCTAAGATATGGATATACATGCTGCCTAGAAAACTACTTCTTCTTTTCCAGCTAATTTATCCTTGATGCGTTTGATGACAATATCGAGATGTTTAGTTTTATGCACAAAGTCAAGATCGTCGGTGCGTATAGTCAAAACCGGGCAATCATCAAAGGATGCCATCCAGTCATCGTAGTAAGACTCAAGCAAGGATAAATATTCCGCAGAAATGCTGGATTCAATGTCCCGCCCGCGCTTGTGGATGCGCTGTACAAGCACTTCGACAGGACACCGTAAGTAAATGAGCATGGATGGTTTGGGGAGGGTAGGGATGAGCAGGTTGAAGACGTTCTGGTAGGTCTGGTAATCTAATTCGGACAGGTTGCCCATGTGGTGTAAAGCTCGGCAGAAGATAAACGCATCTTCATAGATCGAACGATCTATGATCGCTGAGCGTGGTTCGGTAGCCATTTCACGGTGTTGTTTGGCGCGATGCCCGAGAAAAAAGACCTGCAGATGAAATGACCATTTTTTCATGTCTTTATAAAAATTTGGCAGGTAAGGGTTATCCGCTACGGATTCATAGGCGGTCCGCCATCCCATCCTTTCCCCGATACGTTCGGTGAGCGATGTTTTTCCGGAACCAATATTTCCAGCTACAAGAATCAGGTGTTTTGGCATACCATTCCTTATTTTATGGATCAATCGTTACAATTCAAAATTGATCAGCACTCACTATAGCCGCAGGCATAACATTTACGGCAGCCCTCTTCGTTGATCAGTGCCGCCTGCCCACATTCCGGGCACAGGTCGCCGATCCGCATTGAGAACATTTCTTTCTTTTCTATCCAATCGTTCTTTTCGCCAAAGTCAGCCGGAATCGGTTTTTCACCTTCCATCAACTGATCCACTTTTGTTATACCGCTCTTTGAAATGCGGTCTGCCCGGCTTTCGATGTATTCAGCCAAGACCTGGGCTAAACCATCCGGCATGGAGCGCACGCGGTTCGGGCCGAATCCCATCGGCCTACCGCCGCCAAGTCCAGACATCTGACGCCAGATCTCCTGCATGCGCTGAATGGGCTCGATGGGTGATGAAAGGCGCAGGATGTATGAGATCAGTCTTCCAATTGCCTCTCCGTCCGCGGCAACATCTGACCCGGCTTTGGCTGTATTGATGAACACTTCAAAGGGCTGTGAGTTGCCGTTCTCGTTCACAGTAACAAATGTTTTTCCGACCGGGGTTTCAACGCCAAAAGTAAACCCAGGGAGGTAGCGCGGACGCGGTTTTTTTGAGCGATTAATAAACAGCGGCTCGTCCGCATCGGAATCTTTGATCCAGATCGGAATATTTGTTTCCGGTAATTTAGCGGTAACCATTTCGCGTACTTCATCTTCGCTTTTGGAGTGGGTTTGCAGTACTTCCGTTTCGCGGGAGCCGGTGACATAAACCGTGATCCCTTTGCATCCCAGCTGCCAGGCCTGCATATAGGCGGTCGCGATGTCATCTGCTTCCGCGTCCCCGGGAAAATTGATCGTTTTTGAAATGGAATTATCAACAAATATTTGCATCGCTGCCTGCGTACGCACATGATCAGCCGCGCTGATATCCATTGAAACGACAAACGTATCCCTAATTTCCGCGGGTACGCTTTCCACACTCTGGCAGGAGCCAGTTTTCTTGACTTGTTCGATGATCGTTTCCCGCTCTATTTCGGAGATACCGGCTTTGATCAATGCCTGCTCAAATAATGGCGATGTGTAAGTTAGCTCGACATCTTCTCCGTCATTATTGACATGCCTTGTATAAGCTAGCGCGAAAACCGGTTCGCATCCATATCCTTCACAGCCCGCGACCGTACCAATGGTACCGGTCGGCGCGATGGTTGTTTGGGCAGCGTTTCTGATGCCATGCATTTTGATACCCGCGACAATCTCAGACCAATCCAGATCGGGCCGGTCCACCTGGATCTGAATCGGTTGCGTTGGAAGGGGCGGTTCCCATTTGAGGTCCTGGGGATCATATATGCTGCCGTTAATTGCGGGGAATGCGCCGCGGATTTCTGCCAGTTTGATACTTTCCGCCATCGCATGGAAGCGGACAAATTCAATAACCTGTCCAGCAAAAACCTGCCCCTGTGGTGATCCATAACGGATCCCAGCGTGGAACATAAGATCTGCCAGGCCCATGATCCCCAAGCCAAGGCGCCGGGCGCGCAAGGCATTCTCTTTGAGTTTAGGAACGGCGGGAACATACGCGTTTGCGTCTACAACATCATCCAAGAATCGGGTTGCCAAATGGATGTGGCCTGCCAGCGAATCCCAGTCTATTTTTCCATCTTCGAGGAAGAATTGAGAAAGGTTGATCGAACCGAGACAGCAATTCTCATAAGGGCCTAACCACTGCTCACCGCAAGGATTGGTTGATTGCAGGCGGTATAAATGGGGAAGGGGATTGCTGCGGTTTGCGGCATCGAGGAACAGCAAACCGGGTTCACCATTATGGTGTGCCTGGTAGACAATTTTGTTAAATAATTCACGCGCGCTGACTGTTTTGTGGGTAATGATCGGTATACCTTCTTTTTCAGCATCTTCGAGGGTCCCGGAAAACTCTCTATATTTCTGATGGTGAACATCCGGGAATCGCAGCTCCCACTGCTCATTTTTTTCAACGGCCCGCATGAAAGCATCGGTTATGCCAACGGAAATATTAAAGTTGCTGATCGCGCCCTCCGTGGTTTTGCAGACGATGAATTCTTCGATGTCTGGATGATCTACCCGCAGAACAGCCATATTTGCCCCGCGACGCGTGCCCCCCTGCGCAACTTCTCCAAAAGCATTGTCATAAACGCGGAGAAAGCCTATTGGCCCGGTTGCTTTTCC
This sequence comes from uncultured Pelolinea sp., assembly GCA_964505585.1. GTDB lineage: Bacteria > Chloroflexota > Anaerolineae > Anaerolineales > Anaerolineaceae > Pelolinea. Next base: position 18,665 of record CAZDIS010000015.1, on the reverse strand, counting down.
TGAGGATGCTTTCACGATTGACCCGGAAGGCCGCAATGATGAAAAGGAAAAGCCATTCCCCCCACCGGTCTGCTGGATCAATGCCGAATCGCGCAACGTCTGGAAAATGCCGTCTGAACGCCGGCCCATGTCATCTGAAATTGGCAAGACAAAGCAAGCCGCAAGCTGCCCTAACGGTGTTCCAGCCCCTGTAAAGGTTGGAGAGTTGGGGAGAAAGCGCTTTTGGGCAAGCATGATATAGAATTCTTTCGCTTTTTCGATCACATCTTCTGCCCACTTTTCCTCAACTTTTGCGATATGGTATGCAACACGCCAGAAAAGCTGTTCAGGTGTCTCAATCAATTCGCCATGATCACCTTTGCGGACATAGCGCATACACAAAACCTGGTGGGAATTTTCTGAAAGATCGATGGATGGCAGTCCATCAGGCATGGGGGGGGTAGGCAATAGCGATTTGTTATGGTTAGATGTTGTTTTCATTCTGGTTCTCCATCCGTGTTTAGCAAGCGGTTTATTTCTTCGATTATGTCGTTCATATTCGTCAATGGCAGGTAAACAATCGCATAACGGATATACGCGATCTGATCCATTTCTCGAAGGCCATTGATGACCATGTCCCCAATGATGCGTGAGGGAACCTCTAATTTATTCATTTTTTGGAGTTTGGATTCAACCTCTCCTGCCAGGCGTTCAATTTCCGCGGCGGGAACGGGGCGTTTCGCGCAGGCAATGCGGATACCGCGAATTAATTTCTGGCGATCAAATTCTTCCCGCATATTATCTTTTTTTATGATCAGGGGCGTTGAAAGGATCGATCGTTCATAGGTAGAAAAACGCTGCGTACAATCTTCACATTCTCTGCGCCGGCGGATGCCACCTTTTGAATCATGGGTGGTATCGATTACTTTAGTATTTTCACTTTCACAATGTGGACAGCGCATGATTCCTCCTGTGGGTATCCTAAGCCTATCCCCTTTGTTATCTGCTGTACTTTGAAGTTTGAATGAAAACCCCCATATATGGGGGGATAACAGTGGATAATCGCTTTCTGTGTGCCCCAGTATAGCACAGCGATTTTTTATAGACAAGGACTCAGATGGAAACAATCTTAAAGAAAAGAAATTTTTAATATTAAGCAGGGAATTGGCGGGGTATGAGCAGGCAGAGTTACCCATACCCCGCACTTAAGGAGAAAACTGGAGGTTTTCGGTTATTTATTTATTCGATTGCGCAAATATGCCGGCACTTCGATCTCATCGGTTGCGTATATTTGCGAACCGACCTCACCGACCTCGCGCGATGCTCCATTTCCTTTATCCCTGTTGCCGGCTGTGGATTCCGCAGCCCGGCCCATGGTCTTTGCGAATCTTGACGGGCGTAGACCGCCAACCACCTGGGCTGAATCGAAGCCCGTCGCGATGACTGTGATCCTGAATTCATCACCCATAGCCGGGTCAACGACCGCACCAAAGATGAGGTTGACATCCGGATGGGCAGTTTCTTTAATGATGGCGGCCGCTTCATTCACTTCTAAGAGTGACAGATCATCACCGCCGGATACATTGAATAGGATCCCGCGCGCGCCATCAATTGTGATGTCCAGCAATTCGCTAGAGATCGCCATTTCCGCTGCTTTACGGGCGCGATCTTCGCCAGAAGCGCGGCCGACAGCCATCAAGGCCGCGCCGCCTTCCGACATGATCGTGCGAACATCCGCGAAATCAAGGTTGATCAACCCGGGTACGGTGATCAACTCCGAAATACCCTGGATGCCCTGGCGGAGCACATCATCGGCCACGCCGAAAGCATCATGGAGTGAGGCTTTCTTTTCGACGATCTGCAGCAATCTGTCGTTGGGAATAACGATCAGCGTATCCGCATGCTGCTTCAGCCTCTGGATACCGCCATCAGCGGATTGCATGCGGTGCGCGCCTTCAAACGTGAAAGGTTTGGTGACTACACCAATGGATAAGGCGTTCATCTCATTGGCGATACGTGTGATCACAGGTGCAGCGCCAGTTCCGGTTCCGCCACCCATACCAGCAGTGACGAAGACCATATCGCTGCCCTTCAGCACCTCGTACAATTCATCCGCTGATTCTTCTGCTGCTTTCTGGCCGATCTCCGGTTTTCCCCCGGCGCCTAAACCGCGTGTGCTTTTTTCGCCAATGCGCACGCGTTTTTGGGCGAGGGATTGGGTTAATGCCTGGGCATCAGTATTGACTGCGATAAATTCAATACCCTGGATGCCCTCAGTGATCATGCGATTGACGGCGTTACATCCGCCGCCTCCGACTCCGACCACCTTGATGCGGGCGAATGTTTCTGCTTGCGGTTGTTTGTTGTAGTCCATTTTCTCCTCCGATCAATTAAATAACAAATAAAATAATTAAGCCCTACGGCAACAGCCGTCTGGCAAAATCCCGAATTTTTAGCCAAAAATCGTTTGGCAGGGGGGGGGTTTTTGCTGCTCTGGGTTCGATCGCCTCATCCCACAGGAGTGCCCAATTTAACAAACCGACACTTGTTGAAAAGGCAGGGGAGTAGAGCTGGTCGACAAGCCCCAATAAGTTCTCCGGCTGCGCGACACGTACCGGAAGCCCAAGCATCTCATTCCCCAGTTTTCTGATCCCGGGCAGGAGACTTGTCCCGCCAGTGAGAACCACACCGGCTGGCATGAGTCCGTCATAACCAGAACGCTTGATCTCCTGCAGAACAAAGCGGAAAATCTCTTCCATTCTTGCTTCGATGATGTAGGCAAGATCGCGCCGGCTGATCTGAATCGGGTTTTCTTCCCCAAATGCGCGCACGCTGAATAGTTCTTCCATGCCCACTTCCTGCGCTATGGCGTGGCCGTATTTTTTCTTTACTTCTTCAGCCTGGTTCAATGACAACCGCAGTCCGTGCGCGATATCTGAGGTTACCAGACTACCGCCAACCGAAATGACCATTGTATGCCAGATGTCGCTGTTAATATAAATAGCGAGATCCGTTGTTCCCCCGCCAATATCGCAAACCAGGACACCCAACTGCCGTTCGGTTTCTGTTAGAACAACTTCCCCCGACGCGAGCGGATTGAGCACGAATTGCAAAACATGGACACCCGCCGCCTCTGTTGCCTTGCGGATGTTTTCCACGGTTGTTTGCGCGGCTGTGATAATGTGCGCTTCAACCTCCAGCCGATATCCGTGCATGCCGATTGGTTGGTTTATTCCGCTTTGTTCATCAATGCTGAAACTGCGCTGGATGACATGAATGATTTCGCGGTTGTGCGGGATCGCAACTGATTGCGCGGCTTCGAGGGCGCGGTGTACATCCGGTTCGCGCACGATCCCGCCGCTGACCCCGGCTGTGCCGCGGCTGTTGATGGAAGAAACATGTGAACCAGCGAGACTGACCCACGCGGAATGGATCTCATATCCGGAAGATCTCTGCGCTTTTTCCACAGACCTCGCGATCGCGACGGTTGCTTCTTCGAGATTCACCATGACACCGCGTTTCATTCCGCGGGAGGGCTCGATGCCAACCCCCATAATGCGCAGGGAAATATCTTCTTCAACCCGCGCAACGAGCGTACAAATTTTCGTTGTCCCGATATCTATGCCGACTATTGTTTGATTTTCCATGTTCAATTTTCCAATCTGTAGTATGGTGCGTGAAGAAATTCAACACTCACCATCGCTGGTTTAATTCCCTCTTTGTCTAATTGTCTGATGATCGTTTCATACATCAGCATTTTGTCATTAATTTTTTCAAGCTTGCTTCCAATAAATACATTCCATCCGCGCGCATCCTTCCACCCAACGCCGCGAATTTCCTCATACAGTAATTCCTGCTCCTCTGGCATCCACGCGTTTAGTTGGAGAATGGCTGTGAGGAGGTCTGGCGTGACCTGTTTTGGGAAGGCAAAAAACAGTGATTGCTGAAAGTCACCTTTGGCTGAAGGTTTATCGATAAGGATGTTTTGGATAGTGTCTGCATCCATTTGATCACGCCCGAGGATATGTTCCTGTGCTAAATAATAAGTGGGCAGCGCATCTGCTTTGATTGTCAGCAGATCAAGATCATTTTGCCGGGCCGGAATCAAATAACCTTCAGCGTCAATCCACATCTCCAAGTCATCGAATTTCCACGCAATCATGGGCTGACGCTCAACCAGATCAATGGCAATTTTATTTGGCATGATCAAGCTGATGGAAATGTCCCATAATTCCGGGTAGGAACGCTTGAGATTGGTTTTAATTGCGTTTTTATCAATTGTGTAAATCCTATCTCCAAGCAGATCTAATTCTGCCATCAGGTCATCTTCAGAGATACGCTGAAGCCCATTGATGGTAATATTGGCAACGCGATATTCTGGCGCGTTCCAGAAGGTATAAATGCCATAAGCAAATCCGACAGCCAGGATCAAGCTGATAAGCCGCCATCCAATCCGAAAGAAATGGTTTTGTTTGTTTGCCTGCGCACCTTTTGATGAGGCGGGCGAACCTAATACTTTATCTTCCATTAAAATTGAACGCTCTGGTTCAGTTAAACGCTGCGAAGCCTGGTTTATCCAGGTTTTGCTTTCTTGTTTCAACCGGCGGCGGACTTTTTCAGAACGCCGAGAAGACCGTTCGTTTTTCAATATTAGTTTTCTCCAAAGGTCCTTTTACTTTTATTACGCTCGATTTTTCTTTCTAATGCGAGTTCTATTAATTTATCTATCAGATCCGAATAGGGCAGGCCGCTCTTTTCCCATAATTTTGGGTACATACTGATGGCGGTGAATCCGGGAATGGTGTTGACTTCATTAAGGTAGATCTTCCCTGAATCTCTATCAAGCAAGAAATCCACACGAGTCAGCCCCGCGCAATCGATCGCTTTGTAGGATTTAATTGCAAGATCCCGCACTGTTTTTGCCATTTCATCAGTAATTGGCGCTGGGATCAATAGTTCTGAGGTATCGTTGATATACTTTGCCTCATAACTATAAAATTCATCAGCAGGTTTGATCTCGCCGGGAATCGACGCGCTACAAGTTTCATTTCCAAGGACGCTTACTTCGATCTCGCGCGCATCCAACCCTCTCTCGATAAGTATTCGCCTGTCATACCTTGCCGCTTCCATTAATCCTTCTAAAAGATCAGATCTATTCTTTACCTTCGAAATGCCGACCGAGGATCCCAGATTGGCTGGTTTGACAAATAGCGGGTATGCCGCCAGGGCTTCACACTCAGAAATAATTGCGTCGATATTCTTATCAATATCCTTTCTTGTGCATGTGATCCAGTCAACGACGGGGATGCCATGAGAGCGCATGACATCTTTAAAAACACCTTTATCCATGCCTACTGAAGAGCCTAATACCCCGGCACCGACATAGGCAATATCTGCCATTTCGAAAAAGCCCTGCAGTGTACCGTCTTCCCCAAAAGTACCGTGCAAAACAGGAAAAATGAGATCAAGGTCGACTAAAGGAATCATCGTTTCGTACCCTTTGGAATTAACTCTTTGATAAAGCGTGTTTTTTCCTGGTTCAGGGAGCAAAAAAACTCGCGCAAGACCATCGGTTTCACCTTTTTCCAAGGCCGGCAATACATCATCTCCAGACCTCCATATGCCATTTTTATCAATCCCAATACTTGTGATATTGTATTTATCACGGTCCAAGACAGACAAAACCGATTTGGCAGACATGAGCGATACTTCGTGCTCTCCAGAGCGACCGCCGAAAACGACACCCAATTCCAGTTTTTTCTGCATTATTTTGACTTCCTTTTTGTGTGTTGTAAAAAATCCGGTAATTCATCCCATTCTCCCAGCAGTTCGATCTCCGGGATGAGATGAATACCAAATTTTTCAAATACTGTGTTTCTTGCCAGCAGGATCAAATTGAAAATATCTCTTGCAGAGGCATTGTTCTCATTAATAATAAAGTTTGCGTGTTTGGGGCTGATGATCGCGCCGCCTATCACCTTACCTTTTAAACCTGCCTGTTCAATCAATTTTCCTGCAGAATTTCCCTCAGGATTGCGGAACACCGATCCAACGCTCGCCCCTGGAGGTTGGATTTTGGCGCGGCGTTTTCTGAATCCGCTGACCTCCTCCTGTATTTCTTCTCTATCACCTTTTTCAACGCGGAATGTGGCCGATAAAACGACAGCTGATTCATCATTCCGTTTAAGGTTACTCGCGCGGTAAGTGTATTCCAGACGTTCACATGGCCAGATCTCACGACCGGTTTCGTGATGCAATATATCGGCGTTGATCAGATCACAACAGGTATCTTTACCAAATGCGCCGGCATTACCATACACCGCACCGCCAACACTACCGGGAATGGTTGCTGCCCATTCCATCCCTTTCAACCCGCGCAGCGATAGTTTTTTCCCAAGATTGACCATCAGAGCACCAGACTCGGCCCAGGCAGAGAAGGGAGGTGTTTTTGTGTTTACCTTAATGTTATGGGCGTGGTTGATGATTGTCACACCGTTTAACCCGGCATCACTAACAAGAAGGTTTGACCCACCCCCCAGAACGTGGAGGGGTAGATCAAGATTCCACACTTCAGAGACCATGACCGCCAATTCTTCTGCGTCATGGGCAATGAGAAGCGCGTCAGCAGGTCCGCCAACTTTCATGGTCGTGAAATTCGAGAGTTTGATATTTTCCTGCAACTTATACCCAAAGAATTTCCTCAGTTTATTCATCACGTCGACCTTAATCATGTTGCCCCTTTGTTTCCTGTAAATAATCCAGATAATCTCTGGTAATTTGATTTGCGTCCCCAGCAGAAAAAACGATCAACACATCACCGCTGGAAAGATTATTTTTCAGGATAGCTAGCGCATCGCCAAAGGTTTTTGCAAAATATTTATCACCGTGATCTATAGCGTTTACCAACTTGCTGGACGAATAGTTTTGCTGTGGCTCACGTGAGCGATAGATCTCCGTTACGATAATATGGTCACAATTTACAAAAGATTTTGTAAAATCATCAAAAAGTTCCTGTGTCCTGCTGTATGTATGCGGCTGCCAAACTGCCCAGATGTCCTGATCTGGATAACTATTTCTGGCTGCAGCGAGCGTGGCCTTGAGTTCAGTGGGGTGATGCCCATAGTCATCAATAACTGTAATTCCAGCAACCTGTCCGATAATATCAAAACGTCTGCCAGTTCCGCTAAATGACTGTAATGCGTCTTTCACGCAGGAAATATCTAAACCAATTACGGATGCAATGGCGAAAACGGCAGTGGCATTATACGCATTGTGGGTGCCCGGCAGGCCCAAACTGACCTCATGAACATGGGCATCATTTTGCTCGATTGAGTTTTCTTTGATGGTAAAAGTGACCCCGGCGCTTGCTTGATGGGTTAGTGATCCAATCTGCAAATCACATGATTTACCTGCGCCATAGGTTATAAGATGCAGGTTAGCGTGCAGATTGTCCAATAATGCTTGGACCCCCTGATTGTCATGAAATGCTATTAGATAACCACCGGGCGTTATGCGTTTCACTAATTGGCGAAATGCCGCAAAATAATCATTCTCCGTCGGGAAACAATCGGGATGGTCATGCTCGATATTTGTAATCACCAGAATATCTGGCGCCAGGCCAAGGAACATATTGTCATATTCATCGGCTTCAATCACAAAAAATTCACCAGTTCCGGCTGCCGCGTTTCGGCCCAGATTCTTAGAAGCACTACCAATCACATAAGAAGGATGCATTCCGCATTTTTCCAGGCACCAGGCGGTCATTGCCGTGGTGGTTGTTTTTCCATGCGTTCCGGCAATTGCGATCACTTTTTTACCGCCGGTCAATTCGGAGAGGAATTCACGCCGCTTCAAGACAGGCAGGCCAAGCGCATTTGCCGCGATGATTTCAGGATTGGATTCCGGGATGGCAGACGAGCGGATGATCATATCCGCACCCTCAATATTTCCTGCAGCATGGCCGATTGAAACTGAAATTCCCAATTCTTTTAATTGATCCGTTATTGGTGATGATGCCAGATCGGATCCTGAAACTGATTCACCACGCTCAAAAAGAACGCGTGCAATCGCGGATAATCCGGTACCACCGATTCCAACGAGATGATAATGGGTCATTAGATAAACACCACCAATACGAACATAAATGCCAAAGCCACGGCAAAATAGATAAACGGGGTTACCAGCCAGGCGGGCGGGAGCAATGCAACCATCTGTAAAGCTGCCTCACCGGTTGGCGTATTTGCAATTGGTTCGATGATGAAAGAGAAGGGGTAATTGCCCTGGTGCACGAAGAACCAGATAGTTCCAAATATCATGAACCCGTTGGCCGCGCCGATCATAAATCCAAGGATCGTATCCTGCAGACGGGCGCGCTGAAATCTCTGGTTCTGGCCAAAGAAGGGCAGGTTGGGGGTCTGGTAGGCACAGAATACAATAAAACCAAATATCAGTGATTGAAACCCTATCCGGGAAGTGATCGGGCTATTGGTGAGGTAGGATTTTACTGCCGGGACAAATGTCTCAAGAACTGTGAGAATGAACAAACCCAGAATTGTTCCGAAGGTTGCTATTACCTCTTTTGCCCAGCCGCGGATTGCTCCGATGAGCGCGAAAATAAAAATAAAAATATAAAATAAAACGTCTAAACTGATCATTAATCATTCCCTCCATTAATTCCCGCTCCAACTTGCTCGATGAGATCGGCGATATTTTGCGCGCCGTTGTTCTCCGCAATTTGGTGTAAATTCGATTTCATTTCCTGTAATCTCTCCGGGTTTTGGAATAATTGTTTTATTTTGCTAAACAAACCAATTTCGAGATCGGAGTCCATTAGAAGTTCCGCACCCTGATTTGCAACGAGGTATTCAGCGTTCTGATATTGGTAGCGCCAGGCGTGCGGGTAAGGCACCAAGATCGCAGGTACGCCGAAGTGTGGAATCTCCCCGATGGTTGATGCGCCGGCACGGCAAACAACCAGATCCGCCGCAGAAAGCGCTGCCCCCATCTCTCCATGGAGAAATGGAAAGGCATGATATCGTTCTTCTTGTGCTAGCCGCAAATTTTCAATCATCGCGCAGCTTGCATCCCAGTTCGCGGCCCCTGTGACGTGGATGATGTGCATCTGTTTGACCAGTTCTTTGATCAGCGGCATCAACGCATCATTAATGGATTTTGCACCCTTACTACCACCAAACACCAATAACACTTTCTCGGATGCTTTGATTCCGAAAAAATCTCTACCAGATTTTTTATCCCATTTTCTGATTTCTTCACGAAGGGGATAACCGGTTACAATGCATTTATCCCGGTCATTCATGTATTTCATTGTCCGCGCTGTAGAAAGGGCGATCCGGTTTGCTTTTCGCATGATCACTCTCAAAGCTAACCCGGGTTCAACATCCGGAATAAAGACGACTGAGGGTATTTTCCTGGCCGCGAAAGCCATCGGCACGCCAATAAATCCACCGGTGTAGAAAACTAAATCTGGCTTAAACTCCCTCACAATCTGTTTTGATTCCTGAAAACCCTTGAATAATTCGATTGCGTTTCGGGGCAGCTTCGTGAGTGACAATCCGTGCATACCTCCACCGGGGATAGATTTATACGCAATATTAAATGGGGCAAGCAGCGCTTGCTCGAGTCCTTTTTGACTTCCAACCCAAAGGGTGGCTTCTGTTTTACCGATTAGTGCTTGATGAACGGCGAGAGCTGGATAAATTCCGCCGCCCGTCATGCCCGCGCAAATTAACAACCGCATTTAGAGGCCTCCCTTCTTCTTCATTATTTTCAATGGCTGTCTGGCGGGCAACGCTCAAAATGATACCGACACCAGATAAAACCATCGTTAAACTTGAACCGCCATAACTAATGAACGGCAGCGCATTTCCTGCAAACGGCAGTAAATTCACGAGAACACTCATATTGATGAACGCTTCCAGAAAGATCCAGATCGTGATACCGGAAGCGAGAAGCCTCCCGAACATATCCGGCGCACGTTTTGCGATATAAAAACCACGCCACAAGAACAGGAGGAATAAGGTGATAATGATGCTCGCGCCCAGCAACCCAGTTTCTTCCACGATCACGGAAAAGATCGAATCTGTTGGCGCAACGGGAAGACCGGTAAATTTTGTGTTGCCGCGGCCTATCCCTGTGCCAAATACGCCGCCGCGCACGATGGCTTCAAAAGACCGCGTCAGGTGATATGAAGCGGTTGATGGGTCCTGGAGGCCTAAGATATAGGCGTTGATGCGTTCTTCCCCGGTTTTGATCACGAAGACTGCAAAGGCAACAACGATAAGTGCCGCGACCATGGCGATCAAAATATGTTGAAATTCACCACCCGCGAAAAAGAACATCAACCCGCCAATCATGAGGATGGTAATCGCAGCGGAGATATCAGGCTGAAGGAAGATCAAAACGCAAGAAATACCCAGGATCACACCCACAGGAAGGATACCGAAGCTGAATTTGTGCAAATATTCTTGATGGTTATTGAGCCAATACGCCAAATAAATGATCACCATTAGTTTTGCAAGTTCGGATGGTTGGATGGAGCCATTGAAAAGCCCACGCCGTGCACCCAGGCGAACTTCATTCACGTAAAAAATGACCAAGACGAGCATAACGATCATCAGTATCATGCCTGGAATGACAAATTTGCCTAATTTTCGATAATCGAAGAAAAACACAAAAATTGCCGCGCTGCTGCCTATGAGCAGGAATATCAATTGTCTTTTGAATAAAAATGAAGGTTCTTTTCCCATGATGGAGACGGAGTATTGCCAGCTTGCTGAATACAGCATGAGCAAACCAAACGCCAGGAGAGAAATGACCACCCAGAACATCATGGTATCAAGCCCCAGGCGGAGCGGGCGCCTCTTTTTGTTTGCGGGCACTTTGACAGGTTTCGGGTTCATATCATCTTCTCCACGAGTGCTTTAAATAAATCACCGCGCTCTTCAAAGTCCAGGAACGCATCGTAGCTGGTCCCTCCTGGGGAGAGCAATACCGATTCTCCGGGTTTAGCAATTTGGGCGGCGCGGGTAACCGCGTCTTCCAGGTTCCTGAAGCGATCTATGGTACAGGCAGCTCCGCAATATCTTTCTTTTCGGAGAACCGATTCGATCATTTCTCCTGCTTCGCCGAAGAGGATCAGCTTTGGATGTCGATCCGTTATTATTTCCGCCAGCTCTTCCCAGGGCAGATCTTTGTCGCGGCCACCCAGTAACAGGACCAGAGGTCCGGAAACAGCCTGCAGGGCGGCAATTACCCGCTCGGGAGCAGTCGCGATGGAATCGTTAATCCAGCGGATGCCGTTTTTATCAGCAATTAGTTCAAGGCGATGGGGTATGACCCTGACATTCTCAATCCCTTTTACAATGTTCTCAACAGAAAATCCAGCCGCAAAGCCCGCGGCGCATGCTGCCAATGCATTCATGCGGTTGTGCCTGCCGGGAAGAGGGATCTGTTCAATTGACATTATCCTCTCTTCTTTTTTTCCATCAGTAAACCGCAGAAAACCTTCGCTAACAAAAGTCTCGGGTCGACCAGCAGATGTTGGAAACTCACCAAATGTAATCAAATCACCACGCACCTTACTTTTGAGACCGATGGAACCTGGATCGCCATGATTAAGAATCGCGATGTCTTTTTCGGTTTGATGTGTAAGAATGTTCGCTTTCGCGTTGATGTAGGATGCCATCGATTTGTGGCGATCTAAATGGTTAGGCGTGATGTTGAGAACAATCGCGATATGCGGTGAGGTTTTCATCAATTCAAGCTGAAAACTTGACAATTCCATCACCACCCAATCCTCTTTGGTTATTTTGTCAAGATGTTCTATCAGGGGATTGCCGATATTGCCGCCAATCCATACCCGCCTGGATCTGGTGGCGGCCTGTTTTGCAATTTCCCCGATCAAAGTTGTGGTCGTAGTTTTGCCTGCTGAACCGGTGATACCAATAACGCAGGCCCTGGTTTGTTCCAGAAATAACTGCGCGTCATTTGTAAGCGTGATATCTAAGCCCCTTGCTTTGACAAGGATTGGAATATCCAGCGGAATACCGCCAGAAACGCATATTAAATCCTTGTCTTTTAGCAGGGAAAGGGGATGACCACCAAAAGAGAATTCAACGGATGCCCCATCAAATGTTTGCACAATGTCGTTGAAATGATCCACGGTTTTGCCATCATTTAACGTCACACGCGCACCCTGCCTGGAGAGGAAACGTGTGGCAGCCAACCCCTGCCGGGCGGCGCCAATAACGAGTATATTTTTTCCTTTCCAATTTTTCATGCTACTCCATAAATATGATCGCTATGCCGATCATTGCAGCCATGAGGCTGACAAGCCAGAAGCGCTGCACGACCTGTGTCTCGCTCCATCCCAATAATTCGAAATGATGATGAATGGGTGACATCCTGAACAATCGTTTTCCTCTGGTGGCTTTGAAATAAATAATTTGTAAGACCACACTGATGATCTCGCTGACTGGAATAATGGCTATAATTGGCAATACGATCCACTGGCCTGTCATCAAGGCGATGGTTGCTAAGGTTGCGCCAATCGCGAGCGAACCAGTGTCACCCATGAATAATTCCGCTGGATGCACGTTAAACCATAGAAAACCAAATAATGCTCCGACAATTGTGAAGCTGAATCTCGCGAGGAAAAATTGATTTTGCAGAAGGGCAATGCAGCCATAGGCAGCAAAAGCAGTCGCCGAGATCAGGCCGGCTAAACCATCCAAACCATCCGTGAAGTTGGCCGCGTTAGAAAAGCCAACGATGATCACTGTTGCGATCGGGATATACCAGGTACCAAGGTCGAACGCTTCTGGCGACCCCGGCCAAAACATTTCTGGTACGTCGATAATGTATTTCAGCGCAAAGGCGGTACCAATCCCGAGTGCCATTTGAATCAGGAATTTAGTTCTCGCCCGCATTCCCAATCCTTTACGATTGCCGCGTATCCCTTCCCAGTCATCGATCATGCCGAGCAATCCAAATGAGATCAATACAAATAACGGAAGGATCACAGATTGGCCAATAATGTCAAAACCGAGCAGGGTTGCCGCGTTGAGAAGCACGGTGATCAACAGAATCGGGGCGATGATCATCCACCCGCCCATTGTCGGTGTGCCTAATTTCTCAAAATGGGAATCAGGTCCTTCTTCGCGTATGATCTTGCCGACTTTTATGAATTTTAAAAGGCGGATAAACGGGCTGCCCCAAATAACGGACATGATAAACGCAAAAAAGCTGAGGGCTAACGCAACCGATGTTTCTCTCATTTTGATGCCTCCAAAATTGTTGAAATGCGGTCCATTCTCAGCCCGTGTGACCCCTTAATCAGGACAACATCATCCGTGCCTAGGTTGTAGCGCAGCAGCTCTGCAGCCTCAAGCGCATTTTCAACGCTCGTCACAGATAGCGGCGCCAACCCCTTTTCTTTAGCGGTTTCCGCGATTATCTTTCCTCTTACTCCGACTGTGATCAAGTGGTTGACAACCCCCGCCGCTTTCTCACCCACCTGGATATGGCCAGCTTTTTCATATTGCCCGAGTTCGAGCATATCTCCCAGTACAGCGATCTTCTGGCCTTTCAGTTCACTCAAAAGGTCGAGGGCTGCGATTGTGGATTCAGGAGTCGCGTTATACGTGTCATCCAGAACCAAAGCGCCGCTTCCGGTCTTTACAGCAACTAATCTAAGCTGTGAATTGCTTGCTACCAACGCGTCAGCAATTTCTCCGAGGGCCATGCCCTCAGTGATACCAACTGCCGCTGCCCGCAAAACTGTGTGGACTGAGTGGCGGCCTAAGATCGGCACTTTGAAGGCAATTGATTGATCCTGATAATGGAGGCGGCATTTTATTCCGTCCAATCCCAATCCGATGATCTCATCAGCCCAGATATCTGCGCGAGAATCAATGCCGTAAAAAACGACATTTGCATTTGTTTTCTTTTTCATCGCACGTACCAGCGGGTCGTCAAAGTTCAGGATCGCTGAACCATCCGGTTTTGCGGGTAAAGCCGCAACCAATTCGGATTTTCCGGCTGCAATCACCGCTTGTGAGCCCGCTCTTTCAGCATGGACTGTTCCAATATTTGTAATAACGCCGACATCGGGTTTACTGATCTCGCACAGGAAGGAAATTTCTCCAGGATAATAGAATCCCATTTCAAGCACAAGCTCCTGATATCCCTTTCCAAGGTTGAGGATCGTAAGCGGCAGCCCAATCTCGTTGTTGTAATTCCCCGGATTTTTATATGTGTTGAATTTATAAGAAAGGACCTCGGTAATCAATTCTTTTGTGGATGATTTACCGACGCTGCCTGTTATGCCTATGACGCGTGTGGATTGTTTACCTCTCCAATACCCTGCTAATTGTTGTAAAGCCTGTAAACTGTCTGGCACGCGAATGCAGAACGGTTCTCCTTCGTTGAACATTTCCAGACTTATCGGTTTGTCCGACCTGGTATCTACGGTGATATCACTAAATTGGGGGAGGTCTTTGGAAACCAGTGCCGCGGACGCACCCTTGCTAAACGCCTGTTCAATAAACTGGTGCCCATCTGTTCGATCACCCTGCAGGGCAATGAAAAGAGAACCTGGTATAACATTTCGCGAATCTATGACCGCTTCCGTAAGCGGAAAATTTGCGCCTTGAATACGGGTTGATGAAAGCGCATGGATGACCTCAGCGAATGTGATCATATTAATTTCCTACCGCTATCTGGTTTTCTATAGCCGGTTCTGGCGGCAAGTCCAGATAAACAACCAGTTCTTGAACGATCGAACTGAAGACCGGCGCAGCAACCACTGAGCCCCATGGTGATGATTGCGGTTTTTCAATCCAAACATATACCAGGAATTGTGGGTCTGCCGCGGGTCCCCAGCCAACGAATGATGCGTTCGTTAATTCAATACCGTATTCACCATCGGTTGCGATTTCCGCTGTGCCTGTCTTACCCGCAATACTGTAACCCGGGACGAGTGCGTTTGATGATTCTTCTTCGAGCGATTTTACAAGCATACTGGTCATCAGACGGGCCGTTTCAACTTTTATTGGGACGCTGAGTACCTGCGGTGTCGTGTCATATTGCTTTCCGTCCTGAATTACTGCTTTAAGAACGTGAGGTTTCATCAATTTTCCGTCATTAGCTATTGCGGAGATTGCCGCCGCGATCTGGACAGGATTGACTGCCACGCCCTGGCCGAAAGAATTGGTCGCTAATTGGATGGGATACCAATCACTATCCCCTGGGGTGCTCAACGGATAGACTAACTCTCCACCCAGGTCAACATTTGTTCGCCGTCCGATGCCGAATGCCTGCATGTAATCATAAAATGCATCCGCACCCATTTCGGTCGCAACCCATGCGAGGCACACATTCAATGAATGCTGCATACAACCCTGCATTGTTTGCTTTCCGTATCCGCGCCGGTTCCAGTTAAGAATGGTTCCTCCACCATATTCAAACCTTCCCGGGTCATTGAAAATTGTTTCCTCGTCCACAGTGCCATCGTCAAACGCAGCCGCCATGGTCAAAACTTTAAAAACGGAACCTGGTTCATAGACGGCGCCGACCGCCCGGTTAAAAGGTTTTTCTTTGCTGAATTGGTCTTCAAATTGCCAGTATTGGTTCAAATTAATGCGCGGTTGGGACGCCATCGCCAAAACCTCGCCATTGCGCGGGTCAAGTATGATGATCGTACCGGATTCAGCTTCATGTTCCTTGACCGCCTCGTCCAATTTCTTTTCCACCATTGCTTGAATCTCGCGGTCAATGGTGAGTACAAGACTGGCGCCGGCGGGAACTTCAGGTAACTCCTCGAGTTTATAAGGGTTTCTTGGCATGAAGGTATCCATCGGGCGGCCAGCCAGTAAATCATCACAATATTCTTCGACGCCAAAATAACCCTCACCCTGTGAGCGATCTTTGAAGGAATAGAAACCTAACACATTAGACGCTAAATTGTTTTCCGGGTAATTGCGCTTCAGGTGCGGATACCAAACGATACCACGCAGAGAGGGGAGATTTTCCCAGCGGCCATATGGGTTTTCTAATTCATAATCCTGATAGATCTGGCTGAGGGCATCAATCACACCTGACGGTAGAAAATCAGTCAGGACGGAATACACGCTATTTTTCGCATCATAGGGGCGAGAGGCAGTTTGCAGGACGCTAAAATAATCCAACCCATTGACGCCATCCAAAGTTTGGGCAATTGTTTTTGGGTTTTTTACATATTCTAAGAGGACACCGACCTCGAACACATCCTCATTCCCTGCAAAAAGACGGCCCCATCTATCATAAATATTTCCGCGTTCTGGATAGTAATTTTCAATCGCAAAGGAATAATCCGCCTCATTCTTGAGACTTAATTCCTGGTATTTTGCGCTGTTTTGAATTCGGACCATCATTAATAGAATAAGGACACTCGCCATAGAAAGGAGAACACTTACTAACGTCAGCCGTGTATTTTCTACTTTATTCATTGAATTGTCCCCTGATCGATCCAGTAGAAAAGAAAGTCGTGAAGATCCATGAAGAAAGTGATTCCTGATAGGCGGCATTAACAAGACCCGAAGAAGATTTGTCATTTCCAGGCGGGGGTGCCACGAGAACGGGCTGTTGCCCTTGATAGCCGTTAATGGTCATGTGGTGCAAGATCTCATCAGGTGGCGATTCGAAGCCGATCTTCCCCGCCTTCTTCTGCATTTGCGCATAGGACGTGATATAAGCAAGATTCGAGCGCTGGTTGGCGATCCTCCGTAAAATTTCTTCTTCTTCAAAATGTAAATCCATGATTTCCAAACCTGCAGCCGCTGCCTGCGCGCTGATGATCAGATAAACAGATATCCCAGCGGCAATTAAGACAATAGGAATAAGAGACAAACCAATTGCTTGCATTTGCCTTCGCCAAGGTGCTTTTCTGTATGCTTGTGTTATTTTTTTTGCCATTAATTACTCTGCCATTAGTTATTAATGATCTTTAATTTCTGTCAAACTTTTTCAGCTACACGTAACTTTGCGCTTCTAGCGCGCGGGTTGTTTTCAACTTCCTCCCGTGAGGGATTCACTGGTTTTTTTGTGATTATCTTTATGGTTGCTTTGTGACCGCAGTTGCAAATAATCTGCTCAGGCGGGCATATACAATCTTTGCTTTCGGTTTTGAAAAGCTGCTTTACTTTTCTATCCTCCAGTGAATGAAAAGTGATCACAGTTAATCTACCTCCCTTGCAAAGGGATGCCAGTGCGCTCTCTAATCCTTTATCTAATACCTCCATCTCGCGGTTTACCGCAATTCGCAATGCTTGAAAGGTTCTTGTTGCGGGATGCGCCCGGGTTCTTTTACCGCGATATGCTTTTATTACAATATTTGCTAATTGTGTTGTCGTCATGATCGGGCGGGATTCGAGAATTATTTTTGATATCCTGCGGGAAAGCGGCTCTTCACCAAATTTCCAGATGATATCAGCAATCTCAAATTCCTCAAGCGAATTCAATAAATCGGCAGCTGTCGGCCCGCTGTCCTGGTCGAAGCGCATGTCCAATGGGGCGGTTTGTGAGAACGAAAAGCCCTTTTTCGCGTTGTCAATCTGCATAGACGAGATGCCCAAATCCATGATGATCCCGTCTACACAAGGCCAGCCGATTTCCTCGATCGCAGTTTTCATTGACGCATACGATCGATTTTGGATAATGACACGCTCTTTGAAAGGGCTCAGTTTTTTTCGGGCGATCTCAATCGCTTTTTGGTCGAGATCCAACCCTAATAATTCTCCAGCGGGATCGGAACAAGATAAGATCCCGTAGGCATGCCCTCCCGCACCAAGCGTGCCGTCGATAAATCGCATCCCTGTCTGCGGTTGAAGGTATTTTAGACTTTCATGGTAAAGTACTGGTCGGTGAAAGGAAGGTGATTCCCCACCTGCTAAACCTGCCATTGTTATATGCCCAGGTTTTGGAAATATGCAGCCCGCTTCTTGCCATCTTTGAATATTTCCTGATTTTTCTGAAATTCCTCTGGCTGCCAGACTTCAATGTATTTTCCGCTTCCAGCCAATTTAACTAATCCATCCAGGCCCGCTGCCTCCCGCAGATATTGCGGAATGAGAATGCGGCCAGCCTTATCCATTTCGACAAATACGGCATTCGCGAACATAAAGCGCCCAAAATTACGGGCAGTTTCATCCGACAAAGGTTTTTCCTGCATTTTGTGGTAAAGTGAAGTAAAGGATTCAGCCTGCCAAATGATTAGATTTTCTTCAAAGCCGAGTGCAACATACGCGCCATCAGAGAGCAGTTCACGGTACCCCGAAGGGATCGTGAGTCTTCCTTTATCATCTAAACTGTGCTCAAACTGCCCAACGAACATATGTCCTACTTTGGGATATAAACCGAAACGCCGGTTGCGTCCGGCGTCCCATTTCTTCCCACTTCATACCATTTTCTACCATTATATATGAAGAATGCGCCATTTACAAGACTTTTTAAGATACGTTTTGCTTGTTGACTTTTCGTGATCAGCGTTATTTCTCATTAATAATTCCTGGAAATTCTAAAGAAAGGCAGGGCTATTAAGGACAAGCTGAATAGCTTGAAAAAGCTCTGTTGTATTAAGTCATGACCACCCGCAAAGCGGGTGGCATGACCTGACCCTATAAGGGTCTGTT
>CAZDIS010000014.1:0-28975 GCA_964505585.1 uncultured Pelolinea sp. | reverse complement strand
GAAGCCGGGTTGATGGGCCTGGCTTTGCATCCAGAATATCCGGTCAACAACTACCTCTATGCGTGTTATACAATCTCTGGCAGCGGGGCAAGTCTCATCGCCCGGGTAACCCGTTTTACCGATACCGGCAACACGCTTGAATCGGGAGAGGTGATCGTGGACAACATCCCGGCAGCGCGCTTTCACGCCGGATGCCGCCTGCAGTTCGGGCCAGATAATATGCTGTATATCAGTACTGGAGACGCAACCAATAAAAATCTGCCGCAGGACATCGATTCACTGGCGGGCAAGATACTGCGCGTCACCCCGGAAGGAGATATACCGGCAGATAACCCTTTCCCAAATTCACCCGTTTACTCATTTGGCCACCGCAATCCGCAGGGGCTGACCTGGGACAGCGAGAGCGGGCGTATGTTCTCCACAGAGCACGGCCCATCCACTTTTGACGGTCCACCAGGCGGCGATGAGATCAACGTGATCGTGCCCGGCGGCAATTATGGCTGGCCGCTCGGATCGCATGATAGCGTACCGCAAGGCACTATTGGCCCGGTCATCCAATTCACGCCAGCGGAAGCACCCGCCTCCGCTCTTTTTTACAACAGCGATACGCTTCCATTTTTCACAGGCAGCCTGTTCTTCGGCGCGCTGCGCGGAGAAGGATTGGTACGGGTAACATTCACAGAAAATACAGACGGCGAATTGATTGTTGCCTCCGTGGAAAAGATCATTGACAATGTCGGGCGCGTGCGTGATGTCAGTACCGGGCCTGATGGCAGCATTTATTATACAACCAGCAATCGTGATGGGCGGGGAGCGCTGCGCGAGGGAGATGATAAGCTCTTCCGAATTATTCCGGTTTATTAAGTGGAAACTTATACGATATTATACTTTTCTAATACATTTTCTATATCAACATTGTTAGAATTTATTTACATATACAAAGAAATTATGAAGGAAAGGATTAAAAAATGAAAACCAGTGCACCAACAAAAATCGTATTTATTTTATCCACTATTATTGGAGCAGCAGCCCTGATAAGCCAATATATTTCTAAGCTGCCGCTGGTAGGCGGAAATGAATTTATAGCGCTGGCCATCGCGTTCATTCTGCTCTGGCTCGGTGTCGTTCTGCGAAATTTCTAAATATCAAACCCTCCTACGAGCTGAATCGTTCGCGGGAAAATTTTTTATCAAATTAAATATTTAGCTTTTGCTATTCGCCTTTTAATAAAAAACAACAATTAGGAGAAAAGGTATTATGAACATCTTTGCATTATTACTTGTAGGCCTGGTCGCCGGATTTCTGGCAGACAAAGTTGTCAAGAACACGTTTGGCTGGGTTGGAGATATGCTGGTTGGTGTAGCCGGCTCATTCGTCGGTGGATGGATCTTTAATCTACTGGGGCTGAATGTTGGCGGGCTGCTCGGCGAGATCATTGCCGCCTTCATTGGCGCGGTGGTATTCTTATTGGTCCTGAATGCGATTAAAGGACAAAAATAAATATAATCTCATATCCAAACAAACCATATGCAAAATGGGTTCATAAGAACCCATTTTTTTTATCAATCATTATTTGATATAATCCCGCTCCGGAAAATTCTTGCATGATCGGGATTCCAGTCAGGAGGCGGCATGAAAACAAACGATCTGATTCGAACCACCAATACGCACCTCGCACATTTTTGCAATACGATACAAACCCGCCGTTTAGGCACGCAGGGAAACAGGGATGCAAGCGCGTATTTTCAGAAACACATCGCGCAATTCGGTTTTAACATCGAACAGCAGGACTTTGATTGTATTGATTCACAAGTGGCTGCGTCATCTTTGCGAAGTGAAGACACGCAATTTAGAATTTTCGCCAGCCCTTTTTCATTGGGATTCTCGGGAAGCGAAATGCTGGTCACTGCTGAAAACTTTTCAGCGCTTACTGATCTGGAATGCAAGGGAAAGATCCTGCTGCTCCACGGTAAGATCGCAAAAGACCAGCTTATGCCAAAGGGATTTGAATTCTATAACCCGGATGAACACAAGAAAATTTATCAGCTCTTAGAATCGAAACAGCCAGCAGCCATTCTGACCGCTACATCAAAGAATCCAGACGCTGCGGGCGCCATCTATCCTTTTCCGATGATCGAAGATGGCGATTTTGATATTCCCAATGCCTACCTGACGGATGTGGAAGGCGAGCGCCTGCTAGCTTATAGCGGCCAGAAAATAAGATTGGAAATCCAAGCAGAAAGGGTGCCTTCGCACGGAGAAAACATCATTGCCAGAAAAGGTGATCAAAGCAAAAAGGTCGTATTTTGCGCGCATATCGACACCAAAGAAAACACACCCGGCGCCCTCGATAACGCCAGCGGCGTTACGATCTTGCTGCTGCTGGGGGAATTGCTGGCAGATTACCAGGGAGGTCTCGGGGTCGAATTAGCAGCATTTAACGGAGAGGAATATTACAACACGCCTGGCCACAGGTAGAATATTTACGACGGTATAATGATAATTTTTCTTCGGTCATGCTGGCGATCAACCTGGACGATATCGGCTACATCAAAGGTCGCAGCGCGTATTCATTCTACGGTGCTTCCGAACCGGTGATGGCCGCGATCAGAAAAGCATATCAGGACAAGACTGACTTCTTCGAAGGTCCGCCCTGGTACCAGAGTGACCATGGCATCTTCATCGCCAAGGATATCCCCGCGATGGCGATCACTGAAGAAAATGTGCTCGAATTAATGGCAGAAGTCACGCATACCGAAAAGGATGTCCCTGCCATCATTGATCCGCATAAGTTAGCAGCTAACGCAATGGCATTAAAAGAAGCCCTGGAGAATTTAAACCATCTGGCAGACACACGCGCGAATACACCCGCATAGGCCGCAAAACCCGATGCGGTTTAGAGCCACAGCTTTCTATTCATCATCAGGATATACACGCCAGCCCAGGTTATCTCTTTCAGAGATCTCAGCCAGTTTATCCTGCGGCACATTGACCAGAATGGTGCTGCCTTCAGCCAGCAGATCACCCGTTTCCGCGTCATAGATACCTGCCCAGCCCTTAGCGCTGCGCCCCTTATCCTTGACCGCTTTCCCTACCACGCGCAGGGGTTTTCCAATCGGTACATTTTTTCGATATATGACTTCAAATTTGGCGGTGAACATAAAACGCGGATTTTCCTCCTGTGACCCAAAAGCACGACCGCTGGTTTCATCCAGAATTGAAGCGATAATCCCGCCGTGCAGTACACCGGGATATCCTTCAAAATAGGCCGGCGCCGTATATCGCGCTTCAACAACACCTGGCTTGAGCAAATAGAACTTCATTTTCAATCCAACAGGATTTTCAAGCCCGCAGATGAAACAATTGCGTGAATTTGGCAGCAGTGAGCCCTTTTTCATTTTTTCTCCTGAATTGCATGCTGCGCAAAATGATAACATGCCATCACTGAATTTTTATCGAGGAAGAATATAAAACAGATTATTACGTCAGCGCGTTATATATTCATCCGACAGCCACGGGGTGAGGTCCCAATCCGCCAGCAGGCGGCGCAGCTCACGGCGCGAAGAGATATTAAATTTGCGGAGGATATGACGCACATGGGTCTTGATCGTCTCCGGCGAAAGTACCAACCGCGCCGCGACCTGGCGCCCCGTCAACCCTTCGCACACAAGCGCCGCTACCTGGCGTTCACGCGCTGAAAGCGCTTCCCAGCTGCGGTGCGCATGGTCCATGCACCGCCAATCACTAACGGCCTGCTCCAGCAGGACAAGGATCATCTCATCCGGCGGATACCCTTCGCGCACAGAAAGAGTTTCCACAGAATGCAACAGATCATCTGCGGCGGGAAATTCCATCCGGCCGCTCGCTTCCGCCTGTTCCAGGGTATGCTGTAATTGCTGCCAGAGTTTCATGCCGTTATTATATAGAATATATGTTCTATTGTCAAGCTTGCTCGGAGCGGCATAAAAAAGAAACGGGAGAACTGCTTTCCCGCTTCATAATCATTCTAATTTACAAATAAAAATAATTTTGTGGGCAGTATATTCCTTTTATTCTTTCCACAGCGAATAGTACCATTTATTGGCGTAAGCCGCGTTTGCGTACCAACCCCTGACATAACGCGGCTGGTACTCCCGTTGCTCAAGATTGAAAAGCAGTATGGCTGGCGCATATTGGTGGTAGGCGGGGTTAAAAACATCTTTATAGAATTGGTCCCGTTCCTCCGCATCCAGGATTTGCACACCTCGCGCGGCGATATCACAGAATGCCTGTCGATCTTCTTCAGGGAAACCCTGCCTGAAAGGATAGTAGCTGCAGGTGAAAGCTGAGAGCCAATTATGCGCGTCATTGTAATCGCTCAACCAATCGATAGCGAAAATCGGTGCTTTCATTGCATCAAGAGAGCGCTCATAGTCCTTCCATGGCAGTCCTACAGCCTCGACGATGAATTGTTCTCCAACCCGCTGAAAGCCCGCCTGCATGATCTCCGCCATTGCCTGGTGTTCCACGCTGCCGGTATCATAGACCATCGCCAGGCGGAAGCCAGCATCAATAAGCGGAACAACCTCACACGCATCCGCCGCCTCACGCGCGGCGACTGCCGCGCCTTCCAGCTCCGTAAGGGTCACGGATGGGTCTTCTTCGGAATACACTAGGACCGCCGCAGCTGCCTGCTCGGCTTCCCGTTCGAGATAGGTGCAGGTAGTCCATTCTGAGGCAGTGAGTTCCGCGCGGCATTTTTCAATATCATAGCTGTATCGCGGCGCATTAATATCATAGCCAGACATGCCGGGCAGCATCAATGTCGGCGCGCGCGTTCCTTCTCCCAGATGAACTGTTTCCAGATAGCGATCATAATCAAAGCAAAATGAAAAAGCACGGCGCACATGCACATCCTGAAAAAAATCAACTGGAATGCCATTACCATCAAGTTTTCCCGAACCGATGAAGGTATTGGCTTCATCCGGATTGATACTAAATTGGAAACCAATATCTGAGCGGGCGTTTACAACCGGAATTCCAGTAATTTTTCGCAGCGGTTTATCTGCCCCGGGCGAGAAGGGCGCCAACCCTTCCATCCATTCCCGATACGTGTATTCTTCCCCCACGAATTCTTCCAGGTTGTCCCAATATCTGGCTGAATTATCGATCACGTTATCCGCGTCACCATTTACCGCCATTTCAATGCGCGCCTGGGCATCAGGCACCTGCTTGATGGTGATCGTTTCGAGAAAGGCCGGGCCAGTGCGGGCATCTTCCCAGAGCGCATCTTCCACCCAATAATATGGGTTCGCGTTGAGAATAATACTATCGCCCATCCGCCATTCATCGAGTTCATAAGGGCCGGTACCCATCACACGCGTCCCGAGGGGTGTCTGATTGAATTCATCGGCTGTCCACCCATAATAAGGCACCCAATTCTGGCAATCGCCATCCCACCCGCCATTATCCGCTACCCAATCCATGCTCTGGATACCGCCCCAACTGCCGCCAGCGAGTGTACTCAAAAAAGGCGCCCACGGCTGCGCCAGCTTGAACGTGACTGTTCCAGCGGCCTCATCAGCGGTAATGCGCGTTTTGAGGTCTTCACATACCGCCTCCAGGATCTCCGCGTCATAGGTTGCCGAGAGCGACACCCGATCGTCATATATCGCGTCTGACATATTTTCCTGTATCGCTATTGGATCTGAAAAGTCAACCCCCTTATCTGCCGCAGTAAGGACTTCCGCGATATCCGTCAACCCGGCGCCATATATCGGTTCTACCAGCATCCACTGGGGCGAGTTAGTTCCACCGGCGAGTATGTTTCGAATAAAGGTAAAGGCAACGTCCTGCGGTTTGAGCGCTGAGCCATCATGGAAGACAACCCCATCACGGACATCAAATGTAACCGATAGTCCATCGGATGAGATCCCACCGTTTTCCCTGGTTGGCACTTCAAGCGCAAGCATAGGAATAAATTCTGTACTCGAATCCTGGTCAACAAATATGAGGTTATCCAGCGTATTTTGCAGGATCTCGGCACCAGCGGATTCGTAAGACAGGGAAGGGTCGAGCGTTTCGGGTTCAGCGTTGGTTACCTCAACCCAGGTCAGTGGTTCCCGCGAAGCAATGGTTTGCGCAGGCGGATTTGGGCTGCAGCTCACAAGCGCGAATACGCATATCAATAACAGAACCAAACCAACTATTTTTTTCATGTTACACCAGGGCATTTTAGCTGAAACCAATACATATAGTTGATGGCTATCTACCTTCTAAAAGGTTATTCTTCGACATTAATTACCTTTTTAATCTCCGGGAAAAATTGCTGTAAGGTACCCTCAACCCATCCGCGCAGCGTGGATGCTTGCAGTGGACATTTTTCACAGGCACCGCCCATGCGGACTCGCACCGTATCACTTTCCAAAGCGACAAATTCTACCCGACCGCCGTGATATTGGGCGATATAGGCATCCAGCTGCTCTACCAGCCCGCGGACCATCTCGCTTCTGGAGGGATCGTGTTTGTGATTAAAATCTTCTAAGTTCATGGTTTCCTCAATTCCATAATTATTTTACCCGGTGATGCCCTTGCGAAAGATGGGCAACCTGCCGCAGGAACTCCGGCGCGTTCAACCGCCGTTCCGCGATATGGGAAATGTAACCGCGCATCAGCAGAGACATTTCATCGCGAACTGATTGCGGCACATCAATTTCCGCGATTGCCGCGTAGGCACTGCGCTGGATATGGCGTAAATACCGCAGAGCATCCATCGATACCCTGCGCACGTTTTGGTAGTGTGTGCCGCAGTGAGGGCAGATCACGCCGCCCTGCTCCGCAGAAAAGAACTGGTCCTGCGCGGTGATCGTTTTTCCACAACCGACACAGTTCATCAAGTCTGGGCGAAAACCAGCATGGTCAAGAATTCGGAACTCAAAATAACAGAGGGGAATAAAAGCATCAGCCGTATCAGCGATCCGTTCTATGGTCTGATTAATTAATTGAAATAATCGCGGCGCGGGTTCCTCTTCAACCGTGAAACGTTCTGCCAGCTCCATGATGTAAGCCGCGTTGCCTGTTTTCTCAAGTGATTCAGCGATCAGGGAATATTGTTTTACCGCATCCGCCTGTGTGATGATCCAGAACGTCTTTCCACGCGCCAGGCTTATTTTGGAGTGCATGAATGGTTCGAGATAGGCGGCTTTGCGTGATCCCATTTTGCGGACACCCTTTGCCATGCCCCTGATCTTTCCCGCTTCTCTGGAAAATAGCGTTATCAGGCGATCCGCTTCACCAAAGTTGCGGTGTGAAATTACCAGCGCTTCAACCGTCAGCAGACGTTCCGCAGGCTTCACGAAAAATTCCTGCGCATCTAATCCAGACTTTTTGCGGTAAACATGCCAGGGAGCAGATCAGAAAGCGTTATTTCCGCTGTGATCTTCCCATTTTCATCCGCGACAATGACCAGCATCTCCGGGCTAAACTCCGCCATCACCTGGCGGCAGGATCCACATGGCATTCCGCCATCTCTGGTGACGACCGCGATGGCCTGAAATTCTTTTTCACCATTTGATACCGCTTTGAAAATGGCTGTGCGCTCAGCGCAGATCGTGACAGGAAACGCGGCATTTTCGATATTGACACCATCATATATACGTCCAGAATCTGTCAACACCGCTGCGCCGACCTGATACTTTGAATACGGGACATAAGCCCATTTGCGGACATTGATGGCGATCTTAACCAGATCAATCTTTTCTTCCTGCTTTAGTTTAGCCATTCTGCTCCTCATTTTTCTTTTTTGATGATCTCAGTTCCTTAGCCGGAACGCCAATCACAACCGCATCATCAGGCACATCATGGGTTACAACAGCCCCCGCGCCTGTTTTTGCATTTTTACCGATCTCCACCGGCGCAACCAGCATGGTGTCACTGCCGATAAACGCATTTTCACCGATCCGGGTATGGTATTTACCTTCGCCATCAAAATTGCAGGTGATCGTACCCGCGCCGATATTCACATTTTTCCCAATGTGGGCATCCCCGATATACGAGAAGTGGCCCATCTTGACACCCGGCGCAAGGTAGGAATTCTTTATTTCGCCAAAATTTCCCATATGGACATGGTCATCCAGGTGCGCGCCGCGCCGCAGGTGGCCAAACGGTCCCATGTCAACCGCGTTCTCCAACTTCGCGCTCTCCAGCATTGCGTACAGCAATTTACACCCATCCCCAATGCGCGTATCTTCAAGGATCACGGATGGCCCAAGCTGGCAATTTTCACCAATCGTTGTTTTCCCGCGCAGGTATACGCCCGGGTACAGGACAGTATCCCTGCCAATCTCAACCGTGTCATCAATAAAAACTTTGTCCGGGTCGATCATGGTTACACCGGCAAGCATCCACCCGTGATTAATGCGCTGCTGGATGACCTTGGTCGCTTCTGCTAAATGCACACGGTTATTGATCCCGATCGATTCCTGGTGATCAACGATCTCAATCGCGCCAACTGACTGGCCTTCTTTGGCGGCAATCTCGATCAGGTCGGTCAGATAATATTCGCCAACCGCCGATTTTTGCACCCGATCCAGCGCGTCCCACAGCCACTCCGCGTCAAAGCAATACGGATTTGAATTGAGTTCCTTAATTTTCAACTGTTCGAGTGTCGCAGCTTTCTCTTCAACAATACCGGTCACACGCCCTTTTTCATCCCGCAGGATGCGGCCAAAACCCCGCGATGCATCCGCGACCACAGTTGATATCGTTACCCTGTTATTTTCGTGTTGATGTGTTTTTACCAACAGATCATACGTCTCAGCAGTGATCAATGGAAAATCCGAGTTGGCGACCAACACAATATCCGTTTTGCCGCGCAGGATCTCACGCGCCTGCATCACAGCATGCGCTGTACCAAGCTGCGGTTCTTGCAGGACATAGCGCGCCTTATCTCCCAGCGTTTCTTTTACCAGTTCCGCCCTGTTGCCAACCACGACCAGCGGCGGGTCCGCGCAAATCTCACGCACCGCATCAAAGATATATTCAACCATCGGTTTTCCCAGCAGCGGGTGCAGCACTTTAGGAAGCGCGGACTTCATGCGGGTGCCCATTCCTGCGGCCAGGATAACGACATCGATCTTGGGGAGTTTTCTATTCATTGTCTCCTTCTATTATTTCATTTGAAATAGTGCCAAAAAATACGGATCAAGGGAATAGAAATTATAAACGAAGATTATTAACAGCCCACAGGGTAAAATCAGTTCTGGATTTTAATTATGGGTGAAAAGAATACGCTGGTCATCGCTTGCGCGACCGTCATTGAGGAAATGCTGCCCCTGTTGCCCGAAGGGTTTGATCATATGGTATTTGATTTTGGGCTGCACACCAACCCAAAACAATTGCACTGCGCATTACAGAAAGAGATCGACAGATCAAGCGGATCATATGAGACGATTATCCTCGGTTACGGCCTCTGCTCGCTGGCTATCCATGGCATCAAGTCCACCACCTGTAAACTGGTGATTCCGCGCGTGGATGACTGCATCGCCATTTTTATGGGGTCACACGCCGCGTATAAGCAGCAATTTGACGCGCATCCGGGAACCTACTATCTCACAAAAGGCTGGATCGAGGTCGGCGACACACCCTTCAGCGCGTATGAAAGAAATAAAGAGCAGTTTGGGACGGAAAAAGCTGACCTGATTTTTGATCTGATGATGGCAAATTACACCCGCCTGGCCCTGATCCGCACCAGTGATCATGGCATGCAGCCATATATCGATCACGCGCGGACCACAGCAGAGCAGTTTGGATTGGCTTACGAGGAAATCAACGGATCTGACGTACTCATCCGAAAATTGCTGCTCGGGCCCTGGGATGAGGATATCGTCATCATACCTCCGGGGAAAATAGTTAACATGGAGAATTTTATTCAGACGAAACCTTAGCTGGCAAGAATACCGCTCCATTCCCTCCCCGCGGGTTATTCCCGCGCCTGCCATACCCCATGGGGTTTTATGATAGTGATAATACGTTTTGCCGTTGGCACAATTTGCACCAAGCCCGTCCCTCTGCAGACCGGGCACGCATGCAACTGCGTCTGCCCATCACCAAAATGGACCTTATTGTCCGGGACCTTACACTCACCATTGCACAAGGGACAGATCGTCATGAACCTCCAATATTAGTAATTTTGTTCTATTTTCAATCATACTGTAGTTTTTCCGTTCGAAATGGGTGAATTGCATGGTAATTTTCTAGAGGATTCCATTTACCGCGTGCATATCAATTTTTACAAAACGTATATAGAAGGGGAAGACCATTCTATATATAATCATCCAAAATATGATGGATGTGAAAACGATGTTTAAACTAAAAATTCTGATGTTAATCAGTTTCTTACTAATAAGCGCCTGCGCACCGATGGTCACTTCTGCCGCGGAAATGGATGAAGAAAGCGCATTGAACGATCAATCGGAAGCGGGTGATATCGAAAATGAAACTGAACTAGAACCAGCCGTTAAAGTGATCAACCCGGCTTCATTGGAAGCGCTGGCAGAAAAGAAATATGGCCTGGGTGAGCTGCGGGTTGAATATACGTGGGAAAACAAAGCGGAATTTACCCGCTACTATATCACTTACGATAGTGATGATCTCAATATCCACGGCTTTGTTAATATCCCGGTCGGTGAAGGACCCTTCCCCGTTGTTATCGCGCTGCATGGATACATACCCGCCAGCGAATATGAGACCAAAGATTATTCCACCCGTTACGCGGATTCTATCGCCCGCAAGGGATATATCGTCCTGCATCCCAATATGCGCAACTTCCCGCCTTCCGACTCCGCACCGCGCAGAGGCGATTTTCACAGCGGATTCACAACCGATGTCATGAATCTGCTCGAATATGTGCGGCAGGAAGCCAGACAGGAAGGCAGCATCTTCGAGAATGCGGATCTCTCCAGCATGGGCATCTGGGGCCACAGCCTGGGAGGCAGTGTCGCCCTGCGCGTATCCGCGCTGGTACCAGAAATTGATGCCGTTGTGCTTTACGCCGCGGTAACACAGCGCTATTCGAACGGATCAGCTGGTTTTTCTGTATATGACCTCGAAAACTCAGAAGCCGCCTACCAGGTGCATCACGGCACCGCGGACCCGACAGTGCGCGTTTCCAGCTCGACCCGTTTCTGCGCGCAACTGGAAGCCGCGGAAAAGGAACATGAATGCTTTTTCTATGAAGACGCACCGCACACTTTTCTGCGCCTGGGAGAAGATGACCCGCTCTTTATCCGAAGGGTGGTGAACTTCTACGCGGAAGAAATTGGATAAACACGTTTTGATGACAATAAAAAACCCTTTCGCGTTGAAAGGGTTTTTTATTATAAGCTGGGGCGCTCGGGGTCGAACCAAGATCCACGGCTTCAAAGGCCGGTGTGCTGCCATTGCACCACGCCCCAATGTGTCGGTTTGCAACGAATTTGAATTTTAACACAATTTTTTTTCGAACGGCCATACGGGATATAATCATCCAGTAAAAATTCACTCACCTCTTTAACAAATTAAAATGAACGATCGCAAAATGGCAAATAATCATAAAATAACACAAGGGATTTTTTCCAAACAAGACATTTTCATCGCGATTTTTGTCTTCATATTATTTTTTACCATTTATTTTGCCTATTCAAATCAACTCATCCAAAAAACACCGATCGAAAAATTCGATGATATCCTGTTTGAGATCGATACCGCCCGCGCGATCGTCGACATGACCATTTTCAGCGGGTACCACTACCGCACCGAAGTGCATCCGATCTACGTCCTGCTGATCAACCCGATTGGTGAAATAATGGGCAGGATCCTTCCCAGCAACGCGACCACCGCGATTTTTATCAATACCTTTTTTGGAGCCATAGGCACTGCCATGGCATATCTTGTGTCAAAATTGATCAAATTTAATACTTTTTCCGCGATAGTGACCACCTTTGTTTTTGGCTTTTCTACCAGCCAGTTTTTCTTATCCATCATTCCGGACACGGCCTCTCTGGCCATCTGCACATTGATCATCACTTACGCACTGTTTATTTATTCTACGCAATACCAAAACGCACCTCAATGGGTTTGGATCCTGGCGGGTATTCTCAGCCTGGGAGTGACCACAACCAATTTTGCACAGACCGTCATTTGTTACGCGATTCTGCAATGGCATAACACACGGGGAAAAAATATTCCAGGATTGATCTGGCGCGTAATCCGTCTGATCCTGATAGTTCTTGCCATAGTCAGCGGATTGGCAATGTTACAGAAAGCGATCTACCCTTCATCAACGCTGTTCTTCCTGCCGAGAATTTATTTTGAGGAACTGGGATATGCCAGTATTTCCATCTTTGACACACCGTTGAAAATCATTTCAACCATCTTTAAGAGCTTTTTTATCGACACGATCATCGCCCCGCGGCCGTCTCTGCTCACGTTCCCTGAACGGGAAATCCCCGCGATCACGTTCACGGGCTCAGCCATCTACACCGTGCCAGGCATGATCGGGCTAATATCGTGGACATGCCTGTTTATCAGTAACCTGTACCAGCGGATTAAGAACAAAGCATTCAACTTGACCGACGCGGGATTAGGCGCGTGTCTGGCCTTTAACCTTCTGCTGCACTCTTTCTATGGGATTGGCGAGAAGAATAAGATCGAACTCTTCCTCTACACAGGCAACCTCACTTTCCTTGTCCTCATGCTCATAACCGGATGGCTGCGGAACAACAGCAAGCGAATTCTCCAATATGTGGTTATAACGCCACTGATGACCGCTTTGATCATAAACAATCTTCTCGTCATACAAGAAATCACAGTGATCCTTTCCGCCTATAAATAAAAAATCCCCGTTTCCACGAGGATTTTTTCGGTTCATGACGGGGTTAATGCCATTTTGTGTTATTTACAGTCCTTTTAGTAAGGTGGCCAATAAGAGCAGAACGAATCCCGCAGATACCAACAGGAATGTATAGCCGCCAACAACGGGGATGGTTACAAAATTACTTGCGATACCCAATCCACCAAGGATCAACGCGATCAACCAAGTAATATTTTTAGGTGCAGATAGTCTCATAATTACTCCTTTTAAATAAATTTATTCTAATATGATGTGTCAGAACCCATTTATTAATCTGACAGTTAAATGGTAGCATTTCGCACGCCCAGAATTATTAATACTCTATTAACAACAATTAACCGGATGAAATAATTACGTGAACAATAAACGCTAGCGCGTTTGAACTAAAAATATTAAAAGAACTCACCAGCGGTTGCTGATGAGTTCCTCTTTACTACTTGTTTATATTGCTAGGTGTTCGACTACTCTACGATGGTTGCTGTGGTGAAGTCGAGGCCACCGAGTACGGAGCGATCCCATCCAACCAGTCTCTCGGACGCGAGCATGGTGTCTGAGTAGTGGTAAACAGGGATAATCGGCATATCGTTAATGAAGATTTCCTGCGCTTCGTATAGTTTGTTGTAGTGTTCGGCTTTATCCGTGGTGGCTAACGCGGCCGCCATGGCTGCTTCAAAGTCCTCATTGAAATAGTTTGGATCGTTGTAAGCATTGCCGTCCTGCATGATCGCTAACATACCGGAAGGATCCATGAAATCTGTCAGCCAACCGCCGCGGGCCATTTCATAATCGCCCTGTGTGCGGGTGTCCTGGAAGACGGCCCATTCCTGGTTCGCCAGTGTGGTGTCGATGCCAAGGTTGGTCTTGAACATTTCCTGCACGAGTTCCGCAACGGTCTGGTGACCTTCGGATGTGTTGTACAGGATTTCAAATGTTGGGAAGCCTTCACCATTGGGATAGCCAGCTTCGGCCATCAATGCCTGGGCTTCTTCTACACCGGAAGCATCAGTGGGGATACCATAGGAGCCGGCGGTCTCAAAGAAATCGCGACCTTCGTGGTCCTTGAACCCTGGGGGCACAAAGCCCGCAGCAGGTACCTGACCGGATGCGAGTGTGTCGGTGATAGTTTCGCGGTCGATTGCGAGTGCCAGCGCTCTGCGGACACGCACATCACTCCACAGATCCAGGTCCATGTTGAAGTTATAGTAGTAAGTTCCGAGCAGCGGGAAGACATAGAAGTTCGGGTCTTCTTCGACTAAGCGCGGAATTTCGGCGGTGGGGACACTGGGGATGAAGTCGAAATCGCCTGCCTGGTACGCGGCATAAGCGGTGTTCTCATCATCGAGGAACGCAACGTTGATCTCATCGATCTGAACCGCGTCGGCATTCCAGTATTCGGGGTTCTTGACCAGTTTCATGCCTTCACCGATGGTGTATTCCACCAGGGTGAACGCGCCGTTGTTGACGACCAGGTCGGGATTGCTGGCCCATGTGCCGTCTTCACCGCCAGCTGCTTCAACAGCGGACTGCTTGACAGGATGGAAGTGATAGAAGGCCATCAGGGAACCAAAATAGTCGGTTGGAGCTGTGAGGGTGACTTGCAGTGTGTAGTCATCAAGTGCTTCTACGCCCACATCATCAGCGGTCACGCCCTCTTCGCCATAAGCGAAATCGGCGGCGTTAAGAACATTGGTGTATTCCCAGATCCATGAATATTCGGACGCGGTCGCGGGATCCATTGCGCGCTTCCAGGCATATTCGAAGTCATTGGCT
Organism: uncultured Pelolinea sp.; assembly: GCA_964505585.1. Lineage (GTDB taxonomy): Bacteria > Chloroflexota > Anaerolineae > Anaerolineales > Anaerolineaceae > Pelolinea. Next base: position 14,337 of record CAZDIS010000014.1, on the reverse strand, counting down.
GTCAGGGGTGAGCCATCGGACCAATTAGATTCGCGCAGATTGAAGGTCCAAACAAGACCATCATCAGACACGGACCATGTCTCGGCAATGCCAGGCTGCACAACACCGGAGCGCTCGCGGACGAGACCTTCGAATGTGTTGCTGATGACGTCACCGCCATCGCTAGCGCCATTCAAACCGGGGTCGATCGTCTTTGGCTCGGCACCCAGGTTCCAGTCAAAGACAACTGGCCCAGCTGCTTCTTCTTCAGCAGGTGCTGCTTCTTCTTCAGCAGGTGCTGCTTCTTCTTCAGCAGGTGCTGCTTCTTCAGCAGGTGCCGCTGGCGCACAGCTTGTCAAGACGACAGCTGTCGCGATGAGAAGAGTTAATAAAACTACTGCATACTTCTTCATTTTTCTACCTCCATTGGTTAGAAATTTTGATATTGGAATTTGATGTTAATATAAGTTGAGCATTTTGTCAATAATTTAAGCGTATAGGTTTATCTATCACCTCCTTATAATCACCTGTTCTTCATTACTAAAAGAAAAAGGCGAGTCCGCATGGACCCGCCTAAAATTTCAACCGTTGATCTCCTCCGCGTAATGGCAGGCCACAAAATGGTCCTTTTCCAGTTCGCGAAGCTCCGGGGTCACTATCGTGCACTTTTCTTTAGCATAACGGCAGCGCGAGGCAAAGCGGCATCCTTCCGGCGGGTTGATCGGGCTTGAAACCTGTCCTTCCAGGATGATGCGCTTGTTCTTTTGGGTCGCGATCGGATCCGGGATGGGGATCGATGAAAGCAAGGCCTGGGTGTAAGGATGTAAAGGATTTTCATATAACCGCTTACTGCCGCACACTTCCACTAATTTTCCCAGATACATCACGCCAATGCGGTCTGAGATGTGTTTGACCATCGACAGGTCATGGGCAATGAACAGATAGGTCAGGCCCATATCATTCTGCAGGTCTTCAAGCATATTGACAACCTGGGCTTGAATGGATACGTCCAAAGCAGAAATCGGCTCATCACAAACGATCAGGTCCGGTTCCACTGCCAGCGCGCGGGCGACACCAATGCGCTGCCGCTGGCCGCCAGAGAACTCGTGCGGATAGCGGCTGGCATGTTCGCACTTCAACCCAACCCGCTCCAGAATGTTATAGATGCGTTCCTGCCGTTCCATACCTTTAAAAAGATTGTATGTGTCGATGCCTTCCCCGACGATATCCGTAACGGTCATACGCGGGTTGAGGGAGGCATAGGGATCCTGGAAGATGATCTGCATCCGTTTTCGGAATGGAAGCAGTTCTTTCTGGCTGAGATCAGTGATATCCGTGCCATCGAAAATGACGCGCCCGCCAGTGATGTCATATAACCGCAGTATCGTGCGTCCAGTAGTTGTTTTCCCGCATCCGGATTCCCCTACGAGGCCAAATGTCTCACCCCGTCTTATCTCAAACGAAACATCATCAACAGCCGTAAGGAATTTATCATTTTTCTTGAAAAAGTCTTTACCGACTGGAAAATATTTTTTAAGGTTTTTAACCTGTAAAATCGGTTGTTTGCTTTTGTCTTTAGCCATCATACAATCTACCGTACTTTCACTTTAGTTTTAATCGCGTCTACCCGAGGGGCATCCTCATCCAGGAGCCAGCAGGAAGATCTATGCCCTTCGTTTATCTCAAACAGCGGCGCCGCCTGCTCCAGGCAAATCCGCATCGCGTATTTACAGCGCGTCGAGAATGGGCATCCTTCCGGCGGATTCATGAGATCCGGCGGTGAGCCTTTAATAGGTATCAAGCGTTCTTTCTGCTTTAGGTCTAACCGCGGAATGGAGCTGTGTAAACCAATCGTATAGGGATGCTGCGTTTCATGGAAGATCTCATTCACCGTACCAGTCTCCATGACCATGCCACCATACATCACGATCACTTTGGTGCAGATCTCCGCGATGACACCCAGATCATGCGTGATCCAGATGATGCCCATCCCAAATTCGTCACGCAGCCCTTTGACAAGATCAACAATCTGCGCCTGGATGGTCACATCCAGCGCCGTGGTTGGTTCATCAGCGATCAACAGTTTAGGGTTGCAAGACAGGGCAGTCGCGATCATCGCACGCTGGCGCATACCACCGGAGAATTCAAATGGGAAAGAACCTATCCGTTCTGCTGCCTGGGGGATGCCAACCTTATTCAGCATCTCGATTGCGTGCGCTTTTGCTTCTTTAAGCGACATATCCGTGTGGTGCCGAATCACTTCCACCATCTGATTTTTTATACTATAAACCGGATTAAGCGACGTCATTGGATCCTGAAAGATCATCGCGATCTCTTTACCACGCACATCGCGCATTTCCCTATCAGACAGTGCGGTCAGTTCTCGTCCATTGAATGTGATCGTACCGTCAATGATCTTTCCGGGCTCATCAATGAGACCCATGATCGAAAGCGCGGTGACGCTCTTCCCGGAACCTGATTCTCCCACGATCCCGAGGATATCCCCTTCCTGCATGGAGAAAGTACTGCCGCGCACGGCCTGTACTTCACCAAGATGGGTGAAAAAAGAAGTGCGTAAATCTTTTACTTCTAAAATATTGTTCATTGTGTATTTCCTAACCTCTCCGCAGCCTTGGATCCAGCGCGTCACGCAAACCATCTCCCAGGAAGTTGAAAGAGAGCATTGTTATCGCAATTGCAAATGCCGGGAAGAATAGTTGATATGGATATGTAAGGATACCGGATAACGCATTATTGGCAAGCGTTCCCCAGGATGCCATCGGTGCTGACACACCAAGGCCGATAAAACTAAGGAATGACTCGGTAAATATGGCGCTGGGGATCATCATCGTCATCGAGACAATGATCGGTCCCATCGCGTTTGGCACCAGATGCTTTATAACGATCTTGTTGGTAGAAACACCCAGGGCGCGTGCCGCAAGGATATATTCCTGTTCCTTGAGCGCCAGCACCTGTCCGCGCACCAGTCGGGCCATACCCACCCAATAGACCGTGCCAAGCGCAAGAATGATCGACCCCAAACCTCCCTGGCTCTTGATCATCACCATCAAGAGGATGATGTATAAAGTCAGGGGGACAGAGTTGATGATATCCACAATCCGCATCATGATCGTATCGGTGCGGCCGCCTTCATAGCCCGCTATCGCGCCGTAGGTGACACCGATGATGAAATTAACGATCGTCGCAACAAATGCCACCAGTAATGAAATGCGGGCGCCATACATAATGCGGATCAAGAGGTCACGCCCGAGTCCATCCGTGCCAAAAGGGTAGGCCTTGTTTCTTACGGTTGTAGAAGGTTTTTCAATCGTTTCGCCTTTATAGGTGATCTTATAAAAATCTTCAGCTTCCGTTACATCCACGTTAAGCTTATTCGCGTAATCGAGCTCGATGAGTTCATCTTCCAACTGGTAGAAATTGACATTTGTTTTTTCTACCGCTTCACGCTGTTCACGCACCTGGGAGGGTGAAAGCACCTCTTCCACTTCTACACGCCCTTGCATTAACTCTTCCTGATTAACCCTTTCAACATTGAACATTTCTGCGGTTTCTTGACCTACGATCAGGAAGTTATAATCGCGGGTAACATACGCGAACAACCCATCCTCAAGTTCATATAATTCCAGCCGTGGGGGAAGATTTCTGAGGTCATTACGCTGGTCAGAATAAGATGCTTCAAAGAAATACGGGCCGATGATGCCAAACAGCATGATCAGTACCACACCAGCCAGGCCGAGCATAGCCAGGCGGTTCTTTTTCAAGCGGCGCCAGGCATCTGCCCAATAGGTCAAACTTGGGCGTGTATCCTCCCGCGATTTTTCTTCCTCTGAAACAAAGGTAAATTTTTCCTGGTTCATATCCATGTCCTTAACGCCCATCCTATCTGCTCCCCCTTTCGAAGCGGATACGCGGGTCAATAAACGCGTAGGCGACATCCACGAGCAATACCATGATGATGTAAAACGAAGCGTAAAATGCCGTGATCGCCATAATCGTTGTGTAATCCCGGTTGGTGATGCTTTCCACAAAGTAGGCGCCAATACCAGGGATCAAGAAAATGCGTTCAATAACAAACGATCCGGTCAATATCGCCGCGATCATCGGGCCGATATAGGTCACAACCGGAATCAAGGCATTCTTGACCGCGTGTTTGGTAATCACAATCCATTCCGGGATGCCGTTAGCACGCGCCGTGCGGATATAATCCTGGCGCAGCACTTCCAGCATGGAGGAGCGTGTCAGGCGGGTAACAAAGGAAAGAGAATACCCCGCCAGCGCGATGGTTGGCCCCACATAACCAAGCGGCTGCTTGATTCCGAAGGTTGGCAGCCAGCCAAGCCGACCGGCAAAAAAGAAGATGATAAATGTCGCGATGACAAAACTCGGCACGGTAACACCAAGCGTTGCCATAAACATGACCGCGTAATCGATCGGTTTATTCTGTTTCAGGGCGGAGATGATCCCAAACGGGATACCGATTGCTATGATCAAGATGACAGCAAAGGATCCGACCGTCGCGGATGCAGGTAATCCGCCTAATATGAGTTCATTGACTTCGACACCGATCTTTGAAAAAGAGGGCCCCATATTGAAGGTAAACAATCCGATCATGTAGTTTATATATTGTTCATACATGGGAGCATCGAGGTTGTATTTCGCTTCGAGTTGGCGCAGGATCTCCGGGGGTACCGGTCTTTCACGGGTGAAAGGCCCCCCTGGAATAGCGCGCATCATGAAGAATGTAATTGTCGCAATCAGGAATATCGTGATCACTGAAACGACCAGTCGTCTTAAAATATATTTACCCAAAAGACTCTCTCCTTCCGTTGTGAATTTTCTTCAGCCATTGGCGTATGGCTTTTGGCGATACTTTTAACCGATATCATCGCTTGGTTGGAATGGTTTCATGTCCATCGTAACGACTTATGATACCACAAATAAATCGTTGGAAATCCATATCAACACCCCGCTCCCACTGCAAGATTTTCAATATACCGAAACACGTCCTGCGCCGATGCGGATCCCGGGAGGCCGCAAACATCGTCACGAACCAACATCCCTTTCGGATGGAAAAACAAGGGGATGAGCGGCAGGTCCGTATTCAGCATTTCCAGCGCACTTTGTAATGCGGCAGAAGCGCCATCTGCATCCAGCCCGCTCTGCATTGCTGCGGCGCAGAGCGCGTCATAATCATTGCTCTGAAACCCATAAAAATTCGCACCGCCTGTCCTCTCACCCAGCCAGTAGTTCGCGTCCGAGGGGATTTCCATTGATGTGAAATGACCACAGTTAAGATCACGATCGATCTGCATCGATAACAGCGCTAGATCGAAATTACGGCCAAATATACGCCCTTCAGGCCCGGATTGATATAAATCATTTAGTGGTAATTGTGTGATATTCACCTTAATACCGCAGGAAAATAATTGCGCGGCAATTTCCGCCGCAAGCTCCCCGCGAAGCGCAGATTGCGAAGTAAGCAGCTCAACTTCAAAAGTTGTTCCGGGTGGCACATCCAATACATTGAGAGCGGTTAGCGGCGTATCCGGGTTAAAATCCGCATCCGCCCAACCCACCTGGCGCAATAATTCTACCGCCCTGGCTGGATCAACGGTGTAATCGGTCAGAGATGCGTCTGCCAGCAGACGGTGACCGCGTGGCAAGATTGCGTTTGCAGTCTCGGCCGCACCACCCAATAACTTATCGACGATGGCCTGCGCGTCAAGACAATAAGCAAGCGCCTGTCGTGTGCGCGCATCACCAAAAACATCCGGCCGGTCTGCGCCAAAAGGATAATAATTATCATCATACGAGTAAGGCGTAATCCCTACCGCCACCATTTCTAAAACATCCGGGACCTGGTCAAGAACGCGCATTCCTGCGCTGCCCGCGTTTCCGTCCAAATACTGCATGTCTGCCATATTCAATTCTGATGAAGACACAAGGTCGCATTCAGCACTGGCTGCGGCCAGTAGGGAAGCGGGATCATCAACTGAAAGGAATTTGAACACAAGCACATCCGTGGTTGGCAGGCCTTCAACCGCGCGATGGTAATAAGGATTTTTCACCAGGCGAATAAGATCTCCCGCAATCCATTCTTCAATCATGAACGGACCATAGCTTAGCGGGGTTCGATTCGCAGTATCCACATCTAAAAGTGCGCCAGCGTTTATTTCACCCCAGGCGTGACGCGGCATGGGGCTCCAAAAAAATCGTTCAATTTCATCGGTCACAAAACCAGGAACAGCTGTCCAGCGGACAGCATTATCATCGGCAGCAGTATACTCCACGGTAAGATCGACGTCTTTTTTACTGTTCGGTGTCGCCGGATCCCCGGCGAGCTCAAAACCAAACACAGAATCATCCGCTGTCAGCGGGGAACCATCAGACCAAAGCAATCCATCCTTCAAGGAGAATGTGATCGTCAGCTGGTCCAACTGAAGCGGACTGACACCATCCCAATTAAGGACACAACCCGCGCTCGTACAGCCGCTGGGAAAGACAGAAACGCCCGTTTCCAGGGCAACGAGATCCCCAAAGCTATTGGCAACTACGTCTCCCTCCGTGACCGCAACAGGTGTGTAAGTGATCGAACCATCATCTACCGTGGGCATGGATTTCAGGAGCACGGGGATTTTCTCTCCACTGGCCAATATATCAATTGGGCCATCAGTTATTGCCCGCAGCACTTCCTGTTCGGCAGCTGAAACCGCTTTAAATGGATAGAGGGAACGTGGTTCATATCCCAGGCAAACGTTCAGCGTTCTGATGGGCTCAGGTGTTGGTGTCGGGAGAACTGTTGGTGTTGCTTCTGGATAGAGCAAACTGATTAAATTACATCCCGAAAGGAACACCGAAACAGCGAGCAGCCCGGTTACAAAACCAATAAATCTTTTTCGAAATCTCAGTATGTTGAATTTTTTCATCATTCGATCCATCCATTAATCCTATTCTTCGTCACCCATCCATAAACGCACATAAGATGCGTAACGTTCAGGAGAAACCGATCCCTCCGCAACCGCATCTTTTACGGCACAGCCTGGCTCAACAATATGGGTGCAGTCATTGAACTGGCAGTGCGGGACAAGCACGCGCAGTTCCGGAAAATATCCATCCAGCTCTTCTGGTTCTGTATCCCAGAGCGCGAGTGACCGCAAGCCGGGCATATCCGCAACATATCCGCCCCCATCCAGGGGAAATAATTCACGCACGACCGTCGTATGCTTTCCTTTTTTCGAGGATTCCTTCAAGCCGCCGATCCGCAGCCCCAATTCGGGCTGGATCTGATTGAGCAAACTGGATTTTCCAACACCCGATGGTCCGGAAAATGCGCTGATCTTGCCCAATAATCTTTCCTTTAATCGATCAACGTGGAAATTGGACTCCGCCGACGTGAACAATACGTCGTATCCAATTTGCAGGTACGCCGAAAACAGAGCTTGCGCTCTTTCGATGCCCACCAGATCAACTTTATTGGCAACAATTACGACCGGGATCTTTTGTTTTTCAGTAATCACAAGAAATCGGTCGAGCATGCGCAGGCTCGGGTCAGGATTTGCGCAGGAAAACACCAGCATGACTTGATCGGGGTTGGCAAGCAGGATCTGTTTATAATCACCGCGCGCGGCCGGCGCGAGCCTGAAGAACGATTTTTCCCGGGGGAGGACCTCTTCTATCACACCCGACCCATCATCCAGCATTGTGACTTCAACGCGATCCCCAACCGCAACCAGATCTTCGTTCTGATGCGTCTGTTTATGTTTTCCGCGCAGGCGGCAGGTCACCACCCGGCCGTCCAAATCTACAGTGTAAAAACCTGCCTGTAAGCGTGTGACCAGTCCGATCAATGTTCTATTCGCTCGGTGTTGGTTGAATCACCTGCTGACCACCAGAGGAACCGGAAGACGATGGGGCTGGCTCCTCTCCGGGCAGTGGGGTTGGCGTGAATAATGGTGTGGGTGTTCGCGTGACGTAAAAGTCCGCTTCCCATGGGTACAGCTTAAGCGGTTCGCCGAAGAAATATGTTTCCAGAATGCGCCGAAAAACCGGTGCGCCAACTTCCGACCCCTCACCACCGTTTTCCACAATGACCGTGATGGCAATGTCCGGGCGGTCTTCACGGTCCGCGTCTGTATAACCTGTAAACCAGGCATGAGAATCGCCTAAAGGATTTTCAGCTGTACCGGTCTTTCCATAAATAGGAATACTCAGGTCACCCAGCTCATCATTGGCTGTTCCGATACTGGCGCGCACAACACCACGCATACCTTCCGCGATCGCCTCCAATGTTTCATTTGAAACCGGTAAGGTTCCGGCAGTTTCCGGGGTAAAAGTGAAAACATCAACACCATTTGCGGATGTGATGCGCTCAATGACCTGCGGCCGATAAAGGGTACCGCCATTCGCCAGCGCTGCGGTGAAACGCACAACCTGCAGCGGCGTCACCAGCATATCTCCCTGGCCAATACCCTGCTGGACAGCATCGCCATCGGAAGCGGGATCCACGATCTGGCCAGTATCCTCAGCAACCTGATCAATACCGGTCGCGCTGCCAAGGCCAAAACCGCGCGCGAATTCAGACAAATAGGACGCTCCCTCCTGGCGGAAAAGGTCGAGGCCGATATGGTAGAACCATGGATTACATGAACGCGTCAGACCCTGTACGAGCGTCAATGTCCCACTGGGTGGTAATTCCTTATCAAGTGTCCAATCCTTGAACCGTTCACCGGGTAATTCTTCAAAGTAATGACCACAATAATAGGTGGTTTCAGGCGTGTAGAGATCGCTCTCCAGGGCAGCTGCAATGCCGATGATCTTAAATATCGAGCCCGGCGGGTACGTCCCCTGTGTCACACGGTTTAATAACCGCTGCTGCCCATCATTGAGCATATCTCCCAGCTGTTCAGCGGAATTGCGGTTCTCAGCCGTGAATAGGTTGGGGTCAAAATTGGGGGATGAAGCAATAGCAAGAATACGGCCAGTCTCCACCTCCATCACAACCGCAGCGCCCCTGAACCCCAGCAACGCTTTCTGTGCTTCGATCTGTAAGTTCTTGTCAATTGTTGTAACAATATCCTGCGGCAATCTGGCATCAGTCTGGTTGAGACTGGCGATGATCTGGCCTTCCGGATTTACTACATAGAGTGACGCGGCCGGTTTGCCTGCCAGCGCTTCCTCAGCGTATTTTTCCAGGCCTGCCTGGCCAATTGGCTCATCGCCCAGGTAGCCACGCGCCTTATAATCATCCACCTGTTCCGGGTTGATCGACTGCACATACCCAATCGTCTGTGACGCGATACCGCCGCCAAAATAGTAACGAGACGTGAATTCGGCAAGCTGCACACCCCCCAGAGAATTGAGCGCGGTCCAGACTGGTTCGCTGATCTCTTCCGCGGCGACCTGCCCAACCGGAACATACCAATTGGTTGAACGGATATCCTCATAAGAGGCCTGAATCGATTCAGGGGTTCTTCCCGTCAATTCCGACAAATAACGCAAAAGCAGGCCTTCTCTTCCATCTTCGATCTGGTTTGGGATGATCGCTAACGCATAAGCCGTCACCTGGTCAACGATCTTCTGCCCATCACGGGCAAAGATATCGCCGCGTTCACCATAGACCCGTTCCAACTGCAGGGTATTGCCGCCCGCCAATTCCGGCAACAGCAACCCGTGACCCCAGCTGACCTTCCATTCGCCATTTTCCAGCCGCATCGGCATTTCGATTTCACGATCAAAAGTGCCGAACATCGCTGTTTCAAAAGTAACCTTGAACTTCGCTGATGCTGTCTGCGGATTTTTCATAGAAGAAAGAAGCCGGGTTGAGATGTCATTTAATGTCATACTGAACGCTGAATCTTCGTAAAACGCGACAAATTCATCTTTCGATACTTCCGCTCGTGATTCGACAGAAAGCAGCTCATACATGCTTTCATACGCCTGGTTTTCCCAGTATGAAAGGAAGAAAGCGGCTGCCTGGTCCACTTCCGGCGCGGATGAAACATCCACCTGCGGCGTAGGCAGTTCCTGGGGCAGTTCTTCAGCGCAGGATGCTGCCAGCAGACCGAAAATTACCAATATGATTAATATTTTTTTCAATTTTTCCATACCTTCTTTTCTAAAAGGAATTTCAACCGATATCCTCGCCAGCCATCACGCGCGCGGTGATCGGGCATGCATATTTTAAATGATTTTGGCAATTTGCAGCAAAATGATTTGGATGGAAAAAGCCATTTTTTTTCAGTGTTCGCTCCAAATGGCAGAGCGGCATTCCCATCACACTCGCGAAGCAGCCGTTAAAATCACACACCGGATGAAAAGTCTGGTTCTGGATCGCATATGACCCAGCTTTATCAAGTGGATCACCACTGGCAATGTACGCCTTGATTTCTTCTTCGCTATAGTCGCGCATGGTCACTGGAGACCGGCAGAGATCCTGGTCAACCCCGTTTTTCATACGAACGGCTATCGCGGTTAACACGTGGTGGGTCCTGCCGCGCAGTTGTTTAAGCATTTTCTGGGCATCTTCAGCATCCTGTGGTTTTCCGAGTATTTCGCCTTCCAACACCACAATGGTATCAGCAGCGATGATCACTGAAGTGCTATTCGATTGCGCTATTGGTGCCATAACTTTTTCTCTGGAAACCCGCATAACATAAGACCGCGGGGTTTCATCCACGTGCCGGGTTTCATCTGTGTTCGCGGCAGCCGCATTTATTTCCCAATCCAGCCAACCAAGTATTTCGCGCCTGCGGGGGGAATTTGAAGCCAGCCAAAAATTAGTTTCAGCCATTGAGCATTGATTTTAGCATATTGGACAATTATTTATCCTAAAATAATCGCTTGCCGCTTGCCTGACCACTAAATTAAATACGGTTCTTATCTTACAGGCTGCCGACATTCGTTATAATCCAGGCACATTCTATGAAATACCAAATAATTAATACCTTTGACCAGATCGCTCCAGAGCCGTGGGATAGACTGTTAACACGGACGAAATTCAATTCGCCCTTTCTAAAACATGGTTTCCAGGAAACATGGTGGTCTTTTCTTGGGGGTGGGGAATGGGACAACGCGAATTTAAAGATCATCAGCGCTTCAGAAAATGACACGCTGGTTGGGATCGCCCCGCTTTTCACCATAAAGAATAACGGAAAGACGGAAGTACATTTTGTTGGCTCCTTTGAAATTTGCGATTATCTCGACTTCATTGTGGCAGAGGTCAGGTCATCGGAATTTATCAACGGCGTGCTTGATATTGTTTTTGATCAGTTTAATGAAACTGTGGACCGGGTGGTTTTGTTTAATATCCCGGATGTGTCACCGACAATTCCAGCTCTGGAAAAAGCAGCGGAAAATGATTTGTATAACGTCCAGATTGAAAAAGCCTACCATACTCCGGCGATCACACTCGCCAATGACTGGGAAACCTACCTGATGGGAATTGACAGCAAACAGCGCCATGAGATCCGGCGCAAGATCCGCCGTGCTGAAAACAGCGAGGAGGATTCCGTCGCGTGGTACATTACCGGAGAAAACGACGATCTCGATCAGGAAATCGCGGATTTTATCGCGATGATGGAAAACGACGCCGATAAAGAAAAATTTTTAACGGAAGCCATGCGCAGCCAAATGGCGGCAACCATGCGCTGGGCGGCAAACGAGAAGATCCTTCAACTTTCTTTCCTGACCATAAACGAAAAAAAAGCCGCGGGATATCTGAGTTTTGATTATGCTGATCGGATCTGGGTCTATAATTCCGGCTACAACCTTGGATTTCGCTATTACTCACCGGGATGGGTACTGCTGGGCTACCTGATCCAGCATGCGATCGAAAATGGTAAAACGCACTTCGATTTTATGCGCGGTGACGAAAAATACAAATACAAATTCGGTGCAGAGGATCGTTTTGTGATGAAAGCTGTCATCGAGCGCGGCAACGCTTAGAATTCAGCGTCACCCCAGACCCGTATCAACCGGTTAAAAAACACAGCCATTTTTTCCAGCCCATCAATCCTGACCTTTTCATTAATTCCGTGTACCCCTTCCCTGCCCTCAGGAGAGGTTTGGAGCGGAGAGAATTTATAAATATGCCTGCAAATTGCCTGATAATGGCGCGAATCTGTTGCTGCCAGAAACACGAACGGCGCAACGGTCACATTATCAAATACCTGGCGGATCACCAGATCCAAAGACCTGTAAGCAGGCGTGGCCGTTTCTGACACGCTGGATGCTTCCCAGCCGCCGTAATCTTCATCGATCTGGATGCGCACGCGCGGGTCATTAATGACTTTTTCGAAGTAGGAGATCACATCTTCTATCGAATCTCCGGGCAGCAATCGGCAGTTTACCGCCACTTTTACCGTGGATGGAAGCACATTGTCTTTAATACCACCGTTGATGATCGTTGCCGCGTGAGTCGTACGGATCAGAGCATTCATCTGGTTCGATTTGGAAAGCTGCTTCAACAGGATTGGCTTGAAGAGCCACGCGTTGGCAATTACAAACTGCAGTCCGAACGGCAGTAAATGCCCGATATGCAGCAAGGTTGGCAGGATATGATCCAATCGAGCGGGCATGGGATGATCATCCATCAACGCAATCGCTCGGGATATGATACCAATCGCTGTCTGCCGCGGCGGCATGGATGAATGGCCGGGTTTACCATCAGCAGATAAGGAAAGTGTTAGGTATCCCTTTTCCGTGATACCCACCAGACCAACCGGTTCTTCAACACCCTCCAGCATTTTTTCAGTGATCATTCCGCCTTCATCCAGAACCGCGGCTAATTTTTCACCTTGAGACTTCAAGTACGCAGCGATATTTTTACTGCCTTGAAAACCCATGATCTCCTCATCATGCCCAAAAGCAAGATAAAGTGTGCGCCTTGGCGCATATCCTTCCGCGATCAAACCCTCAACGGTATCGAGCAGCGCCACCAATTGATTCTTCATATCCAGTGTACCGCGCCCCCATACTGCCCCATCCATGACTTTACCGCTGAAAGGATCCACGCTCCATTGGTCAATTGTGTCCGCATCGGCGGGGACAACATCCATATGCGCATTAAATAGAATGGGGGCTAATTTACTTTCTGAACCCGACCATTTATACAGCAAGCTGTAATGATTGACCACTTTCTTTTCCAGTCTTTCAGAAAGAAGCGGATAAGTTTTTTCTATCCAGGCGTGGATATTGAGGAAAGGTTCAAAATCCTTTGGTAATGGGTCAATTTTCGAAACGCTGGGAAATCGAACAATCTCAGAAAGATGGTCCGCGATCTTTCCAAATTCTGCCTGTAATTCTACCGACGCGGGGTGCTCAGGTTTTTTATGAAGGCGAAGCGTCTGGATAAGCATCCATGCTAGCGCAAGGACCAACACAGCAAGTAAAGGAATTAAAAGATTCATAGCATCACCCAATTTTTCCCCAATTATAGATAAGAATCATATTAAATAGAAAACACCCGCAATTTAGCGGGTGCGATCTATGTTAAATTTATTTATTGATCGAGCATGGATGTCAGCGCTTTTAACATGGTTGATGTTACCATCTGGCCGGATTGCTTTCGATAATCAGACTCTTCCATTGTGGTACCAGATAACAAGGCCCCCGCGAGCGATTCGAGATTGCTTTCTTTGCCCTTGGTCGCATTCAGGATTTTCATCCCCGCGCCAACCAGGTCACCCAGGTCCACGCCGCCCTGAGATTCGGAAGACGCGCTGCCGCTTAATGCGCCCATCAAATCACCAAGGTCCAACCCATCATCATCCTGCGATCCGCCTGCCAGACTGCCAAGGAGCGAACCAAGCAAGCCGCCCCCGGAAGGCGACTGCTTCTGCGGGCTGCCCTGCCCGGCATTCATAATTGTCTGCAACATGGACAGGATCGTACCGACATTGAGATCTTTGCCAGCTATCTCTTTTGCCGCGCTGCCCAAACCTTCAGCATACAGGGACCCCGAGCCGCTCTTTGACTTTCGGCGGAGGATCTTAGCGGCGTACTCTAACTGATCAGCTGGATCCGCGTTTTTCTTTTCCTTCATAGCCTGTGTGATCACATCGAAAATTTCGACCATATGGTCACCGTGGTCATGGTTATATGAATCCGCTTTATTCAGCGCGGATTTATTTTCCTGCATTGTTTTTGTTACCTGATTAAATAAGGATAATAGATCGATCTGTGAATTTGCCATGCGTGGCCTCCATATGTTTTGATATAGCTATTGTACAAAATTTATTTTCTTTTTCTATCATAATCTTATAAGATTTCCGGAAGCCACTGCTGATAGAGGGCAAGATTTCCTTCTTTCCCGTCCGAATAAAAACTGTCAATAATTTT
>CAZDIS010000013.1:0-30355 GCA_964505585.1 uncultured Pelolinea sp. | reverse complement strand
CCATTTACGGGTTCTATTATCCCAGGCAGGTATGAAACAATTGGCTTGGACCGAGTTTGTGAAAAATAACTCATTGTGTTTTGGTCATAAGCGCAGCATGCCTTATCAAGTAGAACAATTTGATCTGTTTCTGGATCCTGGTCAAATCGCTGTATAAGATCGAGGAGTCCAACGCCAATTTCGCTAATCTCTCCCAAACCGACTGCCGTTGATATTCCATAGCCGTTCTCGGCAAGTAAAGTTGCCATTTCATAAGCCAGGGGGCTGGACCGCGAAATTATCCCGACCCGTCCCTTTCTCACTGAAGGCCAGGGAAAGCAACCAACCACAAATTTTCCCGGTGAGATAATTCCGAATGATTTTGGGCCTAAAAATATTTTTTCTGTATGCCGTAATAGTGAACTGATTCGCGATAAATCCTGGTAAGGAATATTCGCGGTTACACAAATGATTGTTGCCAAATTAGCATGTAAAGCATCAACAATTGCCTGATAAGCCTGGTCTGGTGAAACCGCGATGATAATCGTTGTCGCGTTAAGGGCTTTATCTGCTGATTGCACGGTGTCGAAAATAGGGATACGACCTTCCAGCGTCCATTCACCACCCTGCGCGGCTTCAACTCCGCCAACAAGATTTAATCCTTTTTTTTGGTAATCCGCGGCGATCAATTTTCCAGCTCTGGTACCTATACCATGGATGATGACGCGGGATTGCTGATTAGCAAAATATTTCATATTTTTCCACCCAATTTTATTTCCCGCACTTTTGAGGTCAATCCGCTTAATGATTTAATTATATGCACCCCCCTTAACTTCTTTTTTAAATGAAGATCATTTGATCGAAGGATAATTGGCAGTGGATGCAGTGAATTCGCAAGGTATGTATTTATACCGCGAATAAGTTCATCATCAAAATCTTGTAAACCAGCGGCATGAAAAACAATTAAACTGGATTTTTTATTGTCCTCAATCATTTTTAAGACAATAGCAATTTTTTCCCCTGAAAAATCTTCGCCAATAGATAGCATTTCAGATGCGTTATTATCCTTGGTTTTGAGAATGTCTTTTATTGCGTTGCACATTTGCATTGAAGTGGAAATCACACAAATTTTTCCATTCAGTAAATAATATTCACAACCCAATTTTTTGAACGTATTGGAAATTAAGTCAGTATAGCTATACTCGATGAGATCCCGCAGTGATGGTTGTCGGAAAAGCGCTTGTTCATCCATTGCCATATCAACCCCAAGAACGCGCAATTCTCCACTCGGAGTTACCACCAAAGGGTTGATAACCAATTTCTCCAGATCCCAGTCTTGAAACAGAGCCCAAAACCGTTTGATCATTTGATCAAAAAGGTCCCAATTCTTATGGTGCAATTCCAACGCAGATGCGATGTCGATTATTGTTGAATCCAGGATCCCGATAACAGGATCGATAATGCATTTGAATTCATTTTCTTCCGAGACATTTTGATCTGCCTTTTCATCTAAAGAATTGAAAGATTGCGATGTTGAAAATTCAATATCAAATTTTCCAGCTGAATAGCATATCTCAAATCGGAACCCAATATCAAAATCAACCAACTCTTCCACTAAAATTTTTGACACTGGTTGCTGATTAATTGTCGATGTAAACATCTCCGGCAGCATCTTTTTTGCTTCAGAGACCGATCGAGCCATATACATTCCCCCTGTTCTTGCCCTTTTTTCAGAAAACACTTGCGCCTTAAGTAGAACTGGATAGTTTAGATCAACAGCGTTTTCAATTGCTGAAGTATTATGTAACAAAATACTTTTTGGTACGGGAATGCCATATTCTCTACACAATTTCTTTGCTTGAAATTCAAGAATATTCATTGCACCCAACAAAAATTATAACAATAAAAAAAGCCCGATGATCATCACCGGGCTGATTGATGATCGTCTTCTATCCTTTCAGAAATTCTTCAAGGGAAGATTTACTTACGCGATACGCTTTGCCGATTTTCTTAGCTTTCAACGATTTATCTTCAATCGCCGCAACAACATCCTCTTCAGATACCTGTAAAATCTTTGCTACTTCAGATGGTGTCATCACATCGGGAATGCCATTGGGTATGTCTTGATTTTTGGCCCCACCAGCTGACGCATTTTTCAAGGATTCTGTCAAGACATTTCCAATTCCCATACCCGCGCCAATTCCTGCTGTCAGACCCGCCCCACCCGATGGGTTTTGAGCAGCATCCCGTAAAGCATCTGCCGCCTGCAGCTGAGTATATGTCGCGGTATCGAGCATACCCATCGCGCGTAGATCTTCCGCGGATTTATCAGATGGCTTGAGGTTGCCAATATAAAATGATTTAAGTGTCAGGCCGATCGCCTTAAAATCATCCTGGGCCTTTACCCTTACGCCTGTACCGAGTTCTTCTGTCAGGCCAATTAGTTCCAATACCGATTTAGTTCCAGTAGTTTCTCCAAGCAAGTCTTGCAGCTTGGAAAGGAGCATGGTGCGCAGTCGATTTTCAATCTCGCTGGTTCGGTACGTTCCCTGGGCGCCAACCAATTGCGTAACAAATTGCTGGGCATCACTAACTTCATAACTATACGTACCAAATCCCTGCAGTAAAGCTATGCCCAGCCCTACGCCGGGATTGCGAACGATGATCGGCTGTGGAGTTCCCCACTTCCGGTCAGCGAACTCCCTCATTGACACGTAATAAATTTCCGCGGTAAATGGCGTCCGATTATTAAATGCTTTCCCGATTAAATTTACAAGAAGCGGGATGTTCGCAGTCGCGATCGTGTGGCGGCCGGGCCCAAATACATCCAACGCTTTTCCATCGCGGTAAAAAACGGCTTTTTGGCTTTCACGAACAATAACTTGTGATCCTAGCCGAAGATCGGCAATTCCTTTTTCAGGGAAACGATGCACAAGCTCATCCTGCATCTCACTTGCATATTCAACAACATCAAAAATTCGTGCCATGTTTAATTCTCCTCTACATTTTCGTCATCTATTAAATCCAAATCATCATCTGCCGACTCCGGCGCAGCCATCATCACGACCACATTTTTTCGTTCATTGAAAGAATCAACAGTGGTTTGAGCCAGACTGGTTAGATGTCTGATAGCTGCTGGCAATCCTTCTGTGCCAAACGAAGCTTCTATATTATCGATTGCCCTGCTCATTTCTTCTTCAAGCTCAAGCAGAACCAGGTCATATTTATATATCTCATTCAATTCTTCGGTTTCAATATTTATCACATCGAAAAACCCGGAATAACCATAAGATGCGGTTTTAACTCGATCTATAAACTGCCGGATTTTCAATGCCCCACTTTCAAGATCATCCACAATTTCTAAATCACCGTTTGAGATTGCATCTTTTTGTAATGCGGAGATCCGCTGCCACAGTGCCTCAAATTTTTGGGCAATTGCATCCCGTAATAATTTATCCGCGTTCCTTCGTTCTTCTCTTTCCACATACCCCTTAAAACCTGGTAATTTGCTAAGTATTTTTTTAAAAAAGTTACTTTCCTGCGAAACACGATCAAGTATGTCGTTCATCCATTCCTCCAAAATATTACCTAAATTGATTATAGCTAAAATTTTTCTGCGAGCAACCAAATTCCGCTCATTTTCTATTAAATAATACGTAATTGACTAAAAATAGTTGCAAGAAATACCAACGATGTTATATACTGGAGAAAAGAGGTGAAAACGTATGGGATCTCCAAGATACGTGGGAAAACAGGGGATAATTGAATACTTACTTCTCATTATCATCGTGATCTTGATCGTCACGATTGTGATCAAACTATTTGGGCCGGCAATAAACAACTTTATACAAAACCTGCTTGAAAACGTTTAATGATTCTTGAGGTTCTCTAATTTATGCATGACCTCTTAACAAATAATCATAAATATAAAACTCTTCATACAATTGCGTGGAAAATCATCGATGCAGTATATCCGCCATTTTGCTGTAACTGTGGTGTTATCGGTTTCGATCTCTGCCCCTCATGTTTACAAGATATCACACGCATTCCAGAAAATTCAGTATGCAGTTTTTGTGGCAATCCATTAGATATGCATTTATCCTGTAAACACAAAGAAAACCACTCGAAATTTTCCTTTACGCAAGCAAGGTCATGGGGAGTCTATTCTGGTCCCCTCAAAATCGTTTTAAGGCGCATCAAGTATGAGAGGGGTTTCGGGTTGATCAAATTTCTTTCCGCGCCCATCGCAGAATACATTAGGAGATGGAACATAGACATAGATATGATCGTCCCTGTCCCATTGGGTACAAAAAGACAATATTACCGCGGTTACAACCAGTCTGAATTGATCTCCCGCCCTGTTTCCCAATTATTAGGCACGCCGTTCCTGCCAAAAGCTATTCGCAGAGAACGAGAGACACGATCGCAAGTTGGATTAAACCTGGACCAAAGGAAAAACAATGTTGATGGGGCATTCACGGCTGATTCAATACTGTGTGAAGGGAAAGCGATTTTACTATTTGATGACATCACGACAACCTTCTCTACTTTGAATGCGTGCGTTACAGCGCTTAAAACCGCTGGAGCTAAAAATGTTTTTTGTTTTACTGTTGCAAGGACAATTTTTCAACAAGAAAAGGAGAAAAAATGAGTTCAAAAACAGATATATATATCAAAAACATGCAACTAACTGACGAATTGCGAGATTACATTGAAAAAAAAGCAGACAAACTTGATAAATTTCTAAATTTGATCGATGAAAAAAGAATTGACCTTGCGTTTGTCAAAACCGCAAGTGAACCTAGAAACAAATTTGTAGCGCAGGTTACGCTGAGAGGCAGAGGATTTATTCTAAGGGCAGAGGAACGCGCACAGGATATCAAAGCAGCAGTTGACCAGGTGATGGATAAGATAGAACGTCAAATTGAAAGATTTAAGGGAAAGCGTTTCAACAAACGTAATGGATCTCTATCAACCGCAGACCTATTCGAAGAAGATTATGAGGAAATTGAGGAACCACTGATAGCGAGAAGGAAGAAATTCACATTGAACCCGATGGATGAGCTTGAAGCGATCGAGCAAATGAACCTTCTTGGGCATGAAGATTTCTTCATCTTCTATAACGCGAATACCAGTTCGATCAATGTTTTATACAAACGCCGTGATGGTTCTTATGGCATTATCGAGCCGGAGCTCGGATAAAGCACAGAATGCCAAAATGAGCGGAGGAAAATCTCCGCTCATTTATTTAATTGAGAATTTGCAATTATAATTATTTGGTTATATCTCGGTTGATGAGGACAAAAAATGATTGATGTAAACGCATTACGCAAGGGTGTTACCTTTCTTATTGATGATGATCTGTATAAAGTGCTGGACTATCAACATCATAAACCGGGGCGGGGCTCCGCAACGATTAAAGTTAAGGCCAGGAATCTGCGAACGGGGTCTACACTGGACAAAACTTTCAATTCCAGTGAACGGATTCAGGATGTACGGCTTGAATACCACAATGTCCAATACCTATATCCCGATGGGGATTTCTACTATTTTATGGACATGGAAACCTTTGAACAACCTGGTATTTCTAAAGATGTTATCGGCGATCAGACAAAATTTTTAAAAGAAGGAACCGAAGTTAAATTGACCTTCTACGGAACAGAACCCCTTGATGTGGAACTGTCTACCAATGTCGATCTTCTGGTTACGAAAGCAAATTCCGCAGTCCGTGGTGATACTGCAACTGGAGTTACGAAAAAGGTCACTGTTGAAACCGGTGCAATCGTGGAAACACCAAGTTTTGTCGAAGAGGGTGACGTGATAAGGATTGATACGCGCTCTGGAGATTACGTTACCAGAGTCCAGGAGTAAGTAAAAATACCCTTTGCCAGTTTATTTACAATTGATAAGAAAGCTCCTCAAGTATTGTTATTAATAAATACTTAACCTTTGATTGGTATAATTTTTTCAATTACAAATAGAAAAAATATTCCGGAGGAATTAGGTGAAACCAAGGAACCAAACAAATTTTGTTTATCTCCTGATTCTGATAGCTATTGTCGCTATGGTATTTATGAATATCAATAGTGAAGGCGGTCAGGATTACCTCACAATAAATGAAGTAGCTACAGAAATAAAAGCAGGAAATGTCTCCAAAATTGTTCAAGATGAAAACACCTTACGCGTTACGATCAACGATGAAGAAAAATTAGCAATTAAAGAACCAGGCACTTCATTAATTGAGCAGCTTGTCGGATATGGGGTGACTGAAGAATATCTTGACTCGGATGTAATAACGATCGAAATTCAGCAGCCAGGTCCCTGGTCAAACATTTTATATATACTTGGAAGCATTTTGCCCTTTATTATCGTAGGAGCTGCTTTTTTCTTCATTTTCCGGCAGGCGCAGGGAAACAATAACGCAGCCATGTCATTCGGTAAATCCCGCGCGCGAATGTTTTCAGGCGATCACCCGAAAGTAACATTTTCAGATGTTGCGGGCGTTGATGAATCAAAAGAAGAGTTGCAGGAAGTTGTTGAATTTCTTAAAGAACCACAAAAATTCATTGCGTTAGGCGCACGCATTCCTAAGGGCGTTCTACTCGTTGGCCCTCCAGGCGGCGGTAAAACCCTGCTAGCAAAAGCTGTTTCGGGTGAAGCTGGCGTACCTTTCTTTTCGATCTCTGGTTCAGAATTTGTTGAGATGTTTGTTGGTGTTGGAGCCAGCCGTGTACGTGACCTTTTTGATCAAGCTAAGAAACATTCGCCTTGTATCATCTTTATCGATGAGATCGATGCAGTCGGACGGCACCGGGGCGCAGGTTTAGGCGGCAGCCATGATGAGCGTGAACAAACATTAAACCAGATGCTCGTTGAAATGGATGGTTTTGATACAGACACAAACATTATTATCATGGCTGCGACAAATCGCCCGGATATCCTCGATCCAGCTCTGCTCCGTCCAGGCCGTTTTGACCGTCGGGTTGTCCTCGATCGGCCAGACATGCGCGGACGTGAAGAGATCCTGAAAGTGCATATCAAAGGCAAACCAATCGCTCCCGATGTTGATTTAAGCGTTCTCGCGAAATCGACACCTGGTTTCGTTGGAGCGGATATCGAGAATCTCATCAATGAGGGCGCAATCCTTGCGGCGCGGAAAGACCAAAAGCAGATCCATCAAAAAGATTTTGAAGAAGCAATTGAGCGCGTAATCGCCGGTCCAGAACGCAAAAGCAGGCTGATCAGTGAAGAAGAAAAACGTATTATTGCCTATCATGAAGCTGGACACGCTATTGTTATGGCTTCATTGCCTGAAGCAGATATGGTGCAAAAGATATCGATTATCTCTCGCGGTATGGCTGCTGGTTACACCATCGCTCTCCCCCAAAACGATCAAACCTTGATCTCGAAGAACAAGATGATCGCCGAAATGGTTGGGTTGCTGGGCGGGAGGGCATCGGAGGAGATAGTCTTCAATGATATTACCTCTGGTGCGGCAAATGATATTGAACGAGTCACAGCGCTTGCCCGCAAAATGGTTACCCGGCTGGGGATGAGTCCGGACCTTGGCCCAATGGTTTATGGGCAGAAAGATGAAATGGTATTTCTTGGCAAAGAAATTGGTGAGCAGCGGGATTATTCTGAAGCGGTAGCGCAAAGAATCGACCAGGAAGTGCAATTATTGGTTAACGATGCTTACAAACAAGCTAAGAAAGTGCTTTCAAAACACAGGAAAAAATTGGATGAAGTAGCGAATAAATTGTTGGAAGTTGAAACAATCTCCAAAAAAGAATTTGATAAGATTTTCCCGATTGACGTTTCTAAAAACGGAGGAATTCCAATCCCCGCGTAGATAATAATTACTTAAAGAGCCGGTCTATTGATCGGCTTTTTCTATATAATCAGCAATTAATTTCCGGCGAAGGACTTTGCCTACACCTGAGCGTGGTAGATTTTCAGTAAAAATATACTCCTTGGGAACTTTATACGGAGATAATTGATCACGAACCCATGCAGTAATCGCATCACTTATGAGTAATTCTCCTTCATGCAGAACAACCCAGCAAATAACTCGCTCGCCTTGCGCGTGGTCCGGCACGCCGCCGACTGCGCAATCTTTTATGCCTGGATGGGTCTTGATTACGTTTTCTACTTCATTTGGCCAGACCTGCAATCCATTTACCTTTATCAGTGATTTTTTCCGGTCAACCAGAAAAAAATAACCATCCGTATCCATATAGGCAATATCTCCAGTGTACAGCCATCCGTCCCTTAATGCTTTACTCGTTTCCTCCGGGTGAAGATAATACCCCTTCATGACTTGCGGTCCGCGGAGGATCAATTCGCCAACCTTACCGATTCCCATTTCACTATGACCCGTTTCGATATCAACAATCATCGCTTCCACATCTGGAAGAGGCAAGCCGATTGAGCCAGTTTTATTTTCACCATAAAGTGGATTACAATGTGTCGCGGTTGGTGCTTCAGATAAGCCATAACCTTCAATAAGTTTTCCACCGGTGATCTGTTCAAAGCCATGTTTGATCGTTGGGTGAAGAGTAAACGAACCGGAAATACATGCTTTGATCGAAGTCAGATCGTATTCTTTATTTTTTGCTTTAGGATTTTGGTTTATTGCATGATACATGGTGGGAACACCGGGATAGAATGTCACTTTGTTTGTTTGAATCTGTAAAAGGATGTTCTCGATGTTTCCTGGATTATCAACCAGAACGATTTCTGCGCCAATTGCAATCCCCATATTTAGCGCCAACACCATGCCGTAAACGTGGTATAGCGGAATAGCTGCCAAAATAACTTCGTTTCCTCCCTGCAGGTTACACCAACGGCTGAATTGTAATGCGTTTGCGACGATATTTTTATGCGTCCCAATGGCGGGTTTAGGTGAGCCTGTCGTTCCCCCGCTGAATTGGAAAATAGCCGCATCATCCGCGATAATTTTTGTTTCTTTCCTGTCAGGTAAAACGATCGAACTGTTAATTATTTTAGAAAAAGAGATGTATCCTGGGTTTTCGCCACCAGTCTCTTTTTCTGTAGTGGTTAATCCCAATGGTTCAGTTTGGTCAACAAGTATTAATTGAGAAAAACTGTCTCCAGCTTGCAAGTCTTGAAAAATTTTCTGATTCGATTCCAAGCCCACAAAAACATCAACACCTGCTTTTTTGATCAGGTTTGAAAATTCCATTTTTGTATATCGAGGATTCATCGCAACGACAATGCCGCCGCAAGCGAGAATTGCATAAAAAGCAATAACAAATTGGGGGATATTGGGCAAAGCTAATCCAACCCGATCGCCTTTTTTTAGACCAGTTTGGATCAAATAATACGAAAATTTTTCAACAAATCCTTCTATTGTCCCGTAAGAATATGTTTTTTCAAAATATCTCAGGAATGTGTTCGTTTGATACGCACCAACTGCCTGTTTGAAAAGCTGGTTAATGGTGATGTCTGGATAGTCTAACCTTTCGGGAACATGTTCATCGTACGCACTTAACCATGGATGATTGATTTTATGATTAACCATTTTGCCAACCTTCTTTTGAATAAATATAATCTTTGATTTCCTTTTCCACTGGATCGCGCAAATCAAACCACTTAATGCGTTCATCATCGGGTTTGAACCAATTTGCCTGGCGGCGTACATAAGAACGCGTTCTCTTTTTCATCAATCTTTTCACCTCTGCTAAATCTATTTCTCCATGTAGATAAGCAATAACTTCTTTGTAACCAATGGCTGATAACGACGGCAGTGTTGGCAGAAATCCTTTTTTTAATAGGGTTCTTACTTCTTCAACAAACCCGTTCTCAATCATTTTTTCTATCCTGGTGTCAATCCGCGCGTAAAGTTCTTTCCTGTTTCTTATCAATCCAACTACTTTGTAATTGAATCCTCGTAATTCTTTCCTCCGTTGTGATGAAAACCTTTCGCCCGTGAAAAAGATCACTTCCAGCGCTCTCACCGTCCGACGCAAATTATTCGGTTCAATTTTCTTTGCTGCCTGCGGGTCGATTATAGATAGTTTTTGATGAAGCTTATCCGCGCCAACATCACGACCCCATGATTGGATGGCTGTTCGAAAACGTTTATCCGGTTGCCGCGGTGGGATCACCCATCCTTCCATGATCGCTCTAATAAATTGCCCGGTTCCACCGACTAAAAAAGGGACTTTATTTTTCGCCCATAATTCATTTGAAACTCGGTAAACGGAATTCTGAAACGCCGATAAACTCAAAGTTTCATCCGGATTGGCAGTATCAATAAGATGGTGCTTCACTATCTTCTGTTCATCACCGGTCGGTTTGGCAGTACCAATATCCAAACCACGATAAAACAATCGGCTATCCGCTGAGATGATCTCACCATTGAAAGCAGAAACAATTTCAAGAGAAAGTTGGGTCTTTCCAACCGCGGTGGGTCCGGCGATAATTATGAGTGGTTTTTCAACAGGTAATTGCATTTTTAAACCATTTAATTTTCGGCGCAAGTGACGCATCGAAATTCACTGCGATTACATCAATACGCCAGAGTTTGTCCATATTATCGGTTTCTTGCAGATACGCGATGGCTGAATTCACCATGTGGTTCTGTTTATTTCCGGTTACTGCTGCCTCAGGAAAACCAAATTGCTTTGAGCGCCTGGTTTTCACTTCAGCAAAAACCAGACATTCACCATCCTGGCAAAGAATATCTATCTCTCCATATTCAGTTCTCAAATTTCGCCTTAAGATGCGAATATTCCTTTGCGCCAAATAATCCACAGCGGTCTCTTCACCGATTTGACCAATTTCAAAATTTGATAATTTTTTGGATGGTGTAGATTTTTTCATCGCATGAATATTCTAAACTATTGTTTAAACAATTTATAGAGAATAATTTTAATTATTGATACACTTATGAAAGCTATGAACAAGACCATCGTTTCAGCAGAAATTATTACAATTGGGACCGAACTGCTTTTAGGAGATATTACCGATATCAATACCCCCTTCATTTTAAAAGAATTAAAAAAATTGGGTATCGATGTTTTTCGTACAATTACCGTAGGCGATAATCTGAAAAGAATTTCACGCCAGATTAGCCAGTCGTTAAAGAATGCTGATATTGTGATAACAACCGGCGGATTAGGACCAACAGTTGATGACCCAACCAGAGAGGCTGTAGCGGACGTGTACGGCGTGCAATTGACTTTCCAAGATGATTTATGGGAACAGATCAAACAACGGTTTGGACGTTTTAACCACACTCCCACAGAAAATAATCAAAAACAAGCCTACCTGCCAGAGGGCGCAACAGCGATCACAAATTCTGTTGGAACAGCACCCGCTTTTTTTTATTACCATAACGGCAGAATATTGATCAGCCTGCCGGGTGTCCCCAAGGAAGTTGAACACATCTTTATCCAAGAGGTTGTTCCGATCCTTAATCAAATGTTCGATACCGGTCTGACAACCGTTACTAAGGTTATCCGCACAGCTGGCGCCGGGGAATCCACAATTGACAGCAAAATCGGTGAATATGAAAAGTTGAAAAACCCAACTGTTGGTGTTACTGCACATCCCGGACAGGTTGACGTGCGCATCACAGCTAAAGCATCTGACTATGAACGCGCGAGCGCAATGATCGCAAAAGTTAAAGATGAATTAGTGGAAATTCTTTCTGAGCATATATTTGGTTTTGATGACGACACGCTGGAATCTTCGCTAAATCAATTGATTAACAAAGAGAAACTTAAAATTACCCTTTACTACCCCGCGAGTAAAGCTATTATCTTCGAAAATATATTTAATAATCAACTAATTTTTCCATCAGAAAAAATAGATTATCATCATCTTTCCAAAATCAAAACGGGTGGTTCATTGTACAATACATTAAAATCCAAAGACGTGTTGGTGCTTTTTGATTACGATGAAAAACACCCAATGAAATTCGAATTAACAATGATTCATAAAACAAAAAAACAATCCAAAGAATTATTTTTTGGCGGCCATACGGACTTATTTCCCGAATGGGCAGGCAAGCAGATACTGAATACCATCCTTAAATTTATCAAACTACAGGTGAAAGAATGACAAAAATAATAGATCAAATACTGACCAATGCCACGGTATTGACAATGAATGAAGCATTGGATCAATACACACCAGGCGCGGTTGCAATCAAAGATTCCACGATTATTGATGTGGGTTTCGCAAAAGAAATTGAAAATAAATATAAACCACAAGTGACTATAGATTGTGAAGGCAAAGTTTTGATGCCTGGTCTCATCAATACTCACACACACATCCCTATGACCTTACTTCGTGGTCTCGCTGATGATCTTCGCCTAGAAGTTTGGCTTTTAGGTTATGTCATGCCTGTCGAACGGGAATTTGTATCCAGGGACTTCGTTCGTCTTGGAACCCAGCTCGGTTGTGCCGAATTTATCCGTACCGGGGTGACGACATTTAATGACATGTATTATTTTGAAAGTGTTGTTGCAGAAACCACCGCGGAAATTGGATTACGGGCAATATGCGGACAATCGATTCTCAAATTTCCAACACCGGACGCAAAATCATCTGAGGATGCGCTCGAATTGGTGCGTGAAATGGTTCAAAAATTTAATAATCACCCGCTAATTACTCCCGCTATCGCACCGCATGCCGCCTATACATGCCCGCCTGAATTATTAATAAAAGCAACGGCTATGGCGCTTGAATATGATATTCCACTGCACATTCACATATCCGAAACAGCAGAAGAAGTTGCGAATATGCGTGAACAAGAAGGAATGCCCGTTGTACCGCATATCAAGAAACAGGGTGTGTTTAATGCAAAAACGATAGCTGCGCATTGTGTGCACATTGATCTGGGAGAGATCCATACCTTAGAACATTCAAATGTCGGTGTAGCCCATAATCCATCCTCAAACATGAAACTTGCTTCAGGGTTCGCGCCAGTCCAATCAATGCTTGATATCGGTTTGAATGTTGGAATTGGCACCGATGGAACAGCATCAAATAATGATCTTGATTTTTTCGAAGAAATGCGCCTCGCGAACTTCATAGCAAAAGGCAAATCCGGGGATCCAACAGCCCTTCCAGCTGTTAAAACACTTGAAATGGCTACGCGCCTTGGGGCAAAAGCACTGCACATGGAAAAGATCACCGGCACGCTCGAACAAGGGAAACGCGCTGACATGATCACCATCGATATAGATACTATTCACAACAGTCCCAATTTTCGTCATGATATTAATGGGATTTATTCGCAAATCATTTACGCAGCTAAAGCAACAGATGTGCACGATGTGATTGTTGACGGAAAATGGCTGATGCGCAATAAGATTATTGATAGTATTGATGAAGAAAAATTGATACGCGAGAGCCAAAAATTCGCAAAAGAGATCGATGCCTTCATTCTAAAAAGGGAAAAATCAGTCATTTCTAAACTTATCGCAATCGGTGGAACAACAGAGCAGGAGAGTTTTGAAGTTCAGGTGAAAACCCTTATCAAAAACCCGATACCATTTATTGACAAAATTGAATCAGGCGATATCAAACTGATCCGCACACGCCATTACCATGAATATGATACGTATTTTAGCTTTGACGACAGCACGGAAGGTCATTTGCGATTCAGAGAAGACCATTTCATTGAAAAAGATGGCACTGTATCAAAGGTACGGTCTCGATTAACATTGATCGGCAAATCCGATGAACACGAATATACCAAAGAAGATGTGCTTTTATCCCGAAGTAGATATATAGCGCCGGCGACACAGAGTCTGCGGTTCTATAAAGAGTATTTCAAGCCGATTTCAGAGATAGAGATTGAAAAAGATCGCCTGCGTTATCTTGTCAATTTTAAAGGTGAAGAATTTTTTATCAACATTGATGAAATGATCAAACCAAAACTTGGTTATTTCCTGGAAATAAAAGCAAGGACTTGGAGCCAAACTGACGCAGAGGAAAAATCTGCGTTGATCGAAGACCTGCTTGATTTTCTTGGTGCTTCGGACTTAAAGCGCATCACACAGGATTACCTCGATGTTGTCTTAGCGCAATAAGCATATGGAAGACCGCCAGAGAGTCAAAGTATTATTCGCGGCTTCAGAAGCAGATCCATTTTTTAAAGTCGGCGGGTTAGGAGATTATGCCGGCTCCCTTCCTGCCGCGCTGAAAAAGCATTTTGACCAGACCGATGACACACTGGATATAAGAGTCGTTCTTCCATTACACGATCTCAAAACTGTTGAAAAATTTAACCTCACGAGAATCCATGAGCTGAGTATAAATAACAGTCAAGGGAAAAACCTTTGTCACATTTATGAAAGCTTTTATAGCGGAATCCGGCACTATTTTATCCGTCAGGTGAAACCTGGCCTTGAATCGAATGCTGTTTATGGTCATGATCAACATCAAACGGCTCACAAATTTGCTTTATTTTCAATCGCCGCGCTGCGCATGCTGGAGGAAATTAAATGGACACCGGATATCATTCACACCAATGATTGGCATACCGCATTGATCAATCACCTGGCAAAAACCGATCCGCTTGCGCAAACTCACCAGCTGAAAACACTCCTTACAATTCATAACATGCCCTTTATGGGCTATGGAAGTGAACCGGTTTACAATTCTTTCGGGATTGAGCCAAATCACGAGAAATTATTCCCTACCTGGGCACATAATTTGCCCTTGCCAATGGGAATCGCTGCCGCGGACCAAATTGTAGCTGTCTCTCCCACTTACGCTCAGGAGCTGACAACCAATTATTTCGCATACGGACTGGAAAACTACTTTCTTGCCCATTCCGAAAAAATCACAGGCATCATCAATGGAATTGACTACCAGAAATGGGATCCAGAAATTGATAAAAATATCATCCAAAATTATTCAAAATCGTCGATTGGTGAACGCAAAAAAAATAAAAAAGAATTATTTAAAGAGATCGGTTTTAGGTTTAATCCCGATGAACCATTGCTTGTTGTCATTTCACGACTCGAAAACCAAAAAGGGATCGACCTCATTTTAGATGGTTTTTCAGAGACTGCAAATTGGAACTGGAAAGCAATCGTCCTCGGGTCTGGACACCATGGTTATGAATATGCTTTTCGTGCCTTAGAGCGTGTTTTTCCGAAAAAAATCCATGCAGTACTTGAATATAATCCGTTTTTTGCCAAAAAACTATACGCATCTGGGGATATCATCCTCATGCCATCTCTTTATGAACCCTGTGGTCTTTCTCAGATGATCGCGATGCGATATGGGTGTGTGCCCATCGCGCATGCTGTTGGCGGTCTAAAGGATTCGATCACCATAAATCCGGATGAAAATAGAACAGGATTCCTGTTTAAACCAGCATCAAAAGAGAAGTTTATTGAAAGCCTGGGTGAAGCAATCCGTAGATTCCAGAATAAAGATAAATGGAAAATAATTCAAACAAATGGCATGGAAAAAGATTTTTCCTGGATTCGATCAGCCTCCAATTACGCCGATCTGTATCTGCGATTGAAGAATGAATAGGATAAGCTGAAATTAGTTCAATTGTTTTTCGATGTGTTTACCTCCTGATATCGCAAAAACAATTCCGGTAAGAATGATCAATGCGCCGACGATTTCTTGCCCAGTTGGATATTCACCAAGAAAAAGAACTGCCAAAAGTGTTGAACCGATTGGCTCTCCAAGCAAAAAGATTGAGACCTTATGCGCGGGCTGAGAACCCAAGTACCAATTGATCAATGAATGGCCGATCAATTGGGGAACCAGGGCTAGTAATAAAAGCCATTTCAAATCTGCGATAGCTACCTCTAAAGATACTCCCGAAAGAATGAAAATGAGAAGCAAAAGAGTAAGTGAACCGATTGAATAAACGCTGAAGGTATAAACGCGGTTTGTTAAAACTTTGCGCAACAAACGCCCAATGATCACATATCCAGCTGCGCACAGTGCGCCCATCAGCGCTAATGCACTGCCTGCCATCACACTGAAGAATGCCTTCGAATTGATATAAGAACCTCTCATATTAAAAATACCGCCGACAATCAGCATGCCCGCCCCCGCAACAACCAATCCACCCCAGAAACGTTGGGATATTTTATCTTTCGTTATGAGAGGAGATGCCATCGATACCCAGATGGGCGTGGTCGTCACGAATACAACTGAAATGATCACAGAAGTAAAACCAAGGGAAACAATCCAAAACACAAAATGTGATGCCAGGAGAATTCCTGAAAGCACCAATAATAAAACGTTAGCTGCAGTGATCTTCTTTAAGCTTAGAAATGTTTCCTTGAGGGAGAAAGGCAACATAAACAAGCTGGCAAATAACAGGCGATACGCTGCGATTGCCAATGAAGGAACTGAATTCTGTGCGAAGCGTATGAAAATTGATGAGGTTGAGATAGCCAGTATCGCCAAAGGTATGAGATATGACCATTTTTTACCCTTTCTAATATTCTTCATATGCGGTTTATCGGTTTTTAAAGGTTTAATAATTGTACAAATAAATAATTTAATAAATCAGGAGAAAAAATGACTTTCAAATTACCAAAATTACCTTACGATTATAACGCCCTGGAACCCTACATGGATGCAAAGACGATGGAAGTGCATCATGACAAACATCACGCGGGGTATACAAAGAAACTAAATGCTGCGTTGGAAAACAGTCCTGAATTGATGGAAAAAGATATTGCTGAAATTTTAGCCGACCTCAAAAAGGTTCCGGATAGTATTCGCACCGCAGTTAGAAACAACGGCGGCGGTTATTATCATCATAACATCTGGTGGGAGCAATTTGCGCCTGGAAAAGGCGGGGAACCAACAGGAGCACTTGCTGATGCTATCAATGAAAAATTTGGCAGCTTTGAAAATTTCAAAGAACAGTTCAAGAAAACGGCTCTCGGTGTTTTCGGTAGTGGATGGGCCTGGCTGGTAAAAAACAAGAGTGGGGCATTAGAACTGATAGGAACACCAAATCAGGATTCACCGGCAACACTCGGTTTAGAACCCCTGCTTGGAGTTGATGTCTGGGAACATTCATATTATCTTAAATATCAGAACCGAAGAAATGAATATATAGATAATTTTTGGCACATCATCAATTGGGAAATCATATCGAAAAGATATAGATAAATGTTCAATGAACCGCCTGAAAAACAGGCGGTTTTTTATTGACAGGCAGCAGCCAGGTGGTCATCATACGTCTCTGAAAAGGTATGTTTTCCAGAATCATCACAGGCAGATCGAAAATATAAATAATTATGAGATTCAGGAAAAAACACGGACATGAGAGCGTTGCTGCCCGGATTGCAGATTGGCGCTGGTGGAAAGCTGTCCACCTGATACGTGTTGTAAGGAGAATCGATTTTGAGGTCCTCTACTGAAATATCAATATCCCACCAGGGGGGACCATTATTTTCCGTAGCTACTGCATACTGCACAGTCGGATCGCTCTGAAGCGGCATCGCCCTTTTTAAGCGATTATAAAACACACCAGCAATTCTCGGTCCTTCGCCAGGCGAGATCATCTCCCTTTGAACGATGGATGCCAGCGTGATTGTTTGGTGTAAATTCAGACCATGATCTAAGATCAAATCAGGGTAGTTCTCCGGTAATGAGGAAAAGAATTCATTAACAAACATACAATAAATTTCTTTCTCTTGAATCTCATCTGGAATCTGATAGCTGCCCGGATGCAAATACCCTTCAACACCATACGGCATGCCGGAAAACTCCTCCCTACAATCGCTCAAACGCAAATCCAATGGTTTGCTTATCAGCCCGGCAGAAACAAGTAAGGTATCTACCTCCTCCTTGCGCCATCCTGCTAAAAACGCAAAAGTCTCATATCCAACTTTACCACCAGCCAATCGGTCAGCGATTTCCCTGGTCGTAAAATGCGGTTCGATCAGATATACACCTTCTCGAATAAACCGATCCAGCCCTTTATACTCCCAATAGAGCAGGATATCCTCCGCATTTTCAATAAACCCGTCATTATGAAGTGCAAGCGCTACCGAATTAGCAGAAATCCCCCTTTTTACAATAAATGTGCTGGGTGCCGTATTTGAGTATACCGATTGGTCGAGCGCTTCCAGCTTACGAATTAGCTGAAGGCCCAAATAGATCTCTCGTGAAAATGGCAGATCTGGACCGGGTGCACCTAATTTTTTTTCCACAATACCTGGAATGACGTCGGTAAACAAGATTACTGCACATAAAAAAACCACCGTTACCAGGAGCAAGGTGAGGGATAGGAACATCCTGTGTTTCCGAAAATCATTCATTTTCAAATTCCGTGTTTAAATACGCTTGCAAAAAAACCGCTGCTGCCTTGCTATCAAGGTGGCCGCGCCTCTTTTTTCTTGATGTGGCGAGAGTGATTTGATGTTGCTGCGCGTTTTGTGTTGATCGATATTCATCGATTGTGAAAATTTTGGCGTTTGAAATTGAACGCATCGCATGAGCAAGCCGATCGCCGCGCCGCCCGGAAGGAGAAAGATTACCATTTGAGTCATATGAAACACCAATGACAATCGTGACACAATGATTTTCCTCCGCGATCTTTGAAATTATTTCTGCGTTCTCTATCCGGGATTTGGCTCTTATTACGCTTAACGGTTTAGCAAGCGTCTGCGTTTCATCACTGATCGCCAACCCAATTCTTTTTTCTCCCCAATCTACAGCTAAAACGCGCCCAATGGTCCCTTTGCTTTCCATGTATGCCCGCATTATACATGAATACGATTCGTAATCGTACTTCAATCCATGTGCTTTATAATTACCTTAAGGTGATATTGAGGTTTCCGATGCGTAAGTTTCTCTTGATTTGTGTTACTTCCACACTGGTACTATCCATCGCTGCTTGTTCCCTTATAAACCAAAATCAATCTTTTGAAAACAAAGCAGGAACACAGGTTGCAATCGCTCTAACCGCGACCGCCCTGGATGCAACAGTATCTGCAATTAACAATCCGACTACTGAACCTGCTGCCACAGTGGAACCTTCCAGGGCGGCCACAGAAGGCCCACAATCCGATCCAAAAGCGGATCTTGGTTCTCCTTCCTATATTGATAACTGTTCATCATGGTCAGCCTGGAGTGTGGAGTCCGAAGATCAGGTACTCGAAGATATCACAACTATCTCTGTTGCGGATGGAATGCTTTCGATGCAATCATCAAAACCTGGAAAATTCCACTGGTGGCTGAATTACCGTGAACTGGCTGACGGTTACATAGAAGCAAAATTTGTTACGGGTAATTGTTCTGGCTCTGATCAATATGGACTCGTTTTCCGAGCCCCAGATTATTTTAATGGTGTAGGATACTATCTCACGCTAACCTGTGACGGAAAGTTTGACCTCAGAGAAAAAGATGACCCGAATGCATTGATTGAAAACAACCAATTGCGATTCGGAATGCAGGAAAACGCATGGATCAACTCCGGACCTGATCAATCCAATACGATCGGTCTTTGGATGCAAGATGAAACCATCAGGATCTATATCAACGACCACTTTGTGGATGAGATAACCGATGCTGAGGTTACCGAAGCGGGACACTTTGGTCCTTTTATTTACACCCAGAATACACCGGGCTTTAAAATTTCTCTTGACCAGGTTTCTTATTGGTTGTTTGATTAATAAAAGAGGATGATAATGAAAAACGAAAAACACCCATTAGAGATCACACCCGAATTACTTTATATCTCTCGACGCAGGTTTATGAAGCGCGCCCTGATTACTGCATCAGCTTCCTTATTTGCTGCTTCCTGCGGACAACAAACTGGATCACCGACACCACTCCCTGAATTCCCCGAGTATGAATCGTTGACGGATGACCAGGGTAATGATCTTACACCATACGGCGATATAACTGGCTATACCAATTATTATGAGTTTTCAACGGACAAAACACAGCCAACAAAATTAGCACAGGATTTTATCACTAATCCATGGTCAATTAAGATTGAAGGTCTGGTCAATAATCCGATGACGTTTTCAATGGATGATGTGCGTAAAATGTTTGAACAGGAGGAACGGATTTACCGCATGCGATGCGTGGAAGCGTGGTCAATGGTGATACCATGGCGGGGTTTCCCTCTCAATAAACTCCTGAAAGAAGTCGAACCGACTTCTGATGCCAAATATGTCCGATTTGAGACAATTTTTGATCCAGATCAAATGCCGGGACAGAAAAACCCCTCTTTTCCCTGGCCATACGTGGAAGGTCTAAGGATGGATGAAGCTATGCATGACCTCACCCTGCTGGCAACCGGATTATATGGAAAAGATCTAACGCCCCAAAATGGTGCACCGATCCGCCTGGTCGTCCCCTGGAAATACGGATTCAAATCCATAAAATCCATTGTCAAAATAAACCTGGTTGAGGAAATGCCAGTATCACTTTGGATGGCTGCAGGACCATCTGAATACGGATTTTATGCTAATGTGAATCCCGCCGTAGATCATCCGCGTTGGTCACAAGCGACCGAAAGAAGAATTGGTGGCAATGGCCGCATTGACACACAATTGTTCAATGGCTATGAGGAAGAAGTCGCTTACCTCTATGAAGGGATGGATCTGCGCCAGAATTTTTAGATGAAAATTTCCAAAATTCAAATTATCGGGAATCTGATTGGCATCCTACCTGGAGTTTACCTTGTTTTTCAAGCTTCAACCGGAAAACTCTCAGCAAACCCAATTCAAACAACAACTGTGGTAACAGGCAGGGCATCGATTTACGCTATACTGATTTCTTTATATTGCACGCCCCTGGCGCAACTATTTAGATTGAGTGTGTTCCACCCCATACGAAAAATTACCGGACTTTTTGGGTTTTATTATGCGTTGGCGCATTTCATGATTTTCTCAATATTGGATTATCAGTTAAATATTTCCTGGATCTTACCCGAATTAAGACAAAAACCTTTTCTCCAGATCGGTCTGATTGCCCTGGTTCTTCTTATTCCGCTTGCAATAACTTCAATTAATAAAATTCGGCGTAACATGAAAGGCACATGGAAAACATTGCATCGGATTGTCTATATCATCGCCGCCCTTGTTTTGTTACATGTCGCACTGGCATCAAAAGGAGATATCATCAATCCAGCGATATTATCGGGGTTCTATCTGGTCGCTATGATATTACGCATTCCTTTTTTTAAAACTATTCAGATCTCTACCCCCCCTGAATGGATGAGAAAAATAAACGCCTACCTCATCTCATAGCGACATGGCAAATATGCATCTCAATGAGGATCAGCAAAAAATAAGAAATATTCCCTTCGAAAGCGCATTATTTATTGAAGGTCCTGCCGGAACTGGTAAAACCACTGCGGCAATTCACCGGCTGATAAAAACTTTGGAATACATTCCCGGATACCAGACCCTCGTTATCACCCCCCAGCAAAGTCTTGCCCGTCCCTATCGGCAGTTTCTATTATTCGAAAACGCACAATGCGGCGGAATACCGAATATCACAACCATAAGCGGATTAATGCAGGAGATGGTAAAGATCTTTTGGCCACTAATTCGCCAGAGCTTTGCTTTCAAAGGACAGAATCCAGAACCGATTTTTCTATCATTAGAAACAGCGCAATTTTGCATGTCGCGCATTGTTGAGCCACTTATCGAAAAGGGATATTTTCAATCTGTAAAAATCGATCAGCACCGATTGTACAGCCAGATCATTGATAACTTAAACAAAACGGCGATCCATAATATTCCGCTACACGAAATTTCAAAACGACTAATCTCCGGCTCAATCGATCCCACAGTAATTGGTAATGCATTTAAGCAGGTTGAAGAATGCGCATTCTTATTTAGATCGTTTTGCCTAAAAAACAACCTGATCGATTTTTCTCTCCTCACTACCATTGCCCGCCAATTTCTTTTTCTTGATGATCTTCCCGATAATTACATCAAAACCCGGTACAAAGCCCTTGTTGCGGATAATATTGAAGAGGACACACCACTTGCGCATGATTTCTTTCGGCAATTTCTGGAAACATTTTCATCAACCACGCTAATCTATGATCATAATGGAGGTTTCCGAACATTTTTAGGAGCAGACGCGGAGTACGCGTATCAATTAAAAACCCAATGTAATCAGCACATCACAACCAAAGATCGGGTTGATAAAAACGAGCAAATCATCAGTTTTCATCACGCTTTGACTGCATGCATTGAGAAGAAAAAGTACAAGAAAGAAGTTGAATTCAATTTTAGAGATCATTTCCAGGTTTCTGTTTATCAATTTCTACCGGAAATGATGGATGGTATAACCGAGAAGATAGCCGACCTCGTGAATTCCGGTACAACGCCGGAGGAAATTGCCGTACTGTCCCCATATTTATCAGATGTTTTGCAATTCTCATTAACACAGCGCTTAAAGAGACTTGACCTCCCTATATTTACGTCCCGCCCATCCAGGATGTATTATTCATCTTCCGCGATTCGGGCGATCTTAACACTTGCAAAATTATCCCATCCTGATTGGCAGTTGAGTATTTCACACTACGAATTTCGCGATTGTCTGCTGCGTTTAATTCCCGACCTTGATCTCATTCGTGCTGAACATATCGCGAAAGCGCTGCTCGGCGGGCAGCCCAACCGCCGCAATTTTCGCTCCTTTGACAATCTGACAAATATACATCTGCAGGAAACGATCACGTTTACCATCGGGCAACAGCTTACCCAATTAGCAGGGTGGATCAATTCACACCTTAGCAACTCAATCCAAATACCCCTGGATGTATTTATTCAGCGAATTTTTGGTGAGCTGCTTTCGCAACCAGATTTCACCTTGCACAGTGACCTTGATGCAGCAAATCATATCTCCCGGTTGATTGAATCAATCCGTGAGTTTAGATTCTTCTCCAAGGCAGCATTCGATTTTGATGAACCGGATTTGGGAAAGATTTATATCGAACAAATTCAAGCGGGTATGCTTCCTGTCGCCTTTTCAACAAAAAAAGAAAAAGAAGAAGGTATTATCATATCTCCCGCCCATACATTTTTAATGCAAAATCAAAATGTCAGCTACCAATTCTGGCTGGATATTGGCAGCCTAGGATGGTGGGAACGCTTGTACCAACCGCTAACAAATCCATACGTTTACCAACAAAAATGGAAGTTTGAGGAAGGGTGGAACGAGCAACAAGAATACCAAACCAATCAAGAAATGATGGCAAAACTGATAAATGGGCTTTTATTACGATGCAGAAAAGGAGTTTTTCCTTCTATAGTGCAGACAAATGAATATGGGGCGCAAAACGCCGGTCCTTTGTTGCGGTCTATTCAGAAAATGATCAAGCTAAACACCCGCAACAATTTTGGGGATAATTAATGTTTATTCCGCGCGAAGGGCAATCCGAGATACTCAAATATAAAAGCGGGAAATTGGGAATAACCGCTGTTCCGGGTAGTGGGAAAACCCATACACTTTCATTCTTAGCTGCAAAATTGATTGCTGAAAGCCAGATAAACGATGATCAGGAAATATTAATAGTTACTCTGGTAAATTCCGCGGTCAATAACTTTGCGGCCAGGATTTCTGATTTCTTAACTGAATTTGGGTTAATACCCGGCGTTGGATACCGGGTGAGAACATTGCACGGTCTGGCATACGATATCGTCCGAGAACAGCCGCAATTGGCAGGAATGGACAACCAGTTTTCAATCGCGGATGAAAGAACAAGCAACGATATCCTATCTTTTGCTGCGGTCAATTGGATGCGGACACATCCCGATGTACTCCTCGGATACGCTGCGGAAGGTTCCGACCCCGGACAACAAAAGCGAATCTGGGGTGACCTTATTCAATCCATCGCGAGAAATGGTATTTCTTTGTGTAAAGACCTGCTTATTAACGCAGACAATCTACTGTCATGTCCCAATCTGATGAAGGATCCGCTCTTTGCTATGGTGCAGAAAATATATTCAGATTATGAGAAAGCGCTGCACGACCGCGGGGCAGTCGACTTTGCGGATCTAATTCGCTATGCGTTCACGATTCTAAATAATAATCCAGGATACTTATCAATGCTTCAAGAACGATGGCCTTATATTTTAGAAGATGAAGCGCAGGATAGCAGCCTCATCCAGGAAAAACTTCTATCACTTCTATCCGTAAAAGATGAAAATTGGGTTCGCGTTGGCGATCCAAACCAGGCTATCTTTGAAACCTTTACTACTGCGGATCCGCGCTTGCTTCGTGAATTTGTATCCCGCGAAGATGTGAAGAGGGTAAACCTTCCACGATCAGGCAGATCGACCAGGAGTATCATTTTTTTGGCCAATTATCTCATTCAGTGGACACGTGAGCACCATCCCAAAATTGAACTGCGGTCCGCCCTGGATGAACCTTTTATTAAGCAAACTGCAGCAGAAGATCCCCAGCCCAATCCGCCGGACGAACCAGCACAGGTAATTTTATACAAAAATGAATTATCACCAGAAAAAGAGATCAAATTAGTTGCCGGCTCAGCAGAAAAGTGGATTAAAGAGAATCCAGATAAAACTGCTGCGATTTTGATACCAAGAAATGCGCGTGGGGCTGAAATAGCAGAAGAATTATCGAACAATAATGTTCCAGTGTTTGAATTACTAAGCACGTCAAAAACAACAAGGGAAACTGCATCGATTCTTGGGTGTATTTTTTCATTTTTTGCGAAGCCCCTCATCCGAAGAAACTTAACCAGAGCATTTCAGGCAGTCGCGTTTCAAATTTGCGAACTTACGCATCTTGATGTTTCGGTCGATAATATTATAAAAAGATTGGAAAAGTTAAGTACGCCGGAAATTTTGTTTACGGTACCCGACGGAATTGATCAATACCTGGATGATGAGCATTTTAACAAGGAAGAGGAAATAATTTTCCGGAAAGTATTTAATCAGTTCCAGTACTGGCAATCGGCTTTACTTTTGCCGATTGATGAAATGACAATAACAATCGGAACAGACCTTTTTAGAGACCCCGCAGATCTTGCATTAACACACCGCATTGCACTCATATTACAGAAAGCAAAAGAATACTATCCTGAATGGCATCTTGAAGATTACGCTGATGAACTGATCGCTATTTCAAACAACCGCTACCGGTTACAGGGATTTTCAGCGGATAGATTTGGATTCAACCCTGATGACCACACCGGCGAAGTGGTTATTTCGACGATTCACAAAGCGAAAGGGCTTGAGTGGGACCGTGTTTACCTTCCATCTGTCAACAACTACAACTTCCCTTCTTTGGATGAAAAAGATCAATATATATCAGAAAAATGGTTTGTGAAGGATAGGCGTAACCTGGAAGCCGAGGTACTTATTTCAATAAGAAATATTGAAGAAGACCAGGCGGCAATTGGTGGGTTTGATTTTTCTTCCGCCTCACAACACGCGCGAAGAGACTTTTGCGCTGAAAGACTGCGGTTGCTCTATGTAGGGATCACCCGCGCGCGAAAAGAATTAATTATCACGTGGAACAACGGCAAAAACGGAGATTGTTTTGAAGCGCTCCCTTT
The DNA here is from genome assembly GCA_964505585.1 of uncultured Pelolinea sp. Taxonomy (GTDB): domain Bacteria; phylum Chloroflexota; class Anaerolineae; order Anaerolineales; family Anaerolineaceae; genus Pelolinea. The sequence continues at coordinate 4,851 of CAZDIS010000013.1, read as the reverse complement.
GCGCGCGTTAAGAAAATATTGGGAACAAGAAAATGTTAAATAAACCATTATTATTCAGCGCTTCAATGCTCCAAGATTACCGTGATTGTGCACGCCGTTTTGACCTCAAGTATATTCAAAACCAGCTCTGGCCTGCCATCCATGCAGAGCCGATTTCGGAATACGAAGAGATCATAAAGAATGGGCAACGATTCCACCATCTTGTTCACCAATACTTCTCTGGAATCCCTGCCGAGACCATTCAGAAGAATATCAGCAGCGTAATAATTTCCAAATGGTTCCGTCAATTTTTTGGTTTTATTGAAAATCAGGGTTTTGAAAAAATCCATTCTGAAATACGGGTATCGGCACAGCTTGAAACGCATCGGTTGGTCGCGGTATATGACATGATCACCCAAATAAATAATTCCGAAATCAGAATTTTTGATTGGAAAACCTCAAAGCGAATTCTGAAATCAAATCAATTATTATCACAAATTCAGTCTGCAATTTACCCATTTATTCTCTACGAAAATGCAAAAACCATCTTTCCGGAAATCCAGGAGAGCCCTGATCTTAAAATTAGGATGGATTATTGGTTTCCGGAATTTCCTGATGACCCCGTTTATTTCGAATACAATGCCGCTGACCATCTCCATAATATCCAGGAGATAGGCGCTCTCCTTGATGAGATTGAAGAAAGCCGATCCGCGGGTGTTTTTCCTAAAACTTCAGAGAGAGGAAAATGCAAATATTGCCAATTTCGTTCTTTCTGTGACCGCGGAAAAAATGCCGGCAATTTCTATGACATAGAATCATATTCATTAATTGATGACATAGACATCCGATTAGATGATCTGCAAGCGATGGATCCGGAATTTTAGCGATGCGGTGGCAGCAAAAAGATCATAAGAAAATATCGGGTGAAGTAAGGGCTCGATACTCTCGTTCGATTATCCTCGGGCAAGAACTTGCAAACCGAGGATTTAAAAACGAAGAACAGATCTCTGCTTTTTTAGATCCCGATCATTACAAGCAATCCTCGCCTTTTGTTTTCAAGGATATGCAAAAATGCGTCACAAAAATATTTGAGTGCATATCACAAGGGAAAAAAATCGCTATCTGGGGCGATTTTGATACAGATGGGCAAACTTCAACGGCGGTATTGGTAGAGGGATTGCGAAAATTTGGAGCAGATATATGTTTTCATATACCTATTCGGGCTACCGAATCGCATGGCATCCACCAGGGAGCATTATCTAACTTCCTGTCTCACCACCACCCGGGCCTTCTCATTTCTTGTGACACGGGCATATCCGATACCGCAGCCATTGATTTCGCAAATCAAATGGACGTTGATGTGATCATAACTGATCACCACAAATTACCAGATACGCTACCTGCAGCTTACGCAATAATAAACCCCCATTTTTTAGAAGATAACCATCCGCTTTCCTATCTGGCAGGGGTTGGTACGGCTTTCCAGGTGATCAGGGCAATGGCGCATGAGAAAAAGGGCCATTTGAATCCCTCAGATTATTTTGATCTCGTTGCCCTAGGCACAGTCGCCGACATTGCAGAACAACGAGATGAAAACCGCTTTTATACACAAATGGGGCTACGGCAATTGAACAATGACGTCCGAACCGCGGTCAAAGCGATTTTGTCAGTTTCTGGGTCTCGAAAAAAGATAATTGATGAAACGAGCATTGGATTTATCATCGCACCAAGGTTAAATGCTGCCGGACGCTTAGGAGATGCAAACCCCAATGTTAATTTCCTGCTCAACAAAGAAGCAGCAGAATGCGATGAATATGCCAGGCAATTAGAACAATTGAATAATGAACGGATATTAGCAGTGGAGAACGTGCTTTATTCAGCACGAATGATGATCAGTCAAAATCCGGATTTATTAAGAAATCCGATCCTTGTTTTAATGAATCAGAAATGGCACGCCGGGGTACTTGGGATTGCCGCGGGAAAACTTTCCGAAAAACATAATAGACCTGTTATTCTTCTTCGCGAGGAAGAGGGCATTGCATCGGGATCTGCCCGCTCTGTGAATGGTATTGATATCACATCAGCCATTGCCGGGCAAAGGCATTTATTAAAGTCTTTTGGGGGACATGCAATGGCAGGTGGCCTTAGGATGTCCGCGGAAAATTATCCGGCTTTTTCCAATAGCATTGCGAATGCAATCAAAGAAAGATTCAAGGTAACCCTTCATCCGATATTGGAAATTGATCATTATCTTTCATTTTCATTGATCAACTTAGATCTTTTAGATGAAATTAATGCCTTATCACCTTTTGGGCCTGGTAATCCTGCGCCGGTTTTCGCCTCACGTACTCTTTCTGTTAGCCAATCACGGAATTTTGGGAACCAAGAACAACATACCAAATTTCAGGCGAAAGATTCTAATGGGGATATGGAAGAAATAATTTGCTGGAATTTACAACCGAATTTCTCTCCAGACGTATTAATAGATGTCGCTTATCATGTAACCCCTGACGCGTATAACAACAATTCACACTTCGCTTTGGAATATATTGATTCCAAGCCAAGCTCAGATGATGATTCTGGGCAGGTTGATCTGATCACAAACCAGTTCGAAATCATCGACTATCGGCACCATCCTAACGCAATCAAGATACTCCAAAAAATGATAGCTGATAAATCGAATCCACAGATATGGTATGAGGGATTCGAAAAACCAACAGAAATTAAAGCCATTTGTTCTAGATTGGAAGTCATGGAATCCGAAACCTTAGCCATCCTCACGGCACCGCCAGATTTCAAAACACTTTCAGATGTGATCTCCTCCGCGAATCCATCCCGTATATTCTTTCTCGATATCCCACAGATCCGATTAGATACAAGGGGTTTCCTGATCAGATTAGGAAAAATGATCAGAAAAATATTGAATAATGGTTCAGATCTCATCAGGATTGAAAAAATTGCGTCTTCCTTAAATGTTAATTCAGCAGCCGTACGATATGGAATATTTTGGTATCAAGCACATGGAGATCTGATCATCCGTGAAAACGATGAAAAATGGATACGCATTGCAAACGGTACAGGTATAAGTAATAATGAATTGAATGCGTTACAGAAAAAACTTAATAAAACTCTTAAAGAAATTCAGGCATTTCAAGATTATTATCATAGGGTAGAAGCGCCCTTATTACTCAGACAGATAGCCCAAAAAGAATAATGTGCGGGGTTCAAGAGTATAATCGCAAAAAACCATGAATATCAATCGACGAAATTTTCTTAAAAAAATAGCCCTGGGTTTATCCGCGGGTGTTTTACCAGATTTTAGGCAAATTACGCTGGATAACCAATCGCTTGTGAAACTGGGAAGGGTTGCTTTAAGCACATTAAGTGTCCATTCAGAACCTTCCGAATACAGCAGGATCAAATTCCAAAGGTTTTTAAATGATATCCTTCATATTTATGATGAAGTAATCTCACCGGATGGGCCTGGTTATAACCCGATCTGGTATCGCGTATGGGGGGGGTATGTTCACAGTGGTTATGTGCAAAGTGTAGAAAATCATCTCAACCCGACCATTCGGGAATTTCCTTCTACCGGATCGCTCATGGAAGTTACAGTACCATTTTCAAATTCTTATCGAATCCGAACTGGTGGAAGGTGGGAATCTTTTTACACACTTTTTTTTGGTTCAACTCATCGTGTGCACAGTATTACCGAAGGGCCACTTGGAAATATGTACTATGAAATCCGAGATGCTTTATTAACTACTTCCTACTATGTATTGGCAGAGCATTTACGGCGAGTCACAGAGGATGAACTAACTCCGATCAACATAGGAGTCGCCCCGCAGGATAAGAGCATCGAGATTTCCATCGACTACCAATCTTTACGTGCCCTGGAATATGGAAAGGTCATTAAAGATTTTTATGTATCCACGGGAAAAGTCAGCAATAATTTAAATAAAGATATCATCCCGACCGACACACCAAAAGGAGACCATATCGTACGCACAAAAAAACCTTCCGTCCATATGGGTGACGGCTCATTGCGCTCAGATGCTTCTGAAGCTTACGAGACATTACCAGGAGTCCCATGGGTATCATATTTTGAACCACGGACAGGCGTTGCAATTCACGGCACCTATTGGCATAACAATTACGGCACCGTCATGAGCCACGGTTGCATCAACATGCTCCCAGAAGAAGCGAAATGGATTTACCGCTGGTCAACACCCTACCCTGACGCGTCCATCACAGACTATCACACACCTGTTCTGGTTTACTAAAGTAACCTCTTTATAAAAAAGCCATAAATACCTGGTTTCCGAGCATACATCCTTTGTTGGTTAATCGCAGTGTTTGACTTCCTGACAAATTTACAATTTCGAGCAAGTTTTGTTGTCGTAATTGTGTGATCTCCTCGTTATAAACAACGAAAAGATCCAATCCAAACCGTTTATTAAATTCAAAACAATTAACACCTTCCTTCGTTAATCGCAATCCCATCATCAAGGTTTCCTTTATTTCATCAATTTCTTCTAATTCTTTTCTCTGAGCAACAGCGGAGTGGATGAGCGCATCATCAACCGCTTCATCCATATTGTCGATGTACGATTGAATTCCTAATATATTACTCCAGCGATTACGCAGTACATGACTATGCGCACCTGCTCCAATTCCCAGATAGTTAAGGTTACGCCAATATTGCAGGTTATGCTGGCATTGATCCACGTCTGTCGCGGACCAATTTGAGATCTCGTATTGTTCAAAACCGGAATTCGGCAGGGATTCCATCAACCAGGCATACATATCTGCAGAGAGGTCTTCATCAACAGCCGTTATATCCCCATTCTCAACCATCTGTCCTAAAGCTGT
>CAZDIS010000012.1:0-31046 GCA_964505585.1 uncultured Pelolinea sp. | reverse complement strand
ATACTATCACGATTCATTTATCAGCAGATATGACTGCAATCATATCCGGGTATGACCCGATTCACCCCTGTTCCTTACGCCTGCCACCTGACCTAAAAGCCAGATGTTTATATCATTCAAAGTGAATGAAAACAAATTCATTGAGGAGCGTGGTATGAACATAAAGAAGTGGATCGGGAAATTAAAAGAGGTCTTTCTTTCTAACAAGAAATGGTTGGGGATCAGTGGGGGCGCGCTGGCGGTGATTATCACAGCCGCAGTTTTCTTGTTAACTGGAAATGGCGATGCCGGCCAGACACAGATGATCTATGTGGAGGCGATTACCGGCAATATCTCCGAAACGATTGACGTCGTCGGATCTTTGGAAGCTGTGCCATCGATCACGCTCGCGTGGGAATCGGGCGGTATCATCAGCCCATTCGACCTGCAGATTGGGGATCAGGTTGCAAAAGACCAGGTGCTGCTGATGCTTGATGATAATTCCGTCTCAGCAGAGATTCTGAAGGCGCAGACTGATCTGCTGGCTGCCCAGACAGCGCTTGAAAATTTGCTTGTCTCCAACACAGACCTGAATACAGCGGCGCAGGAACTGGCTGATTTGGAATATGGATTGCGCGATTATAAAGCAGATCGTGATTATTGGAATTATAAAGGAACGTCATGGGATGTGGTTGAGGAAGCACGGGCGAACTACTATGCTGCTGAGCAGGTGCGCTGGGAGAAGGAGGCTGCGTATAACGTGCTGCTTGACCTCGAGACAGATGACCCGATCCGTGTGGATGCCTACGCGGCCTTAAAGGAAGCAATGCAGGAATCTGATAATTATCATCGCTGGTTAAGCAATCATCTCGGGGTCTATTATGACCATGCCGTGGAAACCGATTTCATCGAATATGATAACGCGCTGGGAGAGGTGGAACAGGCACGTAATGCCTATAACCGTTATATTGACCAAACGGATGAGATCGCAGCGGCTGAAGCGCAGGTGCAGGCACTGCAGAATACGATCGACCAGGCCCGCATCGTAGCGCCCTTCGCGGGCACGATCACGGAAATCAACGCAGTCAGCGGTGAGCTGGTCGCAAATGGAGACACCGCTGTGCGGGTCGACAACCTTGCCTACCTGATGGTTGACGTGTATGTTTCAGAAATAGACATCAACAAGGTGAAGGCGGGCCAGCCTGCCGTCCTGACCTTTGATGCATTACCCAATGAAGAATTCCAGGGGATGATTGCATCGATCTCCTCCGCGGGGACGGATGAAAGTGGTGTGGTGGAATTCCGTGTCCGTGTGGTGGTGGCGGATCCCGACCAGTCCCTCATGCCTGGTTTTACCGCTGTGGTGAGCATTATCACCAGCGAGGAATCGGACGCACTGCTTGTGCCAACGCAGGCGATCCAAACCAGTAATGGCCAACCAGTTGTGACTAAAATGAATGCGGATGGGACGATGCAGACTATTGCGGTGGAACTGGGAGCAGCATCAGACCAATATACACAAATCCTAAGTGGTGAGATTGCAAGTGGTGATGTGTTGGCCGTCACCATCACATCGCAAACTGCGGATAGCAGTTTGACGATGGATGGCAGCATGATGCGCCAGTTGAACCAGGTTACCGGCAACGGTGGCGGCGGCCGTGAAGGCGGACCTCCTCCTGAAGGGCAGGGAGGCAATTAGGCCATGGCAAAGAACATACATATTGTGGAAGCAGTCGACCTGTATAAAACATACCAGATGGGATCGGTGGAAGTGCACGCGCTGCGCGGGCTTTCAATGACGATTGCAAAAGGTGAAGTGATCGCGATCATGGGTCCATCTGGTTCGGGTAAATCCACATTAATGAATATGCTGGGATGTCTGGATAAACCAAGCAGCGGCGTATATTTGTTGAATGGTGAAAATGTGCAGAATATGAACAGCGATCAGCTGGCGGATATCCGCAACCGGCAGGTGGGTTTTGTTTTTCAATCTTACAACCTGATGTCACGCTCAACTGCGCTTGCGAATGTGATGATGCCGCTGCGCTATCGCCGCACCAATGGCATTGAAGATCATCGCCAGATCGCGGAAGAACTGCTGGTGCGGGTGGGTTTGGAGGATCGCATCAATCACAAACCGACAGAGATGTCCGGCGGCCAGCAGCAACGGGTCGCGATCGCACGCGCGCTGGTGAATGATCCTTCGATCGTGCTGGCAGATGAACCTACTGGCAACCTGGATTCAAGGTCGGGTGATGAGATCATGGATCTTTTGCTGGGCCTGAACAAAGAAAAAAAGGTCACGCTGATCATCGTTACCCATGACCCGGAGATCGCAGCGTTAACGCAGCGCACAATCAAATTATTTGACGGAAGGGTGCAGTATGAATAATAGCTGGAAGTTTATTAAAGACGCATTGGAAAGCTTATCTGCGAACAAACTGCGCACAGGTCTGACCATGCTCGGGATCGTGATTGGCGTAGCGGCTGTGATTTCAATGCTTTCGGTTGGCGCGGGGGCGGAATCGAGTATAACGGATACGATCGAGGGAATGGGGACAAACCTATTATTTGTGACCCAGGATACAGATGTAACCAACCCGGAGCCACTCACACTTACGGATGCGGAAGCGATTGCCAACGCGGAAAATGTGACCAGTGTGGTCGCGGTGGCGCCAGTTGTTTCGACCAGCAAGACAGTTTCTTTCAGCGGGACGAGCACATCGGTTTCGATCACTGGCCTGACGCCAGATTATGCGTTGGTGCGCAACCAGAAAGTGACGAATGGACGCTTCATATCGCAGGCGGATGTGGATAACAAAGCAACGGTCGCTGTGATCGGAATGGATATCGTCGATGACCTTTTTGATGGATCGATCAATGACGCACTCAGTAATAAGCTGCGTATTTCGAATAACTTGTATCAAATTGTCGGAGTACTCGAATCGCAGGGCGGCACGTCATTTGGGTCTTCAGATGCCCAGGTATATGTGCCAATCTCTACTGCCCAATCGCGCCTGATAGCGCGCAGTGATGCCAGGGATGCGGTCAATATGATCAATATCAGCGCAAGCAGCGCGGAAGAGATGGATGCCGCCATGAGCGCAGCAACCACCATTTTGCGCTCGCGCCATGGGCTGACAGGCGATGATGAAAATGATTTTAATATTCTCTCGCAGGAATCCTTCACCGAGGCGGCATCGTCTGTGACTGGTGTTTTCACAGTGTTTTTGGGCGGAATTGCAGGTATTTCATTATTGGTGGGCGGGATCGGGATCATGAATATCATGCTCGTGTCTGTGATCGAACGTACGAAAGAGATCGGCTTGCGAAAAGCGGTTGGCGCGCGTGATGGCGACATCATGCTGCAGTTTGTGGTGGAAGCGCTTGTCATTGGATTATTTGGCGGGTTGATTGGTGTGCTGATGGGATGGGGCATCTCCGCATTGATCGGCAGCATCGCCATCAACAGCGGAACACCGATGAACACGACCATGACGGTTGAATCGATTTTATTGTCTGTCACATTTTCCATCGCGATTGGCCTGGTATTTGGGATCTATCCTGCCCGCCGGGCCGCAAAATTGGAGCCGGTTGAAGCATTGAGGACAGAATAAATGAAGAAGGGTATTGCGATGGAGTCAAAGAAAATTATACAGGCAGTAAAAGATTTTTACCAAAACCATCGACCATGGGTCTGGGTCGGGGCGGGTGTGTTAGCTGTTGCTCTGGCTGCGGTTTTCCTTTTGACGTTGCTGACTGATAAGGGTTTGGAGGGGAACATCCAATATGCACAGGTGATGCGCGGATCGTTAACTGAAAGCATTGGCGAAATCGGATTTGTAAAAGCAGAGCCCTCGGCGGCGCTGGTGTGGAAATCTGGCGGTATTGTTGCTGATTATGATGTTGCGGTTGGAGCGCGCGTTGAAAAAGACCAGGTACTGATGGAATTGGAATTCAGCTCCTGGCCAAATACATCGCTGGAAGCGCAGTCCGCGTTATTGGATTCGCAGTTGGAGTTGGAGAATTTGATCTCTGCTGATACGGATCTGCAGTTGGCATTATTAGCAGTCACGGATGCTGAATGGACACTAAGAGATAAAAAGGAAGACCGTGATGCTTGGAACTGGGCGCAATCTCCTGATGAGCGTATTGATACCGTGCGGGCAGCATACCTGGCGTCCGTGCGGGAGTATTGGGCAGCGGAAGCTGTATATGATCCGTTGCGCCGGTCTTTGGAAGCGGATGACCCGGATCTGGTTGCTGCGTTTGAAGCGCTGCAGAAGGCTGACCTGGAGCGTGATAAGCTGCTGCGCGCTTTTAATCAGATCCTCGGCCATCCGTATGATAATGACGTGGAAACCGATTTCATTGAATATGATCAGGCACTGGATGACCTGGCAGTGGCACGCCTGGAATATGAACGGCAGCTGGATAACAGCCAGGAGGTTGCGGCGGTGAAAGCCAAAATACAGGCGCTGGAGAATACGATCAACAATGCCCGAATTTTAGCGCCATTCGCCGGCGTGATCACCAATATTTCTTATTTGCCCGGTGAAAATGCGGAGAGCGGCCATGCCGCCATTCAGATCGATGATCTGGAGAATATGGTTGTCACCACAACAGTGTCAGAAGTGGATATTTCCATGGTAGCGATCGGGCAGCAGGTTGTCGTCTCATTTGATGCAATTCCATATAAAGAATACACCGGCACTGTAACACGCTTGGCTTTTGCTGGAAGCAACAACAGTGACGCAGTCACTTTTGACGTGAGTGTGAAGATCATGGATGCTGACTCATTGATAAGGCCGGGATTTAGCGCGGATATCCGCATCATCATTGGGCAGGCCGATGATGCACTGCTTGTCCCCAATGAAGCGCTGATGGGGCAGAACGGCAACTACCGTGTGCTGGTTGTACGTGAAGGACAGGACCCGATACCAGTGCCAGTTACGATTGGCGCAGTCTCGGACACACACGCTGAGATTATCAGCGGTGAAATTCAGGAGGGAGACCAGTTGATGATCCTGTCAGATGCGAGCGACTCGCAATTCCGGGGTAGCGGACCTGGATTAATGGGCGGTATGCGCCAGGTTACTGGCGGTGGTGGCGGAGGTGCTGGCGGTGGCAGCGGTTCGGGTAAATAAAAACAATCAACATTAACAAGAAAGGAAAGGAAAATGAATAAGACAGTAAAAACAATTGCTTGGATCTGCCTGGTGCTTGGTTTGCTGGGTATTGCAGTCGATATCGGAATGTACGTGCGTGCACGAACATTCGCAGCACAAATTGCTGAACAAATTGAGGCAGGTGACCTGCCAGCCATGGGAAGGCGATTTGATGATGGGGATGCGGATGGGTTCAGGATGCGGCCCGGAAAGGGTCGCGGCGAGATCATACCCGGCAGTGGTTCTCCACATTTCCAACCCGGTAGGATTGGTTATCGCTCTTCAATATTAGGATGGCCGCTTTTATTGGTTGCGGCTGGGCCTGTGCTGGCAGTGGTTGGCGCTGTGATGCTGATCGTGAATCGTGAACCAAAAGAGAAAAATTCAGATTCAAAATCAAAAAAGGCGAAAAAGTAAAAAAAGTAAAAAAAGTAAAAAAAGAAGTATCATAACGGATGACCCTCCTTTTTATAGAGCCCGCAAACGCGGGCTCACTTTTGATTCATTTAACTTGAAAAACTACCAAAAAAATGCTACTATAATTTGCACTACATAAGTTATAGTCATACGAAAAGGCAAACCCGGTGAAAATCGGGGACGCAAAGCTATGGGTCTAAAGCTGGATTCCAGCCAGGATCGCCAGGCCGCCGAAGTTTTTTCTTTTCATCACAACGCGGCTTTGGCACAAAAAGCGGCGTTTTTGTTTGTGAGAGTGGAAGCTGACAGGCGGAATGCGGATTCCGCCCGATGGTCAGGATGATGAGAGGAAGATGATGATGAACAGGTACAAATTGCTGGCACAGGCATGCAGGCAATCCACGCGCGATTTAATATCTGCGTGTTTCCTGTTGTACGCGGGGAGAAAGAGGGGCTGATGATGAAAAATTTACTAACACGGTCAATTATGTTTAATGCCGATCTAAATGAATGGAGTAGGACCATGGCAAAAAACTGGATCAATTCTAAACTCCACAAAGCATCGCTGGTGTTCCTCGCGGTGCTGATGGGGATCATGATGTTTACCATGCCTGTGTTTGCGGATGGTGAAGTCATGCCGGAAAACACACCGGTAGCGGAAGCGGAGATGGAGGAGCCCACGCCGAGCCAGGAAGCGGAGGACGTGTCGGTTTCTCAAGTAAATGAAAGTGAAGCGGCCGATGATGCCTTAAATGATGGTCCCGCATTGGATAGTAATGTGGACGTGGAACCAAATATAGAAACAACAGCAACGCCAGAGGCGGAGATAACCCCTGAAGCTGCGCCGCAAATATCCGCAGCAGAAGAGCAGGTGGCTGAAGAGACCACGGTCGCAGCGGAAGTGATCACTGAGGCATCACAAAGCGGTCTGGCTTTAACCGACGGATCTGGAGAAGCGTTGCAAATGGCCAGCGAGCAAAGCTCAGAGACGCTGCAAAATGCCGACCCCTATTTTTATGTTGGGAATACAAAGTATCAATTCTATCCGGATGGCATGTCCTGCCCGGCCGGGACAGAAGGGGTTACCTGCTGGGTCAGCAATCCCGGGGAAAACCCTATTCAGGATGCAATTAACTACATCAACGATAACGGTACGGTTCCTTCAGACCGAAAGATCTATGTGGAATCCGGCGAATATAGCGGAGACGTCAGTATTGATACGAGTTCCCAAATTTTCTCAAGTATGTTAAATGGCTTGATCGGTGCCGGTTCATCGATGACGACCATCAATGGAAACGTACTTATTAACCAAAATGTGTCCGGGTTCACGCTCTCCGGTTTTACGATCAACGGGAGTTTGAATGTAACAGACAGCATCGGTACGCTGGTGCTGGACGACTTGAACCTGACTAGCCCGGACGGAGATGGGATCAACATCCATGACCAGGATGGCAATGTTGAGATCAAGAACACGCGCTCAAGTGGGAACCACGGGAGCGGTGCGGTCATCGAATACGAAAATACTGACGGCAATGTCACTGTTACCAACAGCGCGTTCGATGACAATGGCAATACCTTGACTGATGATTATGAGGTTGGGCTGCTGATCAGCACAACCAGATCGATCAAACTGGAAGGTGTCTCGGCCAGCCGCAACCAGGGAAATGGATTTGAACTGGCAGATTTCAGCACGCTGACCATCAAGAACGCGGTTGCCAACCACAACGAGGAACAATATAACGAGAATCGGGTGAGTGAAGGGATCTATGCGGTGACAGATTTAACCGCGAATGTTACGCTTGAAAATATCCAAGTGAATTACAACGCCAGCGATGGGTTGTATATTGGTACGAATGGCAATGTTACCGCGAAAAACATCGAAGCGCAGTACAACACCTTACGCACGGGAACGATCGAGAATTTGCAGAAGATCGGAGAATTCTTATCTGATGACGTGGAATATGATGAGTGGCGCTTTACGGGTACAAATGGGCAGGACGTCCACATAACGCTGGAATCCGCAGGCAGCCGGCATACGTTCGATCCGCTGCTGCGGCTGTACGACAGCAGTTATAACCTGATCGCTGAGGACGATAACACCCTCGGCGGGGTTGACGCCCAGATATTAACCACGCTCTCAGCGGACGACACATATTTTTTACGGGTCTACCGGGCAGACAGTGGTACGCGTGGATTGTATGACCTGGCTCTAAACCATGATGAAAATCCAGCAAACCTGATAAACCTGGAAGCGAGCGGTTTTTCGTTCTCGACCTGGGATGGAAAAGGAAAATTCAAGTTGACAAACGGGTATTTCAACCAAAATGCTGGCGAGGGTTTGTATATCTATAACCGAAATTTTGTCAATATTTCTACCATCAAATCCACCAATAACGGCGGGGATGGGATCTATATCAATAAATCCGGTTCGGATTGGGACTGCCCTGAAGGGGGCGGAGCGTGCACCCTGCTGGGATACAGCGGAAAAGGCACCGTCACCATCAAGAGCCCAACATCGACCGGCTGGCTGACAGCCAACGCGACGTCTGGAAATGATGGCGCGGGTTTATATGTGTTCTCGACCGGCAACATTTATGTATCCAATATCGACGCAACAGAAAATGCGATTGGCGGCCTTACGCTCGATAATTGCCTGCTCAACCATACATCTGGCGTATGCCAGGGAAACGGCAGCGTGAAAGTCAGTGTCAGCATTCCGAATTGGGTCAACTATTTTGGCGAGAACAGCGGAAACGGTATTGATGTCAGCACAACCGGAACAGTAAACCTGTCTTCGATAAGCGCGAAATATAACGGCAATAAAGGCATTGAAGTGGGAAGCCTGAACAGCATCACATTGGAAGATATTGAGGTATTCCACAACTATGACACCGGCGCGTACCTTTCGAACGCGAACGCGACCAGGGCACGCTCGGTCTCGGTAACAGATAGCACCTTCCATGAGAACGAGGGCACCGGGCTGGTGATTGAAGCGTCAGGAACGATCAGCCTGAAAGGGGTCAGCGCGGATGATAACTACTCACCGGTATCGGGCACATTGGATAAAGTTCCAGCATCGGTGTATGACCAGATCAAACCTGGTGATACGTATGAGATCTATTATTTCTATGGGCTTGGCGGCCAATGGCTGGATCTGATCCTGGATAGCTCAGATTTTGATGCGTATCTGGACCTGAACGATAATATTGGCGATCCGATCTCATCAGATAATGATAGCGGAGAGGGGACGAACGCGCGCATCATTCACTCATTACCTTACACAGGATGGTTCCAGATCAAGGTTTCCTATGTGGGTGTGGACCAGGCGGGGGACTATATCCTCTCCGTAAATGATTTTTACAATGAAACGCCTGTTTACCCGGGGTCTGGCATTGTGTTGGATAATTCTGATGGAACTGGAAATGTTTATGTAACAACTACCAGGACATCACCGGTAAATACATTCAGTGGCAATGACAACTTTGGGCTGCATATCTTAACCAACGGATCAGTCTCAATTAAGAACACCAGTGGGAATACCAACTACAGATCCGGTCTGTTCGTGGACGCGGAGAAAGCGGTTTCGGTTAGAGATACTTCCAGAGATCCTTCTTCAACCTTTAATTCCAACGGAAATTATGGGTTATCCATTCAAACACTGGGTGCGATCAATCTGTATGGGATCTCGGGAAGTGGAAACGCGATCAATGGTGCTGATCTGGAAAACTGTTTTTACAGCGGCGACACCTTTGCTTGTGAAGGAAAGGGTAAGGTGGCGGTCGGAACACGCCGAAATTATCTGGCAGATTTCTCATCCAATGGAGGGTATGGCATTCGAGTTGATGGAAATAATACGATCAACCTGCTGAATGTGAACGCGCAAAGTAACGGTTTGAATGGGCTTCATTTGCGAAATGATTACACAAGCGGCTTGATCAATGTAAAAAATAATTCAAGGACTGAACTGAGCGCCTTTGATAACAACGGGGCCTATGGCATATTCGCCAGGTCATTGCGCAATATTAATTTACATAATTTAACCGCGAATGGGAACGGGTTAACCGGAGCGTATCTGGATGCCTGCCGCGAAGATAGCAGCTTATGTCAGGGGAGCGGCGGCATTAAGATCAGCGCCTACCGCGATATACAGTCAACCTTTGATAATAACGCGGATCATGGCATTCTGGCTTATGCGTTCAGCACGATCTCACTCACGAATGTATCGGCTGATGAAAACGGATTGAGCGGAGCTTACCTGACGAATAATTATGAAGGCGCGAGAAATGGTGTCAACCTGGGCAGAAGCGGTAATGACCTTACGAATACCTTTGATAATAATGGAACTGCCGGATTGTACGGTGGGAGCGATCCCGCTTACCGTGTGGGTCTATACATTGAAACGCATGGCGTGATCAACATGAAATACCTATCAGCCAGTGGTACGCAGGACGGCGGTGTCGCAAGCGCGCACTACGGCACACCGCAGGCAGGATCCGGTTTACTGGCTTTTAATAACAATGGCGAGCGGTTTAACCGTATGTACATTACATCCGGAAACTTTTCTAATAACGATCATTTCGGGATGCAGGCCTTATCTTTTGGCCATATATCCCTGAAGAGTCTGAACGTTGATGCCAATGGCAATATCGGCGCTTATGTCAAAAATAATTTTGATGAGACCACAAACAGTGTTTCGCTTCTCACCTATCGCGGAGCGGCAAACACGTTCAATGACAATAACGGGAGTGGATTAAAGATAGAAACCAATGGCGGGGTTTCACTAAAAGATTTGACTGCTTCGGGCAATAAAATGCTTTCTAACACGTTCGCGGTTGGTGGTATCGATTCCGCTTCCGTGCGGGAATTTTATAACGACGCGCTGGGGGCGGATGTTTGGGAGTTCTACGCAACCGCAGGGGTGCCGCTCACAATCCAACTGGATAGCGTGTGGTCTCCTGAGGGCGCGGTGTTTGATCCATTCCTGGAGCTTTATGATGCGGGCGACGTTTTACTCGCTCAAGATGATAATTCAGGAAGCGGGCTGAACGCGGAGATCAGTTACACTCCATCCGTTGATGGGTGGTACCACTTAAAGGCGGCCGGCTTATTTGATATCGACGGCGGTTATTTGCTAGGGATCAATGATCCTGCATGGTCTGATGTCACCGTCCTGAATTCACATGGTGTTTCAATCGATGCCGCAAGAAACGTATCGGTCAAGAGCAGTGATTTCAACTATTTCAACAACAACTCCCAGTCCGGATTGCAGGTTGACACTGATGGCAAAATCTATATTCAAAGGGTCAGCGCGCAGAATAATGGAACATTTGGTGCTGCGCTGGATAATTCAAGCGGCACCAGCCTGGTGTCTGTATTTGGCAAAAACAAAAAGATTTACAGTTATTTCTCGAACAACAATCAGGATGGTTTGCTGATTAGAACCAACGCAAACGTCACACTGAAAAACCTGTGGGCTGAAAGCAATGGATTACGAGGATTTTATGTCGGATCCAGTGCCGCACCTACCGCGGGGAGATTGACCGTCAATAATATCCTGGCGCTCGAAAATGGCAGCACTGGCTTGGAAGCTTATAGCAGTGGAATAGTCAGTGCGCAAAAAATGCACGCGCTTGAAAACGGTGGGGATGGCGCCTATTTTGATAGCACATCAGGAACAGGCAAAGTAACGATAAACGGTGATAGTTTCTTCAGCGGAAATTCAGGAGATGGTTTGCGGGTTCTGGCAAATTACAACGTATCACTAAAGAAAATCACCGCCGAAGAAAACGGAGAAGATGGCATCGATGTTGAAGCGGGAGATGGAAACATCAGCCTGAACCGGATTGACGTCAAGTATTCCGGCGCGCATGGATTCAATCTCTCTGGTAACAGCAAGATCTCCCTTTCCTATCTGACCGGCTTCAATAACGGCAGCGGATCTGACGGAGACGGCCTGCACATTGAAGCGAATGTCGCAACCGCGATCTCCATCAAGAATGCCACTTTCATGGCAAATGAAGGCAGCGGGATCGAGATCGATGGCGGGCTGGAATTCCCTTCGCTGAACAATATATTCTACTTTGGCAACGACACGGACAACGACGGTGATATGAACCTGCATTGGCACTAACATGGAAATGATATACAGCATCCGGGCATGGATTACATGTCCGGATGAATTTTTAAACAAAAAAGATATTATGGCAGGAAGAAAAAGCTCTCCCAATTGCCAGGTTGTTTTTCTTCAAATGTAGCGTTGATGCCCATGATCGCGATCCAGGTGTTCCCTGGTTTGAGCGGCATCGGATCGCCATCCGCGTAGGTGAATTGGATCGGATCCGCATCATTGGGTGTTGCCCATCCCCCGGCAATCATCCCTCCATCGCGGAACAGGAACGCAGGCTGCCCGCTGTTGTTCTCCCAAATTTTGATCTCATGTGCTGTCGGCGCGAGTTCAACATACTCCGCCTTGATCAGGATGATATTTGAAAAGGCAATTTGTTCGCCGGTATTGCGGTCAACCAGCGGGATCATTTCTATTGATTCATCCAGTGTGCCGTAGTTCTCAATTTTTTCGATCCAGCGCAGGTATTGTCCGGAATCCGGGTCGAACCGCCACTCACCGCGATTATAAAAATTAAAAAAGATCATCAGACTTTCAGCAGACTGCATGCCTTCCGGCGGCTGTGCCTGAAAGACGATACCCGGCAGGTCGGGGGCAGTATTGTCCCACCCCTGAGAATTCACATATTCACTGATCGCGGCTGAATTGGCGAATACGCCGGTCGCGCTGTGAGTGTCCTCACCGCAGAAAGCGGGGCAGGGCCCTTCCAAATGCGAAATCGCATATTTTCCGAGCGATGTAACGATGACCTCATCCGTGTCCGCATCCGCGCTGCCATACCCGAGGATGCCGCCATACATCGGGACGATCTGCGCATCCACACGGCGCCCAGAGCGTACCGGGCCGATCTGGTTCGCGTCCTGCCCGTAGAAGAGCGCCATGAATCGGTTCTGCCCGCTGCCGATGTAATATTCAAAGACCATATCCGCAAAGGAAAGCCCGGCGTGCGGCCGCCCGATCGGGGGGTGGTTCGAGATCTTTACAAATACCGGTTTGCGCTCCAGCCGTGACGGGTCCTGCGCGGGCAGCCCGGTTAATGGATTAACGGGCAGGCGGTCGCTATCCGTGCCAGTGGGATCGTTTTCATTCTGTTCGGTTTCTTGAGAGGGAGACGTTACGGTATTTTGTGGTTGCGATACCTCGGCGGTTGGTGTGATGTTCTCTTGTTTCGCGCATCCGGCGGCATGACTTAAAAAAATAAGGGACAATATTGAAATTGCCAGTAGTTTTTTCAATGGATGCATAGCCGCATTATAAATGATTATGGCTGCGCGCTGCGGTGCGTTGGTATAATCTTCAAATATGGAAAAAGTAATGGTGGCAAAAAAAATACGTGTTCTGATCGCGAAACCAGGCCTGGATGGGCATGACCGCGGGGCGAAGGTGGTCGCGCGCGCGCTGCGCGATGCCGGAATGGAAGTGATCTATACCGGTTTACGCCAGACACCGGAGATGATCGCTGCCGCGGCATTGCAGGAAGACGTGGACGCGGTTGGCCTTTCTATCCTATCCGGCGCGCACATGACGCTCGTACCGCGCGTGATGGACCTTTTGAAAGCCAATGGGCAGTCTGATGTCGCTGTTTTTGTTGGCGGTATCATTCCGCAGGATGATATCGATCCGTTGAAAGAAATCGGGGTGAAAGCCGTGCTTGGCCCGGGTACGCCGACCACTGAAGTAGTTGATCTGCTGTGGAAAACGATCGATTAAAAGAAGTGTCTGTTGTGGCTGCCAGTATCCGCGCTGGAGAACAGCTGGCGGTCGCCCGCCTGATCACCCGGATCGAAAATAACGCGGGGGAATGCCAGCAGATACTCAATCATCTATTTCCTGATACGGGCGGTGCCCATATCATTGGAATTACCGGCCCGCCCGGTTCCGGAAAATCTACCCTCGTTAACTGTCTGGCAAAGGCAATACGGGTTCGGGATGCGGATACAAAAATCGGGATCATCGCGATTGACCCGACCAGTCCATTCACTGGAGGCGCGATACTTGGCGACCGCGTGCGCATGCAGTTTCACGCCAATGACTCCAACATCTTCATCCGTTCCATGGCTTCCCGCGGTACCCTGGGCGGTATCGCCCGGGCGGCAGACAACGCGGCACTCGTGATGGACGCGGCCGGGTATGATCCGGTCATCATCGAAACGGTGGGTGCCGGCCAATCGGAAGTGGAGATCGCCAGTCTGGCGCATACAACGATCGTGGTTGAAGCGCCGGGGCTTGGTGATGATGTCCAGGCCGCGAAAGCCGGTTTGCTGGAGATCGCGGATATTCTTGTGGTCAATAAAGCGGATAGGCCAGCCGCCGATGCCACGGCCAGATCTCTGGAACGAATGCTTGAGGTTGGGGGAGAAATGCAGCCAGATCAGAACTGCATAAATTGGAAAACCCTGTTATTAAAAACTTCAGCCATAGATTGTGAAGGGATCGGTGCGCTGCTGGAAAAAATCGATTTACATAAAGCGTTTCTGAAAGAAAGCGGCGGATGGGAAAAACGGGATCGGTTGCGCCTCAGCAAACAGATCCATGGCCTTATCAGGGATTCACTGTTTGCGGGCTGGCAGAAAAAATATGACCAGAAACAATATGAAATGTTGCTGGAACGCGTTTTAACGCATAAGCTCTCCCCCTTTGAAGCAGCGCAAATGATGTTGGAATAGGGGTGTTATGCACTCCGTACTATAATTAGACGATCATAAGCAATTACCAGACACGAGGAGAAACCGAGCAATTATGACACGCACCAATATCAGTGATCTCAAGGATCACATGAATGAACTTGTTACTGTAAAAGGATGGCTGCAGGTGCTGCGCGACCAGAAGAAAATGCAATTCCTGATCCTGCGGGACCGCACCGGGATGGTGCAGGTCGCGCATTACCGCCCATCGAATGAGGAATTGGGTGAGCTAATTTCTGGATTAGGCACCGAATCCGCGCTGACCGTTACCGGCAAGGTTGTGGAGAACAAAGTTGTAAAATTGGGCGGATTTGAGATCCAGCTCGAAGACCTGAAGGTAGAGAACAACGCCGAAGCACCCCTTCCCATGGATCCATTTGATGATGAGAATATGCCCGCTATTGATTTCCGGATGGACTGGCGCTACCTGGACCTGCGCCGTACCAAGAACCTGTTGTTATTCCGTGTCCAAACCTTGCTGGAGCATGCCATGCGTGAGTATTGGGTCAAGGATGGTTTTGTTGAGATGCATTCTCCTAAGATCATGGGCAGCCCCAGTGAGTCCGGCGCGGAATTATTTGAGGTTGAGTACTTCGACCGTAAAGCGTACCTGGCGCAGTCTCCACAGTTTTATAAACAGATGGCTATGGCGGCTGGATTTGAACGCGTGTTTGAGGTTGGTCCCGTGTTTCGCGCGGACCCCTCCTTCACTTCACGCCATATGACCGAGTTTACCGGCCTGGATGTGGAAATCTCCTGGATAGATTCGCACGAAGACGTGCTCGTGTTCGCTGAGAACTGGATGCGCTACGCGGTCCAGCGCGTGAAAGATGAGATGGGCGAGGAAATCAAGGAAGTGTTTGGCATTGAAGTCGATGTGCCCGATGTGCCTTTTCCGCGGCTGACAATGGCGAGGGTGATGGAAATATTGGACGAGATCGGTTACAAATTGCCGCCGGAACGCAAAGGCGATCTGGACCCGGGCGGGGAACGCGCTATCGCTGACTATGTCAGCAAGGAATTCGGCAATGATTTCTTTTTCCTGATTGATTGGCCGGTCAGTGTGCGCCCGTTTTACCATATGCGTCACCCCGAAAACCCCGAACTGACCCGTAGTTTTGACCTGATCGCGGGCGGTTTGGAGATCGCGACTGGCGCGCAGCGTGAACACCGCTTTGATGTTCTGCGCAACCAGGCGCTTGAGCATGGGCTGGGCACAGAAAGTATTCAGTTCTACCTTGATTTCTTCCGCTACGGATGCCCACCGCATGGTGGATTTGGCATGGGTTTATCCCGCTTGTTGATGGTCCTGCTGAAATCACCAAACATCCGCGAAACGGTCTACCTGTTCCGCGGTCCGAACCGTCTGCATCCTTAGGCCTGAAACGTTGATTATCGGAGACCGGGTGAGGCTGCGGGGGATTGAAAAGGATGACCTGCCGCATTTTGTGCGCTGGTTGAATGATCCCGATGTACGCCGCCATCTTGAATTGATCGCCCCGCTTTCAATGGGGCAGGAAGAGGGCTGGTATGCAGATATACTTTCGCAACCGGCAATCGCGCAGCCGCTGGGGATCGAAATCCAGGATGGCGATCAGTGGCTTTTGATTGGCAACACCAGTTTCCTGAATATCAATCAAACTGACCGTAATGCGGAAATCGGCATCTTTATTGGAGAAAAGCAATTCTGGAACCAGGGCTTTGGCACTGAGGCGATGCGCTTGATGCTGCAACATGGTTTTGGTTCCCTCAATTTCGAGCGCATCTACCTGTGTGTGTATGAAACCAACCCGCGCGGCATGCGCAGCTATGAAAAAAATGGGTTTAAGGAAGAAGGCCGCCTCAGAAAACATCACTTTCTGGAAGGCAGATATGTTGATGTGATATTGATGGGTATACTTAAAGATGAATGGTTCGATCAAGTGAACGGAGGCAAAGTATGAGTTTACCTGTGCAACCGCATAGGCCAATGTATGGGGACGTGAAATTATATTCTGGGACCTCCGCACCGGACCTGGCAAACAGGATATCTGCTTACCTGGATACCCCGCTGTGTGACCGGGATATCGTCACTTTTCCTAACGATAATATCTTTGTCAAACTGCATACCAGTGTGCGCGGCCAGGATTGTTATGTGATCCAATCTACCAGCATCCCTGTCCAGCGCAACCTGATGGAGATGCTGATCCTGATCCAGACCCTGCGCCTGGATTCGGCAGCGCGCATCACCGCTGTGATCCCTTATTTATGCTATTCGCGTTCAGACAAGAAAGACCAGCCGCGTGTCCCGATCACCGCCCGTCTGGTGGCGGACATGATCGAAGTAGCCGGCGCGGACCGCTATATGACTCTCGACCTGCACGCGGATCAGATCCAGGGGTTTTTCTCGATCCCGGGCGATGTACTCTATGCTTTTCATGTTTTAATCGCGCCATTGAAGAAACTGGTTGCCAGCGCGAAGAATCCGGTCATGGTTTCGCCTGACCTGGGTTTTGCCAAGAAAGCACGTAATTATGCGAGCGCGCTGGACCTCCCGCTGGCTTTTGTTGAAAAACGGCGCTCATCCAACGCGCCGACGGCCAAGGCATTAACGATGATCGGGGATGTGAAGGATAAGGACTGCTTCCTGCTGGATGAAGAGATCAGCACGGGCAATACGATCGTGACGGCGGTGAACCTACTCAAGCAGCATGGCGCGCGTACGATCACCAATATTTTCATCCATCCGGTGCTGGCACCCGGCGCCGCAGAACGGCTGATCGCGCTGCCGATTGACCGCTTCATCACCACAGACACGATCCCGATCCCCGAGGAGACCAAAGCCCTATTCGGTGAGCGATTAACGATCCACAGTATCGCTCCGCTTCTGGGTGAGGTCATCCGCCGCGCGAACGCGGGCATCAGTGTCGGCCAGCTGTTCAATGAATAAAAAACCGTAAACGCATCCATATCGAGTAAGTCTTAATTATTTTAGATATTCCCATGCCCGAACTTCCGGAAGTCGAAACCATCGTACGCGCGCTTGCGGATGGCGCGCGGCATGGCGGATTGCATGTGATCGGCCAAAAGATCACCGCTGCCAGCGTGTTATGGGAACGGACAGTTGAGAACATACCTGCCGCGCGGTTCATCCAGCGCGTTTCCGGACAAACCGTGGAAAGCGTTCATCGGCGTGGAAAATTCCTTGTTTTCTCCTTGAGTGAAGACATTTTGTTGATGCACCTGCGCATGAGCGGCGATCTGCGGGTGGAAGCGGCTTATGGCGAGGATGGGCATGCGCTCCCGCCGCGCAAGCATGACCGCGTCATCCTCCTGTTTGAGAGCGGGCAGCGTTTGGCTTTTCACAATCCGCGTAAGTTCGGGCGGGTATGGCTGATGGCGGATCCTTCTGGCGTTTTGGGTGTGTTAGGTCCGGAGCCGTTGGATCCCGCGCTGACCGAGAAGAAATTTCATCAGCTGCTTCACGCGCGTAAACGCCTGCTCAAGCCCTTATTAATGGACCAGCATTTCATCGCCGGTTTAGGAAACATCTACACGGATGAAGCACTTTTCCGCGCGCGTTTGCATCCGTGCACCATTTCAAACATGCTCACCCCCCGGCAAAGCGCGCTGCTGCTGGAAGAAATCAGGAATGTATTAAAAGAAGGTATTCGCCGTAATGGCGCCAGCATTGACTGGGTCTATCGCGGTGGAGATTTTCAAAATGATTTTTCTGTTTATGGACGCGGCGGCGAGCCCTGTCCGCGCTGTGGGACCGCGATCGAACGCACGCTGGTTGGCCAGCGCGGCACGCATTTCTGCCCGCGCTGCCAGCAGATATAAAGAGTCGAGACCTACAAACCGTATATGTGGGGGGGTGCCTGAAAAATACCATAGATTTAGTACTTGACAAACACGCAAATAGTTGGATAATAGTAACTGTAAGACTCGATAAAGGCAAACCAGTCGAAAGACTGGGGCGCAAAGCTGTGGGTCTAAAGCTGGTGAAAGCCAGCAATGATTGCCAAGCCGCCGAAAGTCTGATTGCTTTTTAAGCAGGAAGACGACAACAGAATAAGAGACATCGCAACATATCACTGAAGCATCTCAGCGGATCTGGCATACGGCCTGATCCGCTGTTTTATTATCGGGGAAGATAAGGAAAAATGATGAGAGATTTTTTACTGGGACTACTAAAATTCATATTGATTGCGGCGCTGCTGCTGGTGCTCACTTTCGCTGTGTGGATCTATGTGCGCGGCGCGCAGCCGCTGGAAATTCAGGAAGCGCGCGGGATCACATTCTGGCAGTTGATCCGTGAACGCTGGATGGCGTTTAAAGCAGTAGACCGCCGGGTCAGCGCGCTGCCCCAATACCTGGGCTGCCGCAACGACATCCTGCGCCTGCTGCCTTCGACGATGCGCGGATCCTTTAATTTCGCGTACGCGAGCTATAAGCCTGCATCTGATCTCGCGGAAGCTTTCCGTTACTGGGAAGAGGAAACGCCGGATGAGATCCTGCCGCGGGTCAGCCAGGTAAACCTGGTGCAGATACCGGACGCGTTCTGGCGCTATTTTTCCCGTGCCTATTGGCGCGGCCTGGTCAGTCTCGATAACCTGGCGGGGGAGTGCCAGTTAGGCCCGGTGGACTACACTGCGATCCTGGGGGGCGAATAGATGCATAAGTCTGTATGCTTCCTGTTCGCCGCGTTATCTGTTCTTTTCTCTGGCTGCCTGGGAACTAGGTCTGAAAGCCAGCAAGTGACTGCGACAGCTTACGCTGAAGCAAGCATGCAGGAAGCGATGGAAGCGGCGGAAGAAAGCGCACTGGTATTGTGCGCGCTGGATTTTGAATCCGGCGCGGACGCATATATTGAAAAAGTGTGCGCTCTCTCGACTGACCTCGCGTGCTTGCGGTTCGAGACAGAGATCCAGAGTAACTGGAGCGACCTGCAGCAGGCGTATGGCGTGCAAAAATTGGCATGCGCGCCCAGCTCAAGCCGGCTCGTAGAAGAAGGGCGGCAATATGGCAGGAATGTACAGTTCTGGCGCGTAAACCTGGTGGGCACCCAGGGATTCACTGACGATAATGCCCATCAAACCTATTGGGTGCAGGTTGCCGAACAGAACGGGGAATGGAAATTCAACCGCCTGATCGGCCAGAATGAAATTGCGCTTTATGTATCCATGTCGGAGATGGAATAATGAACGGTTTGGAGGATAAGATGAGGAACTGGCGAAAATTGATACATGCTGCTTTGATTTGCCTGTTGTTAATGGCGATACCACTCAATACCGCCCTTGCTGCCCGTAAGACGGGTGGTGGAAATGGCAATGATAATGGCAATGGAAATGGCAACGGTAACAACGGTAACCCGCCTAACGACCCCGGTGTCAGTGGTGACCATACCGTCATCCGCACCGAGAGCGCGATGTGGGTGCTGCCGCATGGAAATACTTTCATCATTGACGGCAGAGAGGTCAATATTGTTGAGGATTGGGAAACGATCGAGATCATTTCCCGCATCCAGCGCGGCAATAGCCACGTTTATACGGTAGAGATTGGCGGTTTGATTGGTGACGAAGGTTGTGAGGATGGCAGCTGCTATGTCAGCTGCGGTGATGGATCCGGCCTTGATGGATGCTTCCTTTTGGATGACGATGGTGATGGTGGCGACTGTAATGGAAATGGCAACGGGAATGGATGCGGCGGTGGCAATGGTAACGGAAATGGGAACGGAAATTCTAACTGCGGCGGCGCCTGGGTAAGACCCGGCACGATTTCCGCCACAGGCGAGAAAACCACACCCAATAATCCGGTTGTGGTAGGGCAGGACACAGAAGGGACAGGCGTAACAGTGCAATGGAGTGTGCGCATAAACCCAACCGCGGTTATCTATGAGGATTGGCAGATGATCGGCCATCGCCTCGTTGCCTGCGTTGAAGGTGATCTATCTCAGAATGGGAATGGCAATATATACGATCCAGGTGATGTCCAATGTCCCCATGGTTGGCATGAAGTGATCGAACACATCTATGGATGCGTGGAAGAGTATGAATATTTCAAGGAAGGTGTCAACAATCTTGAAGCAATCGCTGATTTGACAGATGAATCAGAAAATTGGATCGCGGGAGAATTGGCAGGCGTATATCCCGGGGCAGCCGTCCAGAATCCGGAATGGTCATACGCTATCAGCCCGGATTGCACCTGGGTGGGCGATGTTTGCTTCTGGGATTTCGCGGTCAATATCCCTGTTACCGATCCTGGCTTTTATGACATCAGACTGGCGGGAAATACCGCGGGAACACAGGTTTTCACGCCGCGCGGTTTTGAAATGAATGTTGGGCAGTTTGGCGTTTACATGATCGATAATACAGCGTTGATTCAATAAATCGTATAATATTTATGATGTAAAAACAAAACTCTCTTCAGCGGCAGCTGAAAATCATGGGAAGATGATGGAGTAAAACAGATGAAAAGAATTTTACCGATAATTTTAGCAGCGGTAGCTTTTATCGCGGTGCTGCTGTTCCTGCAGCCGACACCCGATGAAACGGTGTTGGTCGCGAGCGCGGATCTCTCAGCCGGGCATGTTCTGGTTGAAGAGGACCTGGCGGCAGCGGTCGTTCCGCAGAATATGATCCCGGAAGACGCAGTCATAGATCCGAACGAAGTGGTTGGAATGACCCTGACTATCGGCCGATCGCAAGGTGATATCATCCGCGTTTCAAACATCGGCACAGACGCATTGACGCTGGCGCCCGGAGAGCGCGCGGTTGCTATCACAGTGAATAACGCGTCCGGCTTGGCTGGACTGCTCAGGCCTGGAGATTACGTTGGAATTACGGCTGTCATTGAACAAACCGGCGGCAGCGGTGGCGGTACCTTCAGCAAATCAACGATTGAAGATTTGCGGGTGCTGTATTTATCGCCTGAATTTGAGGCGCTGGACCCGGATAGCAATATGCTTGAAAACGCAACCGATAATACAACCGCAACGGTCCAGCAGGAACGCCGGACGGAAGGGGCGGTGGTGCTTGCGGTGCCCATTAAGGAAGAAACCATTTTCTATGATTTTCAGAATGTGGAACCTGAATTGGGTGTCAAACAACGGACTGTCAATACTGTTGAACTGTTGACTGCGTTAGATGCCAGCAACAGCGCGAAGCTTTATCTTTTTTTGATGCCAAATGATGCTGAAGACATGGTTACGTCTGGCTTATGGCTGCCTGAATTGGTGATCAAACCTTATATACCAACGCCGACAGTAAATTTGTTTGCTGTTTTGACGCCACAGGCAGAGGGAGCAGAATAATGGCTGGTTGGGGCACTTCGAACAATACTGAATACACCGGGCAGGATGAATCGGTCATCATGCTGCTGGCAGGGCCGCCATCCCGTGTAAATACCTGGTTCACTTCGCTGCAAATGGATTCCCGATTCCGGGTCAATACATTCTCGACCGATCCGCAGGATCTGGAAAACAAAATGGGATACAACCCGGAAGCGATCCTGCTTGATTCCCAGATCTTCAGCGGCCCGGAAGCCCTGGTTAATTTTCTTACGAAAACAAACAGCGCGGTATATGTTGTTCTTCCCCGTGAAGCGGGAGACGACATCCGCCGAAAGATCAAAGAGATCCCATCAGTACGGGGTGTTTTTATCAATGATCTCAATTTGGCCCAGGAAGCGAACCGTATGTTCGCGGAAGTGGTCGCGCTGCGCAATCAGGCACCGGCTTTTTCCCGCAGAGGAAAAGGATACCGCACCGAACGGATTGCCGGAGGGCTGCGTGTGATCACAGTGTGGAGTAGGACAGGCGGCTGCGGAAAAAGCACCATCGCGGCTGCTTTAGCCCTGGAAGCCGCGCAGCGGGGCATCAAGACACTGCTGGTGGGTTTGAGCGTACCCGATATTTCCTTGCCGACATTCCTTGATCTGAAAACTACCCCGAACCTGTTTGGCTGGCTGGCGAACCCTTCCTTTGAAGGCGGCATCAAGCCGAATGTGCAATCGATCGGCGATCTGGATGTGCTGGTCGGCCTGCAGGATGGAATAAAGGAGGGGGAGTTGGCAAAATCACCCGATGACCCCGCTTCGATCAATCAGCTGGTGATCAACGCGACTTTTGGCGGTTACAGTATTGTTATCCTGGATACCCCCGTATCCGGCGCGTATATCAATGCCATTTCAGCCAGCAACACCATGGTCATGGTTTCAACTCCGATGCTGGATCAGGCGGTTGTTTCCGCGGAAGCATACCGAATGGCTTTCAAGCGCATGCGTGACCATCACCGCATTGGCGCTGGCAATATCTTTGTGGTGCTGAACCGTTTTCGTTCAGGATTGCTCAATTCAAATGAATGGCATGAAGCAGCAGATGCATACACCCAGACAATGGGTATCGGACATTTCCCGCCTGTGGCAGAAGTGATACCGGAAGTCCCGGAAGTTGCGATGTCCGCGAATGCCGGGCGTTCGGTTCTTACAGCGGGAGATAATTTTGCGGCGCCAATCCACCGCCTGGGCGATGTGTTGTATGGCGGTGGAGGCGACACCTCTGACAGGGAACAAAAAGTCTTCAAGCTGGGGCCGATCCGCTTTCGAAAAGGAACGATGGGAGCATAGGCGATGTTAGATGCTTTTTACCAGACTATAACGGATCGGGAACGGGACGCTGTCATCGACGAGAGCGCTTCCCGCATGTCGGATGGTCTCACTTTCCGCGAATTGGTTGATATTGATCGCCTGCATGTCACAGCCCGCGGCATTGTCCACAAGGTGTTGAACGAAAAACGGATCGACGCCGAAGTTGAGACGATCAACTCCCTGGCGCAAAAATTGGTCGCGCGGGTTTCCGGTCTCGAATTCCTGATGCCGTTATTCAAGCGTGAAGATATTTCGAATATCTTTATTAATCCAGATGGCTGCCTGCGGGTGCAGAAAAAAGGGGAAAAAGGGTATGAAGTGATGAAGGAGGGGATCACTGCCTCGGAGGTTGACCGCGTCTGTGAAGCTTTATTGCGAACGTCGGGGCGCGCGCTTTCAGAAGCGACGCCGACTGTTGACGCGAAATTACCGCGTATTGACGCGCTCCCAGGTTTGATGGGCGGCGCGCGCGTGAAGATGATCCATCCCGTGATCGCGACTGGAAAATATGATGTGCCGTCAATCAGTATCCGCTTATACCAGACAGCCCCTGTGCATACCGCAGACATCATTAACTGGGAAGTGGCGCCCGCGAAAGTGATCGAAGATCTGCTGGAATGCGTCGCCAAAAAGGCGCGTTTCCTGGTTGTCGGTGGCACCAACACGGGCAAGACGACCCTGCTTTCCGCCCTTTGCAATGATGGCATCTATCCCGGGGCGCGCATCGTAAAGATCGAAGACCCGGAAGAGATCTGGCTCAACCATAACCAGGTTGTCACACTGGAAGCGCGGCCTTCTCCCCCCGGATCATCCGTGGCGTCCTATACCATCAAAGATGGGGTGGATGATGCCATGCGGATGTCACCGGACTGGTTGATCGTTGGCGAGGTGCGCACGGGCGATGCGGCATTAACGCTATTTCGCGCACAGATGAGTGACCACCCGGGCCTGTCCACTTTCCACGCGGAGAGCCCTGAATATGCCATTTATCGCGTTGGCAATCTGCTTATTTCGGATACACAGGAAACGGATATGCACAATGCCCGCAGTACATTTGCTATGGCGGTGGATATGGTCATCCAGCTGGGCTGGGTCGATAAAAAACGGCGCATCCTTGGGGTTTGGGAAGTTGAAAAAATGTTAAAAGATGGGGAAGTCATCATCCATCCGCTTTATACGATTGGCGAGGATCGGCTGAAGCCGATGACGGTGAGGTAGCTGATATGATAGCGATAGCAAATACCCTCTTACCTTACGTTGGCGCTGGAATTGCCGCCTACGTCATATTCTTATTCGGAAAGGCACTGTCCGAAGATCTGTTTAAGCGCCGTTCAAAGGACCGCGTGAAGGATCTGGTTGGTTTAGAAGAAATGCAGGATATCAAACCGGCGGATTTTGGCTCAAAGGAATATAAGATCCGGTTAGCGTTTGCGCGATTCAATATTGATGTCTACCAGCACGAAAGGCTTGCGCTTAATGGGCTGAGATTGGTCGCTGCTCTGATTTTTGCCGCAGCCATGCGCTTATTCTTTAATTTACCCTGGACGACCAGTTCCGCGGGCGCAATTGGCGGGATCATGCTCGTCAATGCTTTTGCGGCGAACGCCTGGGTGAAACTTTGCAATGATATTGACAAAGAGATCCCCATTTTTCTTTCAGGTTTCACGTCAACCATCCAGGTAAATCCGAATGTGTTGCAGGCGGTTGAAGAAGAAGCCGCCGTGCTTGCCGTCAATAGCGCTTTGAAACGCTGGCTGACGGATCGCTTCGTGCGCCAGGGGCAGGAGCGCGGTATCAGTGCTCTGGATGATCTCATAGCGGAAGCTTTTCGTGTGTCTAACTCGCTGGGTGTGATGGTTTTCCTGATTGGCAGGTTGTGGCGCACCGGTGGTATGGAATGGCGGCGCTCTTTTGGCCTTGCGGCCCAAAACCTGGAAGGCGTCATGGAGGCACGGGTGCTCGGCCTGGCAGCAGGCACATCCGCGAAAAACGCGGTTAAAGTCATCATTGGCGTGACCATGGCCGTCATCATGGTAATGGCTCGCAATCCAATTTTTTCAACCGCGATGGAACAACCTATCGTACAGCTTGTTTACGCGCTTTCAACATTGATGATGATCTTTGGTTTTCAATTTATGAGCAAAATGATCGAAAGGTTGATGTAGCTATGGCCATTGATCTATTACTGAAAATCGCGCCTTTTGGCGCCGCATTAAGTATCTCGATTGTTTTGTATATTGTGCTTTCTTCGATCACGATCGAAAAGTCTGCCGCCGATCGGGTTAAGAAAATGACCGATCCCAATGCCGTTTCTATCTTTGAACGGGGAGGGGAACGGATTGCGGACCGGATGGGAAAGGGGATATTCAAATCATGGAAATCCGTTCTCGAATGGGCGCAGATCAATGGTAAGTACACGAATTGGACCACGGGCGGCATGCTTTTGCGTGGATCAGCCGCGGCTGCTTTTATCGCGTTATTGATCCTGGTTCTGGGATTGCCGATCTTTGCCTGGCTTTTGGTGCCGATGGCTATTTTTACTCCCTATATAATGGTCAATTCCAGCGCGGAGGAATCCAGAAAATTAGTCACCCGGCTTTTGCCGGAAACCGCAACTGTCATCGCGGCAGAAATGGATGCTGGCGGTACAGCCGCGCAGGCGATTGGCCGCGCCGGCGAACTGCCCGGCCCACTTGGCGGCATCTTGCGAAAAGCGGTTTCCAGAGCAAGGCAGAGCGATCGCGCAATGTTCAGCCGCGGCGCGAACAAAGGCGTATTGATGGAAGAGTTGGGAAAAATGGATCTTGCTGAACTTTCCCGCTTTGCCAATCAGTTAGACCGTGTCGCGGCCAAAGGGGTAGACGCGCCGCGCATCATGGTTGAGATCGCCAAAGGATTGGCACGCGAATATAAATCGCAGGTGCAGCAGACTGCTTCCAATATGGATACAGAACTGATCATGCCGATGACCTTGTTCTTCTTCCTTCCATTCATTGTGGCGATCATGCTGCCGGTAATCGTTTCTCTGACATTGGCGATGTAGGTAAAAAATATGTTGATAGAACTATTGGGCATTCTTATTACAGCAGTACTGAGCGGAGCGCGGCTCCATCAGCTGCTGCGCGGCGAATGGTGGGTGCTGCCGCTTTTTGCCCATGCGGGCATCTCCGCCTTCCTATTACTCACGCGAAGCAAAACGGACCGCAAAGCGAATGCGTACCAGTTGCTAATTGCGTGGGTCTCTGCTCTGCTGCCATTCGCGATACAGGTCCAAAAAGATATTCCGCTGATTTTGCGGAGTTTATCTCTGGCTGGTGTTGTTTTTGCGGTCTGGACGTTGATCACGCTGGGAAAATCATTTGATGTTTCTCCGGCTGATCGTGGCCTGGTCGATCGGGGCCCATATCGGTTCATGCGCCATCCAATGTATGCCAGCGAGATCTTTTCGACTGTGATGATCGTTGCGGCAGACCTGTCGATCTGGAATATGGCTGTCACCGGTTTACTGATAGCAACGATCGTCATGCGAATTCGTTGGGAAGAAGCGATCATATCAGGGTATCCTGATTATTCCTATAAAGTAAAAACGCGTTTATTTCCGGGGGTTTGGTAATGGAAATGAAGCGCAAACTTATTGGCTTATGCTCCGTTTTGATATGCTTGTTTTCAAGCGCGTTTATAGCTAAACCGTTTGACCGGATCAGCGCGGACCAAACACCGCCAACAGTCACGCTGTCTGTTTCCCGGGCGACGGGAGAGAATGGTTGGCACAACGAACCAGTTTTTGTCCGTGTAAATGCCCTGGATGGCGGATCTGGCATAAAGATCGCGCAGGTGTCACTCGGCGGTAAGAAATGGTATGCGGATGCGATGCGCATCGCGATCGATGGGGAATTTATGGTCATCGCGCAGGCAATTGATCGAGCCGGAAATAAGGCAAGCGTATCGCAGATCGTTAAAATCGACCTGACACCTCCGGAACTTGTGGTGAATTTGCCCGAACCACGCGGTGAAAACGGATATTATATCCATGAAATCCCTATCGAAATATCAGGCAGTGATGCCCTATCCGGCGTGGGAGATATTGGAATTCGCGCGGATGGCACCAAGGCATTCGATGGGATTAAGGTAAACAGCACGACTGCTCAGATCACCGTAGACGAATCGGGTGAATATGTGGTCAATGGTTTTGTCAAAGATATGGCAGGAAATCGGATAGAAATGTCAAGCCAACTGATCGCTGATCTGGTCAGGCCTGATGCAGGGATTGATACACCCATGCAATTCAAAGGCGATATCCCGCTTACCGGTTTCGCCGATGATAATTTCTCCGGTGTGCGTTCGATCCTGGTGGATTTCGGTTCTGGCTGGTCCACGGTGGATGTGAACGGGACACAATGGAACACGCTGTGGCCTGCGAGCGAATTAGAGGATGGGGAATATCCCATCAGGGTGAAAGTGGTGGATATGGCAGGTAATGAGACCATGGTCACTTACGATGCCCCGATTCTCAATACGCTCTGGCCCTTCCTCGCTTTATTTGCGCTATTGGCATCGATATCCGCAATTGTCGTATTTGATCCGCGCAAACCGCAGCTGCGCATCTTGACCGCGCAGATCCAGCGGCATAACCGCATGTACCAGAATAGTGTCAGGCTGGGATTGGAAAAGGAAATTTGAAATGGTAGATTTTTTCGCGAGCATAACGATCGGGTTGATCATCACAATGACAGTCGTGCTCTATTTTGGAAATAGAAAACAGGCAATGATATTGAAAGAAATGCACCTGGTGATGGAAGATTGGTACCAGGCAAAAATGCGTGACCGCAGAGAAGCATTCCGAAAACAATTCCAGATCACGGATGGATTGAAATGGCTGGGAGACCAGGTCAACCTGCATATCATTGAACAGGGACGCAGGCTTGAAAACCCGCGGGCGGTTGAATATTTTACTACCGAAGGAACACGGATTGTGATCAGCCCGGATAAAAAGGCAAAACTCCGCAATGACCTGCGCAAAGCAGTCGGAAAACGAAGGAAAGTAGCAAACCTTGTGGAACCGCTTCTCGGATATCGTCCCGGTAGGGCAGCGGTTGTGGAACGCTCCAATCGCACCGTGCATGAATGGTTTGACCTCGAAATCGCTGAAGCATTTGCCAAACTCGATATCCAATGGGGAGAGATCTCATGCCTGTATTTTTATCTGGTTCCAAAGACAGCAAAGAGCCAGAATGAAAATGATATCTTGGCTTTTTTCGGCCAAATCGTCTCCTGGCTTTCTCATGCAAAATCTGAAATGGGCAGCTGGATGAAACAAGGTGTGAAAAAAGTGCTTGGATAACCAAAAATAAGAAGGAGTTAGAAATGAAGAATTTTATAAAGATTGGTAGTTTTTTGAAAAGTGAGCGCGGGGCGACCATGGCGGAATATGCTGTGATCGCGGCTGTATTGATCCTTGTCGCGGTGATCGCGTTCACCAGTCTCGGCTCAACCATTGTCAGCAAAATTAATGATCTGGTCGCGGGTATGTGAGGAATAAATACCCAAAAAAAAATAAACGAAAGGAGAAAAAATGAACACACTATTCTTAATGCTCAAGAACCGCAAGGGCGCTACCATGGCAGAATACGCGGTGATCGCGGCAGTATTGATCCTTGTTGCGGTGATCGCGTTCACCAGTCTGGGCAGCACCATCGTCAGTAAGATCAACGATCTCGTTGCGGGTATGTAATCAAAGATAGAGGTTATGAAATAGTTATTAAATTAGATCATAAAGGAAAGGAGGTTACGATGAACACAATTATGCGTTTTTTCAATGATCGCGAAGGCGCCACCATGGCGGAATACGCGGTGATCGCAGCTGTGTTGATCCTTGTCGCCGTCATTGCATTCACAAGTCTTGGAAGCACGATCGTCAGCAAGATCAACGATCTCGTTGCGGGTATGTAAGGTTTTTTTATTGAAGATTAAGCGAAACGACCAAATTTAGGAGTAGAGATGAAAACACTATTATATTTTTTGAATGATCGCGAAGGCGCCACCATGGCTGAATACGCGGTGATCGCGGCCGTATTGATCCTCGTCGCGGTGATCGCATTCACCAGTCTTGGCTCAACCATCGTCAGCAAGATCAATGATCTTGTCGCGGGTATGTAGATTATTTCAATAGGAGTTGACCATGAAAAAGCGAAGGTTATTCTTCAAGAGGGGAAGGCGCGGATCTTCGATGGCGGAAGCTGCTATCACCCTGCCTGTCATCATGCTGATGACCTTCGCAATGATAAATGTGTCGATGGCGTGGTACGCGGCGGTTGCGGCCAGCAACGCGGCGAATTACGGCGCGCGAATGGGGTCAGTGGCCCAGGTCAATCCCCAGGGACACGCGGTGGCCGCGGCACAGACCCGTCTGGACGCGATCAGTATTGGTTCTTACTCTATCAGCGCGTCCGGCGGTGGTTCACGCGGATCGCAAATCACCGTATCGATTGATTGGACAGTGCCTAACCATATTGTTGGATTGATGACCCTTTTTGGCGGCGGCGGGAATCAGCCCAGCTTTTCAGGCACTGTCATTTCTACTTTCCGGCAGGAAGGCTGGTAGCAGAAAATGACGCGTGAATGGATCATTGCGGCAGTGTCCATACTCTGGCTGGCTGTTTGTGCTTTACAGGACGCGAAGACCGGCGAGGTATCCAATTGGCTTACCCTGCCCGGGATGGCGGCTGGATTGGTCTATTCCGTTGTCTTCGGATGGGAAAGGGTGCTCATCCTTGCTGCCGCGCTGCTCGCAACAATGTTGTTTTTCTTTCTGGGCAGCATGGGCGGTGCAGATGTAAAAGTGCTGGTTGGCCTGGCTGGTTTGTGGCCAACTGCAATGATCGCGGCTTTCCTTGTTCAGGGAATCTGGGGCATGATCGTTATTATCAGGAACGGAAGGGGCAGTGAATTTCGTGCAATCCCTTCCTACGCGGTAGGTGCTTTGCTGAGTGTGGTTTTCCTGGTCTAGTAAAGTAAATAAAGAGATGATGAATACATGAAAAAAGGAATCAATAATGCTTGAACAAGCCCTGATAATCGCTCTATTTATGCTTTTATTGACCTGGTATTTTCAGGAATCACTGGTTGTTTGAAACGTTGAAATTATCATTTATTTATTATTGGCTAAGTAAAGAAGAAAGGAGACAAACGGGATGAACAGCATATATCTGATGCTTAAAAACCGCAAAGG
This sequence comes from uncultured Pelolinea sp., assembly GCA_964505585.1. GTDB lineage: Bacteria > Chloroflexota > Anaerolineae > Anaerolineales > Anaerolineaceae > Pelolinea. The sequence continues at coordinate 818 of CAZDIS010000012.1, read as the reverse complement.
TGCCACCATGGCGGAATATGCGGTAATTGCAGCGGTTCTGATCCTCGTCGCGGTGATCGCATTCACCAGCCTTGGGTCAACCATTGTCAGCAAGATCAATGATCTTGTCGCTGGTATGTAAAGTTTGATGTTAATCAATATATCAAGAAAAAAGGAGAAAGAAATGAATACACTATTTATGTGGCTGAAGAATAAAAAGGGTGCGACGATGGCCGAATACGCGGTGATCGCAGCCGTATTGATCCTGGTTGCAGTGGTCGCGTTCACCAGTCTGGGTTCCACCATTGTCAGCAAGATCAATGATCTTGTTGCCGGCATGTAATTGTATATAGCATAGAAAGCAAATTTATTTTGAAATGCTTTCTATATACCTCGCCTTGCTGAACCACTGAAATGGGCACATGTTTGGAATTTGCCTGACAAAGCGAGGACATTAAATAGGAGGAGGGGCGGCCGGCAATGTTTAAAACTGATAACCTCATAGGCGGCGGCGATCAGAACAATAAACCAGTGCTGCCCTTCCTTCAGAATAAATTATGAAAAAACGTTTGTTTAGCAATAAACGCGGCTATTCAATGGCATATACTGCCATGCTCATGGCAGTGGTGGGGTTGCCTTTAATGACGATGACGTCTGAGATCGTGCGTATGCTGTTCGTGGATGTCCATTTGCAGGCCGCGGTGGATGCTGCCTGCACTGCTGCCTCACAGGCAGTGGATCTGCCGCATTTCATATTGACGGGCGAGGTGCTTATTGATCCGGGTACTGCTGCTTTCAACGCGCAGCAGGAGTTTAACGCGACAGTCGCCAACGCGAAT
>CAZDIS010000011.1:0-31249 GCA_964505585.1 uncultured Pelolinea sp. | reverse complement strand
GAACGATGAAATGAAAGGACGCATTGTTGGACGCAACGGACGTAACATCCGCGCGTTTGAGCAGGCCGCAGGTGTGGATGTGATCGTTGATGACACACCAGAAGCAGTGACGATCGCGTGTTTTGATCCAACCCGGCGTGAGATCGCACGGCGCGCGCTTACCCAGTTGGTTTCTGATGGGCGGATCCACCCCGCACACATTGAAAAAGTACTGGCAAAGGAAGAACAAGAAGTGAGCAAAGTGATCCAGGAAGCGGGAGAACAAGCGGCAATCGATGCCGGTGTTCCGGGATTGCCAACTGAGGTCCAGAAAATGATGGGACGGCTCAAATTCCGGACATCATTCGGACAAAATCAGTTAGCCCACGCGGTGGAATCCTCTTGGATCGGCGCGATGCTGGCCGCTGAGCTGGGGGCAGATATTGAAGTCGCGAAGACCGCATCCTTCCTACACGACATCGGCAAGGCGATGGACCATAACACAGAAGGCACCCACGCCCAGATCGGCGCAGATTTCTGCCGGCGCTACAAAGTCAACAGCAAGGTGATCAACGCGATCGAAGCGCACCACCATGAAGCAGAACAGCAAACATTGGAAGCTGTGATCGTGGAAGCCGCAGACGCGATATCCGGCGCACGTCCCGGCGCGCGCAGGGAAAATTTAGAGCAATATATCAAACGGCTGAAAGCACTGGAGGATATGGCAAAATCATTCAAAGGTGTGAATAAGGCCTACGCTATCCAGGCAGGCCGTGAAGTACGCATTATCGTGAAGCCAGAAGAAGTGGATGATCTGGCATCTGCCAGAATGGCGCGCGACCTCGCGAAGAATATTGAAGAAACGATGCAGTATCCGGGGCAGATCAAAGTAACGGTCATCCGGGAAACACGATCTGTTGAAATTGCAAAATAGGACGCACAAAAAAAATAAAAGCGGAAGCCGAGCAGCTTCCGCTTTTTTTATACGAATGGATTGTTAGCTTTCTCTTCTTTAACGGTTGTCGCTTTCCCGTGGCCTGGGTAGAGGACGGTTTCATCGGGAAGGGAAAAAATTTTTGCTGTGATACTGGCAGCCAGGGCTTTATGGTCACCTCCTTCGAGATCCGTGCGACCAACACCGTGGAAAAATATGAGATCGCCGCAGAAAGCGAGTGATTCGACCCGGCTATAAAAGGTGACATGCCCCGGGGTATGCCCGGGCGTATGCAGGACAGTAAACTGACTCCTGCCCACTGTCAGCCGGTCGTTCTCAGCGATGCGCATTTCCGGCGGAGGGCCGGGGTCGAAGTCAAAACCAAAGTCATCCGCGCCGCCGCGTTTTTCCCAGAGAGGGAGCGCATCCGTGTGGATCATCGTACGGATAGATTTCTGTGTCTGGTTTTTAAACCAGCGAACACCGCCGATGTGATCGAAGTGGGCGTGGGTCAACCAAATCTGGCTGAGGTTCAGGTTGTTTTCACTGAGAAAGGCGATAATTTCCCGGCTGGGAGCGGAAGGATCAATAAGCACCGCATCCAGTGCATCGGAATCAAAGATGAGGTAGGTGTTGTTTTCAATTGGCCCAAGCACGAAGTTTTTAACGACTAATCCCATGGATCATCCCTTTCTATGTGCGCGCGTGAATGAATTCAAGCGCGGTATCAAACACAATCTCCCGTTCAATATCTTCCGTGATGGCGTGGCCGCTTTTCTGCAACATCAAAGACCGAACATCCTTATCCTTCAAGAGATGCTCGTACTTTTGCTGATGGATGGCAGGTACGCTGGGGTCTGATCTTGAATTGATCAGCAGGAGCGGGATGTTGATATTTTCCAGATTCTCTTTTGTGATATCGATGAGGGAGATGAGCTCAACTACTGAACGGGTTGGATAGCCATGGTATTCAATATGGCGTTCAGTACCTTTTTCCTCGCTGGCGTGAGAACCGCCCTTATCAATGACAGGGAGGATAACACTTAAGGGCCGGGCAATTTTCAAGCGCCAATCTGATCTTAATTCGAATGGCGCGGCCATCGCGATGGCACCATTCAAGGGGAAGATCGAGGCCGAGAGCAGAGAAAGCACACCACCCATGGATAAGCCAGCAATAAAAACCCGATCGCAGTAATCCCTGAGCAGGGATAATCCATCTTCAACAGACGCGAGCCAATCCTGCCAGCGCATTCTGATCATATGATCAATATGGGTGCCGTGCCCCGCAAGACGGATCGCGTTGACCGTGATGCCGCGATCATGCAGAAAATTGCCCATCAAACGCATTTCTTTTGGCGTGCCCGTGAAACCGTGTACCAACAGGCAGCCCGTTTTTCCAGCAGGCAGAAAAAAGGGTTCCGCACCGGGAATGATGATCTTATCCATGTTAACTCCTAAATTGTTATCAAATCTCGATCCAGTGTCGTCAGAGTCTCAAGCTCTCCATCCACTGCGTACATATCATCTTCAATGCGCACACCGCCAAGACCGGGCAGGTAGATACCGGGCTCGATCGTGAATGTATTTCCGGGTTGAATCGGTGCATTGTTGTCGGCGGACATATACGGCGCTTCATGCGCCTCCAGCCCGTATCCATGCCCGGTGCGATGCAAGAAGGCATCGCCGTAACCCGCGCGGGTGATGAGATCGCGCGCGGCCTGGTCGATACGGCTCCCCGTCAGACCGGCTCCACGGCTATCGCGGGCAGCCTGATTGGCGTCTTTCACCACCTGATAAATCTCTTTAAGTTTGGGAGATATGGTGCCGATCGCGAAGGTACGCGTGATGTCTGAAACATAGCCATGGCAGCGCGCACCCCAATCAATGATGAGCAAATCACCTGGTGACAACTTTCTATCGGATGGCAGCCCATGCGGATTGGCGCTGTTTGGGCCCGCGGCGACAATTGGGAAAAAAGGAAGTTCCGGATCAGACCCTTCCCGCAGCAAATTCATCACCAACGCATTGGCAATCTCCCGCTCCGTCACGCCCACTTTGATGGCGCGCCGGGTTGTATGCAATGCTGTTTGCGCAATGTGAATGGCTTTCCGGATGTGGGCAAGCTCTTCCGCATCTTTACGGGCACGCAAGGCAGCAATGATCCCGCCCGCGGAGGCAACGGAGATGTTTTCTCGTTTGAAACCCAGCAGGTCCATTTCCAGGAAACGCATGGCAGTTGGCTCGACGCCGATACGCACATCCCGCTTTCCGAAATGGGATAACGCACATTCAAAGGCACGCCGCCAATCCAAGCGCTGTTCCTGATATGGGAATTGCCTGAGGGAAATGGGACCGTTTTGTACTTTTTCTGTTTCGAATTCCGGGAAAATGAATGCCGGAAGTTCATTCGCGCCTATCAGCAAAACTGCTGGCCGTTCAGAAATGTGAAAATGCAGCCCGGAGAAATACACCTGGCTTGGACCGGCTGAAATGGCGATCAGATCCAGGTCCGATCCATTCATCCTGTCCTGTAAGTTCGCAATTCGGTTCTTAAAAACGGTTTTATTCATAGCAAAGACATGTTATTCCAGTTGCGCGCGCATTGCCCGCGCAGCGGCGACCAGATTGCGCAGGGCGGGTTTGACTTCTTCCCAGCGGCGGGTTTTCAAACCACAGTCGGGATTTACCCACAGGCGTTCTTTGGGGATAACGGATAACGCTTTGTGAAGCAAGTCCTGCATTTCCGCCCTGGTGGGCACATTGGGGGAGTGGATATCGTAGACACCGGGGCCAATCTCATTGGGATAAGCCGTTTTCTGGAACGCGTTCAGCAGTTCCATTTTTGAGCGGCTGGCTTCCACCGAGATAACATCCGCATCGAGGGCGATGATCGCGTCGATGATGTCGTTGAATTCCGCGTAGCACATATGGGTATGGATCTGGGTGCTATCGCTCACGCTGGATGACGCGATGCGGAAGCATTTGACAGCCCAATCCAGATAATGGTCCCATCCCTGGCGCTGGATCGGCAAACCCTCCCGCAGGGCTGGCTCATCGATCTGAATTACAGGGGTTCCCGCTGCTTCCAGATCAGACACCTCTTCCCTGATAGCGAAGGCAATCTGTTTACAAGTTTCAGAAAGGGGCTGGTCATCACGAATGAAAGACCACAACATGATCGTCACAGGGCCGGTAAGCATACCTTTCATCGGTTTTTTGGTAAGGGATTGGGCGTAAGTGGTCCATTTGACCGTCATTGGTTCCGGCCGGGAAACATCTCCGTAAATAATCGGCGGGCGAACATAGCGTGATCCAAAAGACTGCACCCACCCATATTTCGAAAAAGTGAAGCCGGAAAGCTTTTCACCGAAGTACTGCACCATATCATTGCGTTCAAATTCGCCATGCACGAGCACATCTATGCCAATCTGCTCCTGGAAATCGACGGTTTGCTTGATCTCCTGTTTGAGGAAGTTCTCATATTGCTCAGGTGAGATGTGCCCCCCGCGCCGATCCGCGCGGGCTTTGCGAACCTGCCGTGTCTGCGGAAAAGAACCGATGGTCGTTGTGGGAAGCAAAGGCAAGCCGAGCGCAGCCTGCTGCTTGCGGCGTTCCGGATAAGCAGAATCTCTGGCCAATAGTGTTGCGTCGACCTCCGCCAATGGCGGAAGTTCCCGAGCGTTTTCAACAAATTCCGATGAACGCCGTTTCTGAAGCACAGCCTGGTTGGACTGGATAAAATCACTGGCGGATCCGGGGGCGGATAATTCCGCGCCCAGGGCGGAAAGAATGTCCAATTTCTGGCGGGCAAAGGCCATCCAGGCGCGGATGGACGGATCAATCTCATCTTCCCGTTCGACATCATACGGCAGGTGCAGCATGGAGCATGAAGGGGCAATGTGGATGTGATCTGCCGCGCTGAGCGAAACGAGCGGTTGGATGCGGGAAATTGCCTGATCGAGATCCTCACGCCAGATGTTGCGCCCATTGATGATGCCAAGCGAAAGCACTTCAATATTCGTCAATCCTTCGATAAGCATTGAGGGTTCGGGTGTATTGACGAGGTCAATATGCAGCCCTTCAAAGGGCATTTGCTGAACGAGTTCCTGATTGCGGTTGAGGTTGGCAAAATAGGACGTTAGCAGGATCTTTGGGCGTGCGCTGGAAGCAGATAATGCCGCAAACTCCTTTAAAAATGCCGTATGCTGCTCCTTTGTCAGATCCGTGGATAAAAAGGGTTCATCGAGCTGAATCCAGGCGATATCCCTGCGCGCCAGCAGGGAGAATAATTCTTGATACAGCGCAAGCAGGTCATCCAGCCGGGAGATCGGCTGGAAATCCGGTAGAGCCGATTTGCTTAAGAGCAGATAAGAAACCGGACCAAGGATGACAGGCCGTGAATTGATGCCTAGATCCTGTGATTGCCCGATCTCAATAAGCAATTTTTCCGCGTGCAATGAAAAAACGGTATCGGGCTCGATTTCAGGGACGATGTAGTGGTAGTTGGTGTTAAACCACTTCGTCATTTCCATCGCGGGGACAGGATGTTGGCCGGAATTTTGAAAACCGCGCGCTAAACTGAAATACAGGTCTGTTTGATGGCCGAAATCCAATTCCTGGAAGCGCGGAGGAATGGCACCAAACATGACCGTGTGATCGAGAACGTGATCATATAAGGAAAAGTCCGCAACTGGAATATGAGCAATCCCGGAATTTTTCTGGAGCTGCCAATTTTCTTTCCTGATCTCGGCGGCCGTTTCGAGCAGGGCATTGAGAGAAATCTCTTTGCGCCAATATTTTTCCAGCGCAAATTTCAATTCACGATCTTTTCCGATGCGGGGAAAACCTAAGTTTGCTGTTGAAACCATAAACATCCTTTCATTGGCCACTTATTGGGCCTGCACGTAAAGTTTTTCTGCTGTTTTTAATGATAAGCATACTGTTTTGTGGGCGATGACTATTTTCAGTTCTTCCCTGGTTTGGTCAATCGATGCAATGATCGCAGATATACCGGGTTCAATACCATTTTCGTCAAGAAAAGCCATCATGTTGTGATCCTCTTCGAGCAATTCATGGATACGGCGGAAAATGACCGTCTGCCCTTTTTCATATTGCACCAGCGGCAGCCAATCTTGTGAGGCGGATTCCTGTCCGGGGAGGGGGTTGCCATGCGGGCAGACTTCCGGGTCCTGCATGGTATTTGCCAACTGTTCTTCCACCTGTGGGGATATGGTGTGCTCGATCTTGTGCGCTTCATCGTGCAATTCAGCCAGGGGAATATTGAGCACCTTTGACAGCAGCCATTCCGTCAGCATATGGCGGCGGATGACCGATTTCGCGGCAGTACAGCCCGCGTCCGTGAGGGATATATTCTTTTTGCGATCGACCTTGATCCATCCATCCCGAACCATACGCTTCAATGTCACGGTGACGGTCGGCGGGGAAACCTCAAGGATCTCGGATAAACGCGCGCCGATCACTTTTTCTTCATCTCTTTGGAGGGTATAGATGATCCCCAGATAATCTTCAATGGTTGCAGTAGGTTTTTTACTCATAGATCTCAAAGAATTAGCTTATGCTAATTATACGGTGAAGTTGAAAAACCACATGCCGATTTATTTTATCGGTTCGTTTTAAGTCTGGCGCGAGTATAATTTTTACTCAATACAGAAGAAGACATTCAATGGTGAAAATAAAAGACGAGAACCAAATCGAATCGCTGCGCGCTTCCGGGCAGATCGTGGCGGAAACATTTGCAATGATCGCCCCGCTGATGCAGCCCGGGGCAGTCCTGTCAGAAATTGACAAAGCGGCTGAATCCTTTATCCTGTCAAAAGGCGCGCAAACCCTTTATAAAGGTATCCGCCAGCGGCCAAGGCAGCGCCCGTTTCCGGGTGTGATCACCGCTTCATTGAATCATGAGATCTGCCATGGGATCCCTGACGGCCGTGTTCTGAAAGAAGGAGACATCGTCGGTATCGATATTGGGCTAAAGTATAAGGGCTGGTGCGGTGACGCATGCAAGACCTTTATCGTAGGTAAGGCACAAAAAGAAATCAGCCGCCTGGTTGAAACTGCGCGGCAGAGTTTGTATAAGGGCATTCACGCCGCACGCATCGGCAAGCCCATTGGCGCAATTGGCGACGCGATCCAAAGTTTTGCTGAAAGTAAAGGATATTCTGTTGTGCGTGAATATGGGGGGCACGGCATTGGGCGGGAATTATGGGAAGAACCATTCATACCGCATATCGGCCCGGCGTCACGCGGGCCGCGCATCAGAGCGGGAATGGTATTAAATATTGAGCCGATGATCAATATCGGCAAGCCGGATACACGCTTAATGCCAGATGAATGGACGGTTGAAACAGCGGACCGATCACTTTCCGCGCAGTTTGAGCATACGATCGCGATCACCGAAGATGGTCCGGACATCCTTACGATCATTAAATAATCAGGAGAGGTTATGAAAAAGTCATTCCGCTATATCATGTTCGCTTTACTGTATTTCGCGCAGGGGTCGATCATGGCGTATTTTACAGCGTTAAACGCGCTTTATTTGCAGTCGTTTGGGCTGGGATTAAGCCAGATCGGATTGATCGGGACGATCGGATTGATACCCTTCATCATCAAAATCTTCCTGGGGATGCTGAGCGACAGCGTTAACCTTTTCGGATTAGGGCATCGAAAACCCTATATCATCATCGGTCTCATCCTGCAGGCGGTGTGTGTCCTGCTTGTGCCGCTTGTTGATGCTGGCGCGCATTTCTGGCTGTACGCGCTGATCGCATTCCTGATGATGATGGGGATGGCGCTGTATGACACCTGTACGGACGGGATCGCCCTTGACACTACGCCAAAGGAAGAGGAAGGGACCATTCAGGGCTTTATGGTCGGCGGACGCGCAGCCGGCATGGTGATCACATCCGCATTGCTTGGGCTGGTGGTCCAAAATATTTCCTGGGCAGCGGGTTTCACCCTGTTGGCCGTCGTCACATTATTGCCGCTGCCACTGGTTTTTTATGCCAAAGAAGCGGATAAAGAAACCGCGTCACGTTTTGAATGGTCGGCATTTAAATCATTCACAAAGAAATATGTGATCGCGCTTGGCGTTTTAGGCGCGCTGTATTCCCTGATCATTAATGGCGCGAGCCAGCTGGTAAATCCGTTCCTGGTGGCGCGCTTCCAGATCGGTCTTGCGACAGCCGGATATGTGGCGATGGTGGTCGGGCTGGGAACGATCCTGGGGGGCCTGATCGGCGGCGAAATCACCGACCGCATCGGCCAGAAACGATCTGTGTTCACAGCAATGATCATTACTATCGTGGGCGTCGGCTTGCTTCCCCTTATCACCGCCCCATGGATGGCCTGGGTGCTGGTATTCCTATTTGGATTTGCGTTTGGATTCTATGAAACGGTATATTTCGCGATCTCGATGCGCGTTACCGATGGGCGTATTGCGGCGACCATGTTTTCAATATTAATGGCGGTTGCTAATGTCGGTACCGGCATAGGGCTGGGGTTAACGGGATTCCTGGCGGATTCACTGGGTTTTGTGACGACATTCCTGATCATCGCGCTGCTCAACATTTTAGCGCTGCCACTGATCCGCACCATTTTCACAGACGGCCAAAGCATGAAAAAACTGGATTGACGTGGCGGGAAGGCGGCAGGGCCTACTTGGCTATGTTGAAGTAATTGAACACCGCGGAAGAGATCTGTGCCTGGAGCAGGTTGGCGACATCAAAGATGAGCTGTGTCGGCTGGTACATCGCCACCACAATGATGTAGTTGCTATTGGGCGAGAAAACAATCCCACCGTCTATCATGGCGTGAATCAAGCCGTCTGATTCCGTGATCCAGCCATGTTTATGGCCGAAATTGGTGCCGTCCGGCAGGCCTGCCTGCAAGAGCACCGCGATCTTATTCTGGGTGAGGTAGGTGATCATCAACTGGCACTCCGACTGGGAAATCTCGCCGTTGAATACCGCTGCAAACGTTCCTCCTCCGGTCTGGGCGCATTGATAAATATCATCCAGCAGCATACCGAGGTCTTCCGTTGTGGTCTGGTTATAGACATCCGGGTCGGTAACATAATCCAAGCGCTGATTTGCAGGGGTTATATATCGCTGCAGGAGCGGGGCGCCGAGATAAAAATGGCCAGCCAGAAATGTATTCTCTAAACCGATGGCCTGCATATCCTGGGTGACGAAAATTGGGCCGATATTCGGATCCAGGTAGATCTCCATCAGACTATCCGCGGGAGGATTTTCTGATTGTTCAATCATCTGCTCCATCAGATCGGCGGCTGCCTGGGGTGTGGGTTCATCCAGCCGGCGGAAAACAGAAGCCATGATCGGGATCTTGACCGTGCTGGCGGCGGTAAAAGCGATGCCCGGGTCGTAGCTGACGCCGCGTTCGTAAGCGAAATTGAGTTCTTCCCTGCTTTCGAGGTCGAGGATGAAAACCTCTGTCAGGCCATCGAAATTTGAGCGGTCGATGATCTGCTGGATAAGGACTTCCAGGTTTTCAAGCGCCGGGCGCATGGGTTCGACTTCTTTAATGATCAGGGGCGCTGTCCGTTCAACAGGGGACGTGAGAGCGCGTTCAACGATAGCAATCGAGTTTTCAATGTCCAGAATCTTTCCAGCTTCACCGGTTTGAAAATTAATTGTTCCCGGTATCGGCACAGAGATAGAAGGCGTTTCATCATAGCGGGAGGCCACTTCGTTCAACAGATACGTTCTGATCTTATTGGCATTCAAATCCGCCTGGAGGGGGGTGTCGCTGGTGTTGAATGGCTGATTCCAGAGATAATTCCAGAAGGATGGCCAGAATGGGAGGGTCACGCGCTGCTGGTCGGCGGCCGCGATCATTGCCGTCAGGTTGAGATCAAAACCCAGTGATGAGGGTTTAACCTGGAAATAAACATCTTCATAGACCAATTCAATCGGCCTATTGTATGCTTCGGTGACACGGTCGGCGGCTTTCTGTTGATCCAATCCGCCAACCGGGATGCCGGCAATACGCGTGCCGGGAGAAAATCCGGCGCGCAGGCGGCTGAAGCGAATCAGCTGCACAACAGTGAGGATGACCGCGGATACGACAAACAATATCGCAATCCAGCGCATGAGGTTAAATCGGTTGATTTTCAAGCATTGACTCCATTTTGAAAACGCCCACCCATTTTACCAGAAGGGAATAAACCCTGTTTATTGCGTGATTGATTTTTATAGAGATTTTACAAGCTTTTTTCGTTGTGGCGCGCCTACATTTTATGGATCGAGATCAACCCCGGAACCCTATTTTTTACCATGCGAAGTGACTGATATACTTATTTTATGAATATCAGCAGGGGCCAATTTACACTTGTATTACGCAAAGTATTTGCATTCTCTCACCTTGCTGACGAAGAGATCGCGATGCTGTTCGAGCGCTCGCATGTCGTATTTTTTCCCGCCGAAAAAATGATATACACAGAAGGCACCCAGGCAAAAGCGTTCTATATTGTTTTCAACGGCAGGGTTGATATCCTCAAAGAGAAAAATAAAAAAATCCTATATAAAAACACCATCAAAGCATCTTTCTCATTTGGCGAAGATTTTCTTTCAACACCACAGTCCAGACAGACCAGCGCACGGGCGGCTGAGGACACAATCTTGATCAAAATGGATGAAGAAGCGTTATTATCCATCGCTGCAAAGAACCAGACATTCCAACAATCCCTGATGCAGCAGTATACCTCTTACCAATTCCTATTGAACAGCCGTCTGGTGCGAATTGAAGATGAAACCCTGTGTTTTATTTGCCGGCCGCACCCAGTGAATGTGATCCTGCGGATGGCCGCCATCTTATTTGGATTTCTCGCAACAGGCATTATCATCCTGATGCAGCGGGGCGCATTCACTCCACAAGTTCTATCCTGGATCCTGGGTATTTTATCCGCAGCCGGAACCGGATGGATGGTTTGGACCTACCTGGATTGGTCGAATGATACCTTTTTTATTACCGATAAGCGCGCCAGCAGTTCACGGCGCTCTTACCTGCTGTTTGAAGAACGAAGGGAATCCCCACTTTCAGCAATCGAGTCCGTACAAGTCAGGAAGCATGTGCTGGGGAGGGCGTTTGCTTTTGGCGATCTGGATATCAACACCTATACCGGGTCTACGCGGGTCGCAAACGTGCCGCAGGTAGAAAACGCGCACGCGCTGCTGCAATTCCTGGTCCACCGACGACGCAGCGCGGAAGATGAAGAAGCGCTCGAGACTTTTAAAAGTGAACTGGAAACACGGATCGATAAGCCGGGGTGGAAGGCCTTCCCGCCACCACAAGAAATTGAAGGCGCCTCTGAGGACAGAGAAGAATCCGAAGCAATGGCAAGAAACAGCACTGAAAGCGCATCTGGCAGCGAAATCATCCTGCATAAACATTTCACCGTCCTGATATCGAAGACGTTTATCCCCGCGCTGCTGCTGCTGAGCCATATTTTACTTTTTTTGTTCTTGAAGCTGAACGCTTTCAAGATTGCCAATCACCCGATCTTTCAATGGGTGATGGCGATCGACAGTTCGATCCTTTTTATGTGGCTAATCTACCGCTTTGCCGACTGGCGCAATGACCGATTCATCATCTCGCGCGGTACGCTGACCGATATTGACCGGCGCCCATTTGGAATGGAAGAGAAACGCACGGCGCCGATCGAACGTATCCAATCGGTACGCTACAAGAAAAACGGCATATTTGGGCTCATATTCAATTTCGGGACGGTCTTTATCCGTATTGGGGATGAGGAGTTTACTTTTGATGACCTGCACCGGCCGGCAGAAGTCTCACAGGTCATTTTTGAAGCGAAAGAAACACTTTTAGACGCGGAAAGATCCCAAAAACAGACCGCTGAACGCAGGCGGGCGCTTGATTGGATCGAAGCCTACCACCAGCTGCAAAAACAAGAAAAGAATAAGAATGGAGACAATCATCCCAGGGTATCGTAAAATGATTACGCAATCACGGGAGAACACGAATGGCATTAAGAGAAATAATCAAATTACCGCACCCAACCCTGCGACGTAAGGCACACGCTATTGAAACTTTTGACAAAGCACTACAGCGCCTGGTGGATGATATGGTTGAAACGATGCGCGATGAACCGGGCGTCGGCCTGGCAGCACCGCAGATCAACTTGTCACAGCGGTTGATCGTTGTCGAATATGCAGAAGATGATAGCGTGCCGGACGCAGAACCAAAAGTATTTGTGGTTGCCAACCCGGAGATCACGCATACATCCGATGCGCGCGTGAAGGGTATTGAAGGGTGCTTATCGGTGCCGAACTTGTATGGCGAGGTTGAGCGGGCGGAAGCAATCCGTGTTGAAGGGCAGAACCAGCATGGCAATAAAATCAAGATCGCGGCGAGCGGTTGGCTGGCGCGCATCTTCCAGCATGAGATCGATCATTTAAACGGCGTATTGTTTGTGGACCTTGCCGAAAAGCTCTTTCAACCCGAAGAACTCACGGACGAAATTCGGGTCTAAGCCCCCACTTCTATGCTGATCAAGCATTTATCGCTCTCTGGATTTCGCTATTTTCAGCGACTGGAACTGACCTTTCCGTCCCATATCAATATCATCGTTGGGGAGAACGCGCAGGGCAAGACGAGCGTGCTTGAGGCGATCCATTTTCTCTCGCTGATGACCTCGCCAATGGCCAGCCACGATCGGGAGATGGTCAACTTCCATAACCTGGAAGAGGACATTCCGGTCGGGCGGGTGCGCGCAGAAGTGATTAAGGAAGACAAACCGCACCAGATGGAAGCGCGCCTGATCCTAACGAAGAATGAAAATGGGGGCATGCGCCTGCGCAAAGAAGTGCTGATCGATGGCGTCAAACGGAAATTAATTGACGCGGTGGGTTTTTTCAATTCAGTGCTCTTCCTTCCGCAAATGACGCGCATCATCGAGGACGGCCCCAGTGAACGCCGGAAATATCTGGACCGCACGCTCTCACAGGCGTATCCTGGCTATGTGCGCGCGCTTTCGCGATTCAATCACGCGATCACGCGCCGCAACGCGCTGCTGAAGCAGCTGGGGGAGCAGGGCGGGGACCCGCAGCAATTGATCTACTGGGATGACCAGCTCTCAAAAAACGGCGCGCTGATCACTTCACTGCGGGCAAAAGCGATCGTTGAAATGAATACCGAGATCGAAGGCCGGCATGCCAACCTGACGGATGGCAAGGAATTGTTCCTTCTGCAGTACCTGCCGTCCCTGGAAGACACAGGTGAAGGTGCGTATAGGCAAAATTCACAACTTTCTGATGGCAATCCGTTCATACAGATGACGGCGGAGGCAATGCAAGCTATGTATCGAGACCAATTGAAAGCCGCGCGCGCGGATGAGATACGGCGGGGTGTGACCACGATCGGTCCGCACCGCGACGATGTGCTATTCAGCGCGAATGGGGTGGACCTTGGTGTTTTCGGTTCACGGGGACAGATCCGCACCGCGGTGATGGCGCTTAAATTGGCCGAGGTGCATTGGCTGGAGAAAAAGACGGGAGAAGTGCCTGTGCTTCTGCTGGATGAGACGCTGGCGGAATTGGATGCCCAGCGCCGGACAGACCTGCTGAAAGAATTGGCTGTGAATTCGCAGTCGATCATGACGACGACGGACCTGGACCTGTTTGATACCCATTTTGTTTCTGAAAGCGCTGTCTGGTATTTACAAAATGGCGCGGTGCTGGAAAACTAAGCCAGCGGGCTTTTCTTCGGGGTGCCCGGACGGCGGGGGTATGCTTTGGGGGTGTATTTCACTTTCTTGATCATGACCAGCGTGCGGCTGCCCATCCCGGCTGGCAGTTCAACCGGGGTCAGTTCTTTTATTTCCCCTCCCAGCAGCTCGATCGCATGTTTCGCCCGGCTCAGCTCTTCCCCTACATTTCCGCCTTTTTGCGCCAGGGCATGGCCGCCAAGATGCACGAGCGGCAATAGGTATTCCGCCAGAACGGGCAGGGGCGCGACCGCGCGGGCGATGGCCCAGTCAAATTTTTCCCGATAACGCATGTCCTGGCCGAGCGTCTCCGCGCGCTCCGCGGCAACGGTAACATCGCGCAATCCAAGGGTGTCAACAGCAAACCGGCAGAAATCGGCCTTTTTTTTGACCGATTCCGCCAGTGTGAGGCGCATGTCTGGATAAGCGATCTTGAGCGGGATGCCGGGAAAGCCGGCGCCGGTGCCGACGTCGATCACCGAGCTGGATCCGGAAGAGAACAGCAGCGGGAGGCAAGTGAGAGAATCATAAATATGTTTGATCCAGAATTCTCGCGGATCGGTGATGGCAGTCAAGTTTAATTTCTGGTTCCATTCCAGCACCAGGGTGCTGAATTGCGCCAGTCTTTCCTTCTGACCGGCAGCCGGCGCGAGCGGCTTGAGATGATCAAGTAAGTTGAAATATTCTTGCATGCGGCGTTAAGGCATCAGGGACAACGTCTCAAACAGGAAGCGATTGAATTTCTCGCGGTTGGCGCTCAATGCGACTCTGGCGTTGGGCGCATTGCCGGTACGGAAGTTGACATCGCACACGGTGCGGCCGTCAGTCAGTTCACCGTTGCAATCGACATCCACAAAGCACTCAACCACCTCCTCGAGCACTTCCGGGTCGAGGATGGCGGCAATGCAGAGCGCGTCGTGCACCGGGGTGGCGTTGAGCGCGCCCATCTGCTTATCAAAGATCTTATAGCCCTCGATGCGCTCGAGCATGAAGGACGCGGCTGCTTTGGCATAGGGGGAGCCGATGTTCTGGATGGCGCGCGCTTCATCATACGTTGTGTAAGCAGCGTGGGTGGCATCCAGCGGGACGAGCGTGATCGGGATGCCGGACTGCAGGACGATTCGGGCGGCTTCCGGGTCGACGTAAATGTTCCACTCGGCGGAAGGCGTGATGTTGCCGATCATGTGCCCGCCGCCCATGATGACCACATGCGGGATGCGCTGGGCGATGCGCGGCTCCAGGCGCAGGGCCATGGCCAGGTTGGTGAGCGGGCCAACCGGGACGAGGATGATCTCGTCGTTCGTATTCATGTAGGTTTCGATCAGAAAATTAACCGCATGCTGCGGCTGTACTTTGATGGTGGCTTTGGGGATGGGCAGGTAATCGCCGTGCACATCGGATTTCCTGGTGTAGGGCACATTCGGTTTGCGGTCCGGATTGAGGGTGCTGACCATCGGCAGCTCGCAGCCGCGGTAAACGGGAATATCAGGGCGCTTGAGAAACTCGATCACGCGCAGGGTGTTCTCGGTGGTTTTCTCGAGGGTTTGGTTGCCATTTACGCTCAGGGCAGCCAGCAGCTCGATCTCGGGGTGCAGCACGGCTGTCATGATAGCGACAGCGTCATCAGTTCCGGTATCGACGTCTAAGATGATCTTGGTGGGCATGAATTCTCCTTATTCAGAATATGTTTTTATCAATTATAGCGGCAATCAATTTTGCTATAATGACGGAATGATGAAAGAAAAGAAAATTAAAGCAGTTATTTTTGACATGGGCGGAGTGCTGCTGAAGACGGCGGACGCAACCGCGCGGGAGGCAATCGCGCAGCGGTTTGGCGTTTCGCGCCGCGCGCTGGAAGCGTTCGTGTTCTCAAGTGAGAGCTCGCTCCAGTCTGAAGAAGGCAAACTTTCGGATGTGGAACACTGGCACAACGTCATGCGTCACTTCGGCCAGCCAGTGCATGATCATATCCAGCTCTATAATGAGTACTTTGCCGGGGATCATATTGACCAGCGCTTGCTGGATTTCGCCGCCTCCCTGAAACCACGATACCAGCTGGCGCTGCTGAGCAACGCCTGGGAGAACGCGCGCGCGCTGCTGAGCCAACGTTTTGATTTTCTCGATATCTTTGATATTTCCATCTTTTCCTATGAGGTCAAAGCGCGCAAACCAGACCCCGCGGCGTACCACGCCATCCTGAATAAAATGGCGGTTGAACCGGACGAGGCGATATTCATTGATGACGTAGAGGAGAACGTGAAAGGCGCGCGGGCGGTGGGAATGCGGGCACTGCGATTTGCAGAGACTGATGACACGATCGCGACCTTAAAAACCATTTTAGATGTGGGCCCGTAAGCGTGTGGTATACTGTCACCCGCGTTTTGCTTGACATGCAAACCGCGTACGGGTAGAATTTTCTATCTGATAGGATGGGCCTGTAGCGCAGTGGGAGCGCGCGTCAATCGCACTGACGAGGTCGAGGGTTCAAATCCCTCCAGGTCCACCTTTGGGCCCATGGCGCAGCTGGGAGCGCGCCTCAATGGCATTGAGGAGGTCGAGGGTTCGAATCCCTCTGGGTCCACTAACAGCCACAGCAGGAGCAGTAGGCCATCCGCCAGAGAGCCGGTGTATTGGTGAAAACCGGTGGCGCGCGCGGAGCGCACGAGGCAGAACTCGCTTGTTTGGATAAAACCAGGCTGGAAGGGTGAAAGCAAACAGTAATCCTTCCCGGGCAAGCCCGTTACAGCGACACGAGGCGGCCGGAACCGGCAACCAGGGTGGTACCGCGGAGAATCCTTCGTCCCTGACGGCGAAGGCATTTTTTATTAAATAGAAGAAGAGGATGGATGGCAGAAAATACGGATCGATATAACCCGGCGAATATTGAAAAAAAATGGCAGGAGAAATGGGAGGCCGACGGCCTGTACCATGCGGACATTGACCCGAGCAGGAAGAAACATTACGCGCTGACGATGCTGCCGTATCCTTCCGGCAACCTGCACATCGGACACTGGTACGCGATGACACCCTCCGACGCGCGCGCGCGCTACATGCGCATGCAGGGTTACAACGTGCTGTTCCCGATGGGGTTTGACGCTTTCGGCCTGCCGGCGGAAAACGCCGCGATCAAGCGCAATATTCATCCAAAAGAATGGACTTACGCCAACATCGGGCACATGCGTGAGCAACTGAAATCGATGGGCAATATGTTCGACTGGCGGCGGGAAGCGATCTCCTGCGACCCGGAATATTACCGCTGGACGCAGTGGTATTTCTCCAAATTATTAAAGAACGATATGGCTTACCGCAAGATGTCACCGGTGGACTGGTGCCCGAACTGCAACACAACATTGGCGCGTGAGCAGGTGTGGGGTGAGGATCGGCACTGTGAACGCTGCGATACGCCGGTGATCAAAAAAGACCTGGCGCAGTGGTTCTTCCGCATCACCAATTACGCGGATGAACTGCTGGATTTCAGCGGCATTGACTGGATCGAGCGCGTGCGGTTGCTGCAGACGAACTGGATCGGCAAATCGACCGGCGCGAACGTGGTGTTTAAAACCGAGCAGGGAGACCCGCTGGAAGTATTCACCACCCGCCCGGACACGCTGTGGGGCGCGACCTTCATGGTGCTGGCACCCGAACATCCGCTGGTGGAAAAGATCACTACCTCAGACCGCAAGACGGAAGTGGGGGCCTATATCGAGGAAGCCGTGCGCCAAACTGAGATCCAGCGCGAAGCGACGGACAAGGAAAAGACGGGCGTATTCACCGGCGGTTTCGCCATTAACCCCGTGAATGATGAGAGGATCCCGATCTGGGTGGCAGATTATGTGCTGATGACCTACGGAACCGGCGCGATCATGGGCGTACCCGCGCACGATGAGCGCGATTTCGCCTTCGCGCGCAAATTCGGCCTGGAGGTGATCGTTGTCATTCAACCCGAGGATTTGGACGGTTTGGATGGGGCAACAATGCCGGACGCCGTACCCGCAAAGGGCGTGATGGTCAACTCCGGCCCACTGAACGGCACGCCGGCGGACAAAACGATCGAAAGAGCAATTGATTTTATTGAGAAAAAAGGCGTTGGAAAAGCGGCTGTAACCTATCGCATCCGCGATTGGCTGATCTCGCGCCAGCGCTACTGGGGCGCGCCGATCCCGGTCATTTACTGCGACAAATGCGGCGCGGTGCCAGTGCCGGATGAACAGCTGCCGGTGCTGCTGCCGGACGATGTGGAATGGAGGCCGACCGGCGAAAGCCCGCTGAAACTGCATCCCACCTGGCGATTTACGACCTGTCCGGAATGCGGCAGCGAGGCAGAGCGAGAGACGGACACGATGGACACTTTCATGTGCTCCTCCTGGTACCACCAGCGTTATCTGAGCCCGGATTGTGACACCTACCCGTTTGACCAGGAAGAATATGATTACTGGATGCCGGTCGATACGTATACGGGCGGTACCGAACACGCAACCATGCACCTAATCTATACCCGTTTCTTCCATAAGGCCTTCCGTGACCTGGGCGTGACCAAAGGTGATGAACCGATGCTTCAATTCCGCAGCCAGGGCCAGATCCTGGGGCCGGACGGGCAGCGCATGAGCAAGTCGCGCGGAAATGTCGTCGACCCGGATAAAGAGGTTGCCAACTACGGCGCGGATACTGTGCGCGCGTACCTGTGTTTTGGATACCGCTGGCAGGATGGCGGGCCGTGGGATGACGGCAATATTCAGGGCTCGCACCGCTGGCTGAGCAAGGTGTGGCAAGCATTGCTGGATGAGAATGAACAAAGGAAGGTAACTGACAAAGCCCGCAAGGATATGCGCCGGAAAGTGCACCAAACACTGGCGTCGGTCACAGAAGATTTTGAAACATTTGAATTCAACACGATCATTTCGGCGTTGATGGAATTGATGAACGAGATGATCGAGTTTAAGAACGTAGGCGGGTGGGGGACGGATGTATGGGAGGAAGCTGTTGATATTTATGTGCGCATGATGGCGCCGATCACGCCGCATATCGCTGAAGAGCTATGGGCGCGGCTGGGAAAACCCTATTCCGTGCACACGCAAGAATGGCCGCGGGTCGATGCGGCGGCGACCAAAGAAGAGGAGTTCACGCTGGTGATCCAGGTGAACGGCAGGCTGCGTGATAAGGTAGATGTGGCGGTGGGAATCAGCAAGGAGAAAGCACAAGCGATCGCGCTGGCGAGCGAGAATGTCCAAAATTTCCTGGAGGGCAAAACACCGAAGAAAGTGATCTATGTGCCGGGGCGGCTGATCAATATTGTGACCTGAAACAATCGGATGAACTTAGACTGATGCATGCGCTAACGCGACCGAAGGGTTGTGGTCGTAATTTAACAAACAAACAGTATTATCGCTTCATGGGGTGAAGAGGGGCACAGCTATTTTTTTAGTAATTTGTTATCAGCTTATCCGTTTTGCAGATGGGAATTCGGTTCTTGCAGGCAACAGGATTGGTATAATGGGAACTTAACACTTTAAATACAAGACTGCGACCTTTCTAGAAGTGCTTAATGAAATACAATGTTGAAAATCTAATCTATTAACCAATGAATGAAAATATAAAGAAGCTATCGCTCGTTATTTTTTCTACCGTGATTACCCTGATCTTGGGGGAAATGGTTTTACAAACAGCCTACCGGATCAACAATGAACGCTGGCTGTGGGAAGAAAACGCATTTCGTGTTGACTATATCATCCCAACCGATGACAGCCGGCGCTATGCCTTGCGCCCAAATTTTTACGACAAAGTACAGAACATGCCCATCAACGCCTGGGGGGAAAGGAACACCACACAGCCATACTCCGAAGAGACCGGCCAGGTTGTGGTGTGCCTGGGGGATTCTGTACCGTTTGGGGCGGGCATCGGTAACGAGGTTACCTATCCGGCTTTTCTGGCAGAAACTCTTGCAGCAAAGGGATACCGTTATTACGTAATCAATGCCGGGGTGCCCTCATATAACCTTAAGCAATCATTTGAAAAATTGAAGATCGAAGTTTTTAGCCATGTCAAGCCGAGCAATGTGCAGGTGGTGACTGTGCAGGCCGCCAATGACGTCTCACTGCTGACCTATTACCGTGAGAATTGGACCACAGACCTAACCTGGGCAGATGTGCGCTTCAATATCACCCCTGTCCCCTTTTCAAAATATCTCGCAATCTCGCACTATCTTTCTCAATGGCTTTCTCACCCAAAAGGGAGTCTGGCAGATTATGACCCGAGCATCATGCTGGCGGCGCTCCGCCAACTGCTGATGGAGGAAATGGCAAACCTTAAGCGTGAAAATGACCAGATCTCCGTCATCCTGCTGCCGATCAACCCATTCTATTACCAGATAGAGAACACAGACCGAAGCACCAGCTTAAACAGATGGGAACAGTATGGTGCTCCTCAATCTGGTTTGGTGAATACATGGGATGTGTTGATACGCGATTTCAATGATGTCCTTGTGGATGTCAGCAATCAATGGGAGCATGTCTATTTCCTGGATGTCCGCATTCTGATGGATCAGATGGAGCGTGAAGGACTGTATGAGGATTATATCCACCTGACGGAAACAGGGAGCAAGCTGCAGGCAGAATTCGTCACGCAGTTCATGGAGGAAAACCGGCTGATAGAAGGAAGCGCAGATCCCCAATAAGACGCCGATCATGCCCCAGATTATAAACACACATTTTTCCGGGGGCATCGCGACAGCCATTCTGCACTATAATTGCTACGATTTTTTAAAATCTTTGGAAACAGGAGCCATTCTTTGGAAAAGAAAAAAGCGAATCAAAAGTTAGGCACACGACTGGGCGTGATGGGAGAACTTTTCTCCTATTTATGGCAGCGCAAGTTGTGGTGGCTTATCCCCATGCTGGTGGTATTGATCATGGTGGTTGGACTGCTCATCTTTGCACAGGGCTCTCCTTTAGCACCTTTCATCTATACCTTGTTTTAGACGTAGATGCAGTCAGCGGATCGAATCCAATCAGAATTCCGATATGTATCGTGATGTAAGCTTGAGATCCATTTGTCTCAAACGCAAGACATTTATTGTAAAGAAAGGATTACAAAAGTTATGAATTTATTGAGCTGGATAGGATTGTTTGTATTGGCCCTGGTCGGCTATTCCATCGGCAGAGTTATTTTTTCTAAGAGACACCAGATGGCAGCGGAACTTTCGGACGGGATCATCCTGGCGGCGCTGTGGGGTCTCGCAGCCACAGTGAAACTACCACAAGGTTGGTCTGCACACTTAGCCTTTCCGACATTGGCCCTGATAGCGGGATTTGCCCATACGCTGATCACCCGCCCAGCACCACAACCAGCAGATGAGCAACCCACGCACCCTGAAGAAGCCGGTAGTTTCCTGAAGCGGCTATGGGCTGCCTGGAAATCCTTTGCATTCCGGCTCGGCAATTTTCAAGGCAGGCTGATCCTGATGCTGTTTTACTTCACGATTCTGGTGCCCTTTGGCATCATCAACAGCGTTTTCCGCGACCCGCTTTACCAAAAGCAGTCTGACCGAACCTCTTATTGGTTTGAACTGCAAAGTAAATCGAAAGAAATCCAGGATGCAAGGAGGCAATTCTAATGAATATTCTTGGCATATCCTGCTTCTACCACGACGCTGCTGCGGTGCTGATCAAAGATGGAGATATGATTGCGGCGGCTGAGGAGGAACGTTTCAGCCGGATCAAGCATGATTTTGGATTCCCAAAACTGGCGATAGAGTTCTGCCTGAAAACCGGCGGCCTGGATATCGATGATCTGGATTATGTTGCATTTTATGAAAAACCAGTTGTGAAGTTTGAACGTATTCTGACAACCGCGCTGAGCGCTTTTCCACGCTCATGGAAGACCTTTGGGGAATCCATGATCACATGGTGGGGAGACAAACTGTGGATGAAGAATATTATCATGGAGCAACTTGCGATCCCACCGGAGAAGATCATCTTCGCTGACCACCATATGTCGCATGCCGCCTCGGCCCTGTATGCCTCCCCGTTTGAGGAAGCCGCAATACTGACCATTGACGGCGTTGGCGAATGGACTACCGCCACCATAGGTTACGGTAAGGCCGATTGGGGCAATGGCCAGCCAAACGAAATTTGTCTGACCCATGAACAGCGTTTTCCGCATTCCATAGGGCTGCTTTATTCGGCTTTTACGGCATTCCTCGGTTTTCGGGTCAATGAAGGGGAATATAAGGTGATGGGTATGGCCCCTTATGGCGATCCGGTTTATATGGAGGATATCCGCAAACTGGTGCATATCTTTGATGATGGCAGCATCCGTTTGGATATGCGCTACTTCAGCTTCCATTATTCCCCTGAGCACAGTTACAGCAAAAAGTTTATAGAACTATTCGGCCAACCCAGGTTGCATGAAGATGAATTCCTGACACCGCGGGTGGACCCCCAAATGGATCCAAATTCGCCAAAGGCAAAAGAAAACCAGCATTACGCCAATATCGCCGCCAGCATCCAGGCCATTACTGAAGAGATCATTCTAAAGATGGCCAGAAGCGCGCATCAGCGGACCGGATCGAAAAATCTGGTGTACGCCGGTGGTGTGGCACTGAACAGCAAAGCTAATGGGCACATTCTGAATGAGACTCCCTTCGAACAGATCTTCATCCAACCCGCAGCAGGCGATTCGGGCGGCGCACTGGGCGCGGCGCTCTACGCTTACCATATTCTATTGGGTAAGCCCAGAAAATTTATCCAGGAACACAATTTCTGGGGGGCATCTTACAGCGAAGACGAGATCCTGGATGCCGCAAAGGAAAGCGGTTTTGCTTACGAACAAGTTCAGGATGATGACATCCTGATCCAAAAGGTGGTAGATGACATCATTGCGGGCAAGGTGATCGGCTGGTTTCAGGGACGGTTTGAGTGGGGACCGCGCGCGCTGGGCAACCGCAGCATAATGGCAGACCCACGCCACGCAGAGATGAAAGATATTGTCAACTCCAAGATCAAGTTCCGCGAACCTTTCCGACCTTTTGCACCGGTCATCCTTGAGGAGGATGCCCCACAATATTTCCCGGGGCTGCAGGATTCCGCCGGCCAATACACACCCCGCTTCATGCTGACGGTTTGCAAATATGATGAAGAATTGGGTAAGAAAGTGCCGGCTGTGAACCACATGGGTACCGGACGATTGCAAACTGTGCGACGGGAGTGGAATCCGCGCTATTACCGACTGATAGAGCTGTTCAAAAAAGCGACCGGCGTGCCAGTGCTGATGAACACCTCGTTTAACCTGCGCGGTGAGCCAATCGTCAACACACCTGCCAATGCGCTCTCGACATTCCGCAATAGCGGGATTGACACCCTGGTGATGGAAAACGTCCTGGTTCGCAAATAGCGCAGATAGTCCTTTTCAAATACTGACCGTCTTCTCTCTTCTCGACAAAAGGAGGATTTTTTCTCGTTTCTGCTGTCTAAAATGGCACCCCAAAGGGTATTCACAAAAACCCTATTGCCATTCAGCGTCAAAAACATCTGCGCGGGCAGCCCACCCACATGCTGCCTGTTTTATTTGGTTTGTATTCTTGCTTAATGGATTACCTCGATAATAACAATTTCATCATGAAAGGGAAGAGATAATTTTCTCTTTATCAGAACCCTGATAATTATTATCAGAATTTGATTCAACCTCCTAGATCATAATCATCTAAACCACAGTTTATTTCCCAAAAATCGCTCCGAATTCAAGCAAACAACCTGAATGTGGGGGATGAATTTCTTATGGGAAAATTATAATTAACCCTTGCAAAAATGAAGTTTCTCCAGTATTATATTCTAGTTATTGAATATGAAGTTAAATATGCGATCAAATTCTTTCGAACATCAAGCAAGCAAGGTGCTCTCGGTATTGGGAAATCCGTTCCGCATCCAGCTGGTGATGACATTATGGGCGCAGGAAGCGTGTGTTTGCCACCTGGAAGCACTGCTGAAGAAAAGGCAGGCGTATATCTCCCAGCACCTGATGGCGCTGCGTGAGTTGGATCTGCTCGAAACACGGCGGGATGGTAAATTTGTTTACTACCGCCTGGCGAATGAGGATATTATCGATCTGATAAAAGACGCCGGTTTGATCGCGGGATTTGAGCGGAAAGATCTGCCAAGGAAACAGGATATCAAAGTGTTAGAAAAGTGTATCTGTCCAAACTGTGACGGAGAAGGCAGTGAAAAGTACGACCTTCAACAAGAATCGGTTCTAATCGAAAAATAATAGTATACAGGAGCAAAAAATGATAAACATTAAAGTCTTAGGTTCCGGCTGCCCAAATTGCAAACGCTTGGAGCAAGTAGCCCGCAAAGCGGTTGACACATTAGATGTCGAGGCGGAATTTGAAAAAGTAACCGAGTATCAGAAAATCCTCGATTACAACATTATGTCAACCCCAGGACTGGTTATCAATGAAGAAGTTGTCTCATACGGGCGCATCCCTTCCGAGACTGAAGTACAGGGCTGGGTTGAAACAGCTATGCAAGCCAAATGAACAAGCAAGAAGATTCCCGCTTTCGCGGGAATGACAAACAAAAAAAACTGGCAAATAAAGAAGCCCCGCACAGTCGGGGTTTTTGAAGGCCGATTACATATTCACTCTGTTGAATATAGAATATCAGGAGCATCATGAGCAATTTACTTAACACAATCACCACATTACTTTCTGGGGGTTTAGGTAATCTGGCCGCATATTTAGCGGCACATGTTTTACTGTGCTTATTACCCGCATTTTACATTGCTGGCGCGATGGCGGCATTGATCCCCAAGGAAACGATCACACGCTATCTGGGCCGCAACACACCTAAATTCATTTCTTACCCTGCCGCTGCTGCAGCCGGATTTTTACTGGCGGTATGTTCATGCACAGTGATCCCGCTGTTTGCCGGTATCCATAAAAAAGGCGCGGGGCTTGGGCCGGCGATCACTTTCCTGTTTGTAGCCCCTGCGGTTAATATCCTTGCCCTGACCTACACCGGCGCTGTGATCGGTATGGATCTGGCTCTGGCGCGGCTGTTCCTTTCGCTGGCTTTCGGTATTGGGATTGGCCTGATCATGGCGGTTATCTTCCGTAAAGAAGATGCTGAACATGACCGCGCTACAGACGCAATGTTCGCCAAGCAGGGAAGCATGCGCCCAGCTGCATTGGCCTTCCTTTTGGTGCTGATCGCTCTTCTGATCATCGGCACTTTCCAGATTGACGCGCTGAAGAATGTGTACGCGCAATTTGAACTGCCGATTGCAGGTGTTGACCGGTATCGCGACTTTCTGCTTAACCTTGTACCGTTTGACGCATCTCGTGGTGAAGAAGGCGTAACCGTTCAGGGTTCGATCCTGATCGGCATGCTGGTTTTGATCGGACTTACCTCGTGGAAAGGGCTGGAGAAGATCCACGATGGGTTCAACGCATGGACATGGATCTCAACTGCGCTGGTTGGGTTGACGCTTGCGTTTGCCTCCCTGAGTCTCGTCCCGATGGCAGGGTCAGTGCAAATTCAATTAACCGGCAAATTCATTGGCGTGTTCCTTTCCCTGCTCGTGCTGGGTTGGATGTTGAAATACAAACTGACTGAAGATGAGATTCGGGACTTCCTGTGGGAGACCTGGCGCTTCATCAAGCAGATCTTCCCATTGCTGATCGTGGGCGTTTTCACCGTTGGCATCATTCGCGGTTTGATCAGACCGGAATGGATCCAGGCGCTGGCTGGGCAGAACACATTTTTCGCCAATTTTATCGGCGTCGTCTTCGGTGTATTCATGTACTTCCCGACTATGGTTGAGGTTCCGATCGCGCAAATGTTCCTCAGCTTAGGTATGCACCGCGGCCCGCTGCTGGCTTATCTGATCTCTGATCCCGAATTAAGCCTGCAAAGCATTCTGATCACCGCTTCTATCATCGGCAAACTGAAAGCTTGGGTATATGTCGCCTGGGTGGCATTATTCAGCACGGCTGCCGGGTTGTTATATGGCGCATGGGTCGATGGCACACCACTGGCCATCCTGATGCTAGTTCTGGCTGCGTTCTTTGGAGTGATCATCGCCATCTTCTGGGTCGTTGAAAAAACCAGAAATAATTCAAAAGAATTAGCGGATGAAGCCACTGTGTAAATTGCTTGAAGGATCGCTACGCTGGCGCATGTGTGAAAGGATAGAGAAATGACAAGTAAATATAAAAAGATCACCTGCTATAAATGCAAAAAAGACACCGGGTACACGGAAGAGATCATCATCAAAGGCAACATTAAAGAGGACCTCAAATGCCCGCATTGCGGAACCGTGGTAATCACCGCCACGATTGACTATTGCTAATTTATTAAGTCAATCCACAAGAAGATTCCCGCTTGCGCGGGAATGACAAATAAAATGTAGAACTGCTTTCGCGGCAGTTCTACATTTGAACCATTTCGATGCGTGTGTTTTGGATGTGATTCTTTGCGATCACCGCCCTGGCAGGTTCGATATCCTGTATATCCAGGCGCAGGCAATTGCCGCAGGCAGAACTGAGAAAACGCGGGACAGGGATCAATTTACTGGGCACACCATCCATTGCCAGCAGGTGTTCAAGCCGCATGGCGTGGTTGGTTGATTCCACCAGAATAACGGCGAATTCTTCCATTTACTTATCCTTTGCTCATTTCTTTTAATGCAGATATGACATGATCGATCTCATCCATTTGATTAAAATATCCAGGGCTTAAGCGAATGGTACCCTGCGGGAAAACACCGAGGGTTTTGGCGGTTGCCGGCGCGCAATGCAGGCCGACACGGCAGAAAATATGATAGATCTTATCCAACTGATCCCCAACCAACGCGTTATCCAAACCACTCATACTGAAAGAGAGCGGCGATACCTTATGGGATTGATCATGCGGGCCATATATTGTCAGGCCAGCAATCGCGCGCATGCCTTCCATGAGTGAGGCCGATAAAACTTGCTCATGGGCGCGGATCTTATTCATATCCGTGGAATGAAGCCATTTCAGGGATGCCAGCAGGCCGGCGAGCCCGATCACATTGAGCGTTCCGCTTTCAAATTTATCAGGGAAAAATGATGGCTGTCGTTCTTTCTCGGAATTGCTGCCAGTACCGCCATAGATGAGAGGTTTAAAGTTGTTAATATCTACGCGACTACCGATCACCAAACCACCGGTGCCCATCGGACCATACAGCGATTTGTGTCCGGTGAAAGCCAGCAGGTCGATCGCATCTTTGTGGATATCGATTGGCACCACGCCGGCAGTCTGCGCGGCATCCAACAAGAGCAACGCGCCATGCTGGCGGGCAAGAGCCCCAACTTCTGCCAGCGGCATGATGGTTCCCGTCACGTTGGATGCGTGCGTGATCACGATCAAGCGAGTATTACCGCGCAGCGCTTTTTTAACATCAGAAGGGTCTAGATACCCCTGTGGTGAACAAGGGACAACGGTCAATGCTACTCCCCTGGATTCGTGATAGCGCAACGGGCGCATGACCGCGTTATGCTCCATACTGGTCGTAATAACATGGTCACCGGCACCTAATAAACCAAACAATGCCAGGTTGATGGCATGCGTGACATTGCTGGTGAAGGTTACGCGCAAAGGGTCTTCACAATTGAATAGATCCGCTATGGCTTGCCGCGTTTCGAAAACAATTCTTGCGGAGTGGACAGCCATCTGGTGTCCTGCGCGGCCCGGGTTTGCCCCAATGTGATCAGCGAAGTGCGCCATTGCCGTGGCCATTGCAGGCGGTTTTGGCCAGCTTGTCGCCGCGTTATCTAAATAGACTTTTTTGAATGCTTGGTCGGACATAAAGACCTCGGATGGATTTTGTTTTCATATTCCCATCAATGAATATATATTATAATACCCGATAGTTTGTAAACACAAATAAAAGGAAATGGACATTGAAAAAGATAATTAAATTACTCTTAATAACAAGCCTCTTGATGATATTCATGCATTCTTTCTCCGCGCCGGTATTCGCGCAGGGAGAAGATGAGGTTGAGCCGGTCAATATCTATTTTTTCTGGGGTGATGGCTGCCCACACTGCGCTGCTGAAAAGCCATTCCTGGAGGCATTAGTTCAAAAATATGCGCCAAATGTGCAACTCAACGCTTACGAAATTTACTATGTGGAGGAGAATCAAGAATTATTCCTTGAATTTGGGCAGGCATTGGGGTTTGAACCGCGCGGCGTGCCGACGACGATCGTCGGCGACCAATACTGGGTAGGTTTTCGAGAAGAATTCCAAGTTGAGATCGAGCAAGCGGTGCAATCGTGTTTAGAGCAACGATGCGAGGTGAATCCGGGCGCAGAAATCATCGAAGAAGAAACTCCCGTACAACCTGCACCAACAGCTGAAGCGGATGCAACGCAGGAAGCGCCTGTGGAGGTAGAAAAACCACAAGATCTACCCCCGGGAGCGGATGGCGCGCTTGGAAATCCATCTGAGCATATCATCAATATTCCCCTGATAGGGCCAATTGATCTCGATCAGCAATCCTTATTGGTCAGCAGCGCTATCATCGGTTTTGTGGATGGTTTCAATCCCTGCTCGCTATGGGTGCTGTCTGTTCTGCTGGCGATCACACTGCACAGCGGATCGCGCACCAAGACGCTGCTGATCGGACTGACATTCCTGATCACCACCACCATCATTTACAGCCTATTCATTGCGGGTGTGTTTACCATTTTCAGTTATGTTGGCTATCTGAAATGGATCCAGGTGCTGATCGGGCTGCTCGCGCTGGTTTTTGGTTTGGTCAACCTGAAAGACTACTTCTGGTACAAAGAGGGTGTATCATTCACCATTTCCGATAAGCATAAGCCAAAGTTGTACCAAAACATGCGCAGCACCGTGACCACACCGCGTTCGATGATCAGCTTGATCCTATCCACGGCGGCACTGGCTGTGGGCGTCTCTTTGATCGAGTTCGCCTGCACCGCGGGCTTCCCCGTCATCTGGAGCAACCTGATGATCTCCAATAACGTAACAACAATGACTTTCATTGCCTTATTAGGGGTTTACATGCTGATCTATCTGATCGATGAACTGTTTGTGTTCGGCACCGCTGTGGTGACGATGAAAGCAAGCAAGATCGAAGAGAAACATGGGCGCATCCTGAAATTGATTAGCGGATCGGTGATCTTAACGTTGAGCGTGGTGATGCTGATCGATCCGAATCTGATGAACCAGCTCGGGACTTCACTGATCGTTTTTTCCGCATCACTGGCTGGCGCCGGATTGATCTATGTTGTACACCAATACATCCTTCCAAAATTTGGCATTACCATTGGTTCTGGATTTACTGAATCCAAAAACAAAAAGAAGCGCAAATAATACAGACGATCGAACGGGAGAAGCATGGCAAGATCACACGAAAAACGAAAAGAATCTAAGAAACAAGAAAAGAAACCGGTTTTCCAATATGTCGTTATTATCAGTGTTATATTGATCGCTGCCGCGCTGCTTTTGGTCAAGCAGGCACAAAAAAAGAATACGCCTTTATTATCTGAAGGCGATATTTTGCCGATCGCAGAACAAGCAATACCGGTGATTCCCACAGCAACCGCCATCACCGAAACACTGGAAGAAAAAATTGATCGGCTGCATCAAGAAAAACAACCCATATTCGCTTTCTTTCATTCTGATGATTGCTATCTATGTACTGAAATGATGAAAGTGGTTGATGAGGTATACCCGGACTATGAAGGAAAAATAAATTTAGTTGATATTAATGTTTATGACGAAGCCAACCGCAATTTATTGGTCCGCGCACAGATCCGGGCGATACCCACGCAGCTTTTTTTCGACAGCAATGGCGAGGTCACCGTCACCGCCGGGCTGATGTCTGCTGAGCAACTGCGGGCAGCTTTAGACCTGCTCTCAGGAGAATAAATATGAATCTTGACCCATCTGTGCTCCAACCCGCATCATTGATTGGGTATTTGCTTGTTTTTCTGGGCGGCATTCTGACCAGCATCGGGCCCTGCAACGTGGCCATGATCCCGCTCATCATCGGTTATATCGGAGGATCGGTTGAAGTCCCGCGGCGTAAAGCTTTTCTGATCTCACTTGTGTTCAGCACCGGGTTAGCGGTGACGTTTATGGTGCTGGGAGTCATTGCTTCCGTGGTAGGCGGGATGATCGGCGGGACGACACGCCTGTGGTATTACATTGTGGCCGTTGTGTGCATCGGTATCGGCTTGCAGATCCTGGGTGTTTTCCACATTGCCCCACCGTTGTGGTTGGCAGGTTTGCGTGAAAAGGTGCAGATGAAAAACCTTGGCGGCGCATTCTTATTGGGGTTGGTCTCCGGGCTGGTCGCATCGCAATGCGCGACGCCCGTCCTGGCCGCTATTCTGACCTACGTGATGGCACAAAGCCAATCCGTGTTTTACGGCGCTGTGCTGCTTTTCATTTACGCGCTGGGGAGAGGTGTTCCGATCATTTTAGCGGGCACTTTCACGGGGGTGTTGAAAAGCTTGCGGTCCTTTGGGAAATGGATGGATTATATGGAAAAAGCCAGCGGCGTGATCATCATCCTGGTTGGGTTTTATTTTATCTGGATCGCGTGATCCAGCTTTCAATTTACCTGTTGCGAATTGCCCGCAGAATAGTTTCCTGTGATGCCGGCAGTGTATCTACCCATATGCCAGCCGCATCATAGATTGCGGCCATTATTGCCGGCGGAAGCGGCAGAAATGGCAGTTCTCCAACCCCAACTGCACCGAATGGGCCGCTGCTTTCTTCGAGCTCCATGATAACTGAATCGACCACATCCGGTATATCCATAATTGTAGGAATAAGATAGGTGCTGAGACTTTCGGTCAATACATACCCGTCCTTCATTCGGAAATCTTCCATCACAGCATAACCCTGCGCCTGCACAACTGCCCCCTCAATCTGGCCAATGATCATACTCGGATTTATTGCTTTTCCCACATCATTAGCTGAAACTACCTGGAGGATGCGGAGATCACCTGTTTCTATATTTACTTCCACCTGCACACCCTGCGCAGAATACGCATAGCAAAAATTCGGCATCGCGTGTCCGGTTTCCTCATCGAACGGCGTCGTTTTTGGCGCTAAGTAAGTGAATTCGCCAATCGCCGGGCGCTCTTCATTATTCCAACTTTCGATCGCTTTTTTTACTGCTCCAATAATTGCATTACCAGACATGAAAGTCAGCCTGGATGCGGAAGAGCTGCCCGAACTGCCACTGGTGGCAGTATCCGATGGGCAGATTTCCACCTTATCCGAAGGCAGACCTAAGGCTTCAGCAGTCATTTGGATCATGGCTGTATGGGCGCCCTGCCCGACATCTGCTCCGGCCTGGTAAAGAATCGCTTTTTCAATTTCCTTCTCACCGATCAACTCTACTTTTGCCCAGCTATTTTCCTGGTAGCCAAAGCTAAATCCGATATTCTTAAAACCGGCGGCAAAACCCCATCCACGTACAATGTTTTTGTTATCTGTTTTTTCAGGGACAGGTGCAGTCCAATGGTTTTTGCCACCTGATTCCCACCCGGACTTTTGAGCCGCGGCAGTAATCACTTCA
>CAZDIS010000010.1:0-32005 GCA_964505585.1 uncultured Pelolinea sp. | reverse complement strand
ATCCCCAATCGCAGGAACCTGGTATGCAGATGACCCGCAGCAGTTAGCGAAAGAGGTGGACGCTTATATTGCCAATGCCGCAGTCTCAGATGACGAATTTAAAGGGCGAATATTTGGAATTATCGCGCCGCACGCGGGCTATGTATATTCAGGGAAGACGGCGGGGTATGCTTACCGCCTGATCAAAGGCTTGCAGCGGGAGATCGTCGTGGTCCTATCGCCATTTCACCAATACCAACCAGCGGACCTGATCACCACCGCATACGGATCTTATAAGACACCTCTGGGAGAGGTTCCAGTGGCAAAAGGCCTGCTTTCTGCGCTGCAAATGGAATTGGCCGCAGAGCACATCCCACTTCAGCAAGTTGAGAATGACCCTGAACACGCTTTGGAGATCCAACTTCCGTTCCTGCAAAGCGCGCTCAGCGGTGATTTCTCATTGCTGCCTTTAATGGTACGTACACGTGATGCGCGCCAGATCAAGATCATCGCGGATAAATTGATGGAAATTCTGGGCGGAAAAAAATTTTTGATCGTGGCCAGCACTGACCTTTCACATTTTTTTCCACTCGAGACCGCGCAGCAGATGGATGCTGAAATGCTGCAGCGAATCAAAGCATTGGACGCGGCCGGTGTATTATCCGCGGAAGAGGAAAAAGCTGCTTCAGCATGCGGCGCTTCATCTGTTGCCCTATTATTGATGGCAGCGCAGTTCGAGAAAGATCCGCGCGCGTATATACTCAATTACAGTACATCCGCAGATGTGACGGATGATGAGAGTTCTGTTGTTGGGTATGGCGCTGGCGTGGTGATCATTTAAGGCCGCAGGAGATCGTTAATGGGATCTTATGCGGAGATAGCTGTCAATATCAGCGGGGTGGATGGTGTTTTTGATTATCGCATCCCCCCTGATCTCGGCGGGAAGATACAACCTGGCTGCCTGGTTGAAGTATCCTATAATGCCCTGCGTGCGCAGGGAATAATCATTCGTACGAAACCCAAAACAGGGTTTAAAGGGGAGATCAAGCAAATTGAAAAACTGATCAAACCCGAACCCATCCTGCCCAGGGTATATATTGAACTTGCTGAAAAACTGGCATCACAGTTTCATCAACCTCTGGCAGCTTTCCTTCAGTCTATGCTGCCACCTGGAATCAGCCGGCGACCTGCAGTGTTATACGCTGCAACCGCGGCAGATGATGCGGACCTAACCGGTTTAGGAAAATTGCAACTGCGTTTACTTGCCCAGCTTGATGAACGCGGTCCTCTGCGATCAACACAATTAGATCATGCCTTCAGCCGCAAGAACTGGCGGGGAGCGATGCGAAAATTAGTGGAAAGAGGATTGGTAAGGTCAGAGACGATCCTGCCTTCCCCAAAAATTTCCCGTAAGAAAGTCAGTACCGTTCTATTGCATCCCGATGTGGGTAGGGGGCAAATTGTGGACGCTGACACTGGAAAAGCGGGCGGTGCCGCATCCATGCGGCGGCAGAAAATGTTGCGTATGCTTGCTGATGAGAACAAACCGGTCCGGGTTTCCTATTTATACGCTTCCACGGGCGGCAACTCCAGTGATATCCGCTTCCTGGAGAAAAAAGGCCTGGTTCTATTGGAGGAAGAGAACGTGGTCCGAGACCCGATTCGTGAGTTTGAGCCGGAAGGAACCCGCGCGCCCGCATTGACATCAGACCAGAAAAACGCCTGGCAGGTAATCCGGAATGAAATACACAGCGCTTCACCACAACCCATCATGCTGCGCGGCATCACCGGCTCTGGAAAAACCGAACTGTACTTGACGGCAGCGGAGGAGGTGGTCCAAAGAGGAGAGCAGGCCCTGATCCTTGTTCCCGAGATCGCGCTGACGCCGCAGACCATTCAGCGGTTTTTGGACCGCTTTCCGGGAAAGGTGGGTGTTTTTCATTCGCGATTATCGGATGGGGAGCGGTTTGATACCTGGCAGCGGGCAGCGGACGGCAAACTTTCGGTGTTGATCGGCCCGCGCAGCGCACTGCTGGTCCCGCTGCCAAAGGTCGGTTTGATCGTGCTGGATGAGTGCCACGATGATTCTTATTACCAATTGGAGCAGATTCCCCTGTACGACAGCCGGGACGGTGCTATTATGCTGGCGGACAAAGTAAAAGCGTGCCTGATCTTTGGGTCGGCTACACCAAATGTGAGCCGCTATTTTCAGGCCGTACGAGAAAAATGGCCGCTGATCGTGATGGAAAAACGTATTTCTTCTGATAAGACTGGCAACAAACCAACGCAATTTGTTCCGCTGCCAGAGGTCGAGATTGTCGATATGCGCTCAGAACTAACCGGCGGCAACTCTTCTATCTTTAGCCGTTCTTTACAAGGAGCATTAAAAGAAACTGTGACGGCAGGACATCAGGCGATCCTGTTCCTGAATCGCCGCGGCAGCGCGACGATCATTTTTTGTCGAGATTGCGGATATACTGTTTATTGCCCGCGCTGTTCATTCCCATTAACTTTTCACGCTGGCAGCAAGCATCTTCAATGCCATACATGTGGTTACACACGCGGAATGCCGGAAAAGTGTCCGGAATGTGGGGGAGGGCGCATCCGTCAGTATGGCATGGGCACCGAAAAGGTCGAATCAGCGCTCAAGCAGCTTATTCCCGATGTGCGCGTATTGCGATGGGACGCGGATACTTCCACCGGGCGCAACGCGGAAGCCGTGATCTTATCCCACTTTAAAAACCATAACGCGGATGTGCTGGTGGGAACACAGATGCTGGCGAAAGGACTGGATCTGCCTCTGGTCACGCTGGTTGGGATGATACTGGCAGATGTCGGGCTGAGCTTCCCGGATTATCGATCGTCGGAGCACGCATTCCAATTGATGACACAGGTCGCCGGGCGCGCAGGCCGAAGCGAACTGGGCGGAAAAGCGATCTTGCAGACTTTTCAGCCGGATCATTACGCGATACAGTTTTCCGCCCGGCATGATTTTCGGGGTTTTTTTGAAGAAGAGCTGGACCGCCGCAGGGATATTCAATATCCACCGTATACTGCGTTAATTCGTTTGGAAACCAGAGATCTTTATGAAGAAAAAGCAAAAGAACGGGCGCGCTTATTAGCTGTGGAACTAAAAAATAAAATAGCGGATTCAGCCAATAAATCCTTAGAAATGATCGGCCCAGTACCGCCCTATTTTTCACGCCAGAGGGGGTACTACCGCTGGCAGATCATCCTCAAGGGACAAAACCCCGGTGTTATTCTTCAGGATGTCCCGCTTTCCAAATGGAAGATCACCCTCAATCCCCCGCGTTTATTATAAAAAATCGCCCGAGTTATCGAGCGATTGCCATTTTCCTTATTGTAGAACATGCCACGGATTGACAAATCCACCGTTCTGGCGTACCTCAAAATGCAGGTGCGCGCCGGTTGAATTACCTGTTGATCCGCAAAACCCAATAACCTGTCCCTGGGAAACACTCTGGCCGCAGCTGACATTAAATCCGCTTAAGTGGGCGTATATGGTCAGATAACCGTTACGGTGGTCGATCGCAACCATATTTCCGTAACCGCCGCTGATGGCACCTGCATAGACAACCACGCCAGAGTCAGAGGCGAAGATGGAATCACCCTGAAAACACTGGGCATCAATTGCCTGGTGCCCTGCCCAGTAGTCATTGCCAGAAACTGACCCATAGTAAGGCGCAGGCCAGGTGAAAGAATAGGTGCCATAAAAACCATCGGTTGGCGTACAGGAGCCAGGACCCGCAATCTGGGCGGTCACACCGGCGTCATCACCCGCGGTGACAGCGACAACAAAGGGTTCCAGCGGACGCCAGCCGTTGGGAATCATAATGAAGGTTCCTGGTTTAATCACCGGATTAGCGATATCGAGATCGTTGCCGGTATAAAACAGGATGTCATCAACAGAGGCATAGTAACGGGCGGCAACCTCTGGTAAGGTATCGCCTTCTTTCCATTGATATAGAATACCATCAACAGGTGGGATCTTTAAATTCACACCCACTGAGATCATATGTGGGCTGTCATTCAAGATGTCATAGTTGGCGTACATGATCGTCTCTGGCTCAATTTCATACTGTTCAGCGATACCAAAAAGGGAATCGCCAGATGCGACAGAATAGTCAACGATCTGATTACGTGCTCCCACTGGCAGGACGGTGTCGGGGTTCGCGCTGCGCTCAACCGCATCCATTGATATAGTTGGTAGAAACTCGGGCAGAGGAGAATCGTCCGCAATCTCGATTTCATTGCTATTTCGGTTTAGAAAGGAGAACAGGGGCTGTCCCGTGAAGTAACGGTATAAAGAAAAGCCCATCAAGGCGATCATCAAGACCGCGACGACCCAGGTACCGATCACCAGCCAAAGCGGGTAACCGCGCTTCCCGGTTTCATCTTTATGTTCTGGATTGTTATTCACGTCATTCATACTATTTTTCCGCGGTTAGTGCCTCAAGGAATTCGATATTATTCTTGGTTTTATTCATCTTATTAATGATCGCTTCAGACGCGACAGCGGGATCCATCCCCGCGCCCTGCGGCGGCTGGCCGATCATCTGCAGGTACATCCGGCGCATAAGCCAGACCTGTTGAAGGATGTCGGGGCTGATGAGCAGCTCTTCACGCCGCGTAGATGAACGCTCGATATCGATAGCGGGGAAGATGCGCCTTTCCTGCAGGCGGCGCGAGAGGTGCAGTTCCATGTTGCCTGTCCCTTTGAACTCCTCATAAACCACATCATCCAGCCGGGATCCGGTATCGATCAGCGCGGTGGAAATTATCGTCAGGGATCCGCCGTTTTCAATGTTACGGGCAGCGCCATAGAAGCGTTTGGGCGGATACAGCGCAGAAGGATCCATACCACCCGATAGCGTGCGGCCGGAAGGATTGACGACCAGGTTGTAAGCACGGGCAAGTCTTGTCAGACTGTCCATCAGGATGACAACGTCATTGCCCATCTCGACCAGGCGTTTTGCGCGGTTAAGCGTCATTTCGGCTGTGCGTACATGGGATGTGACCGGTTCGTCAAATGTGGACGCGATGACCTCTCCGGCAACGGAGCGGTCCATATCCGTTACTTCTTCGGGGCGTTCACCGATCAGACTGATCATCAGGTTAATATCGGGATAATTCTGGTGGATCGCGTTGGCGATATCTTTCAAAATGGATGTTTTACCGGCTTTTGGCGGTGAGACAATCATCGCGCGCTGGCCACGGCCGATCGGCGCGATCAGGTCGATCATCCGGTTAGAGGCTTTATTGTCAACTTCAGTTTCAAGGTTGATGCGCTCTTCCGGAAAAATCGGTGTCAGATCCTCAAACCGGATTCGGTCTTTTAATTCAGAAATCGGCGTTGCATTAACTGATTCGACATGCACCATCCCGTAATGCCGTTCTGATTCTCTCGGCGGGCGTATTTTTCCGAAAACCAGGTCGCCGCTGCGCAAATTCAGCCGGCGCAGCTGTGCCTGAGAAACATAAATATCATTTTTGCTCATTTCATAGTTATCACGCAAAAACCCAATACCCTCTGGCATGATCTCCAGGATACCCCCGCCTTTTTCTATTTTTCCGGCGCCATCCTTGCTGTCTTCTTCGACTGTTCGGCTGGCAATGGCGACCATCAGGTATTCTTTTTTTCGGTGCTGGGCTTCAGGCACACCGAGTTCTTCGCCCATTTCTCGTAGTTCCGTAAGCGATTTTGGTTCTAATTCAGCAATTTTCATAGTAAATAGTTAATTCCTTTTCTTGAGTGGTGGATAAAATAAGCTGTAAAAATGTATTTTGATTAATAATTAAAGATTCATTGTTTGGGGTTGGTTGGGCATAATAAAACTGAAAAAAGTTAGTCCGCCCGTTTTGAAAGCGCTTTTTTGATGCGTTGGGATTATATCATGTTTAAAACGCAGAGGCGGGAAAAAACAAAGTTTTCATCATAAGTAATCACGCAGATTTCGGCTGCGGGTGGGGTGTCGGAGTTTGCGAAGCGCTTTCGATTCGATCTGGCGAATGCGCTCTCGGGTGACGTTGAAATAGTTACTCACTTCTTCCAGGGTATGGTCTTTCCCGTCCAACAATCCAAATCGCAGTTCTAACACCTGGCGTTCCCTTTCTGAGAGAGCATCCAGCGCTGTGTGCACCTGGTCGCGCAGCATTTCCCTGGCTGCCGCATCCATCGGCTCGATGGCATCATTGTCTTCGATGAAATCCCCAAGCTGGCTGCTGTCCTCGTCCCCGATGGGCTTTTCAAGAGAGATCGGTTCCTCGGCGGATTTCAGAATGTTCTGCACTTTCTCTGTTGCCTTATCCCACCGTTTCTGCAGGATTGGTTCTAAGGGTGACTCATGCCTGAGACAGTCCTTTATGGTCGCCTTATCTTCGGTTGAAAGCAGATCGGATTCCAGTGCGATATCTTCCGGGTTTGGGTCCCGCCCCAACTTTTGTACCAGCGTGCGCTGGATGCGAAGCAATTTGGAGATAGATTCGAATAAATGGACCGGAATGCGGATTGTGCGCGCCTGTTCGGCGATGTAGCGGCTGATCGATTGCCTGATCCACCATGTCGCATAGGTGCTGAATTTATACCCACGAACCGGGTCGAATTTCGCGATCGCGCGCAGCAGACCGAGATTCCCTTCTTGAATAAGATCCAGAAAAGAAATTCCCCTGCCCATGTAGCGCTTGGCAACGCTGACAACCAGGCGGAGATTTGAACGGATGAGAGCTGTGGTCGCTTCATCAGAAAGGGCATCAACTTCCGCGCATGTCGCCCGCAATTCTTTTTTATCAGGCAGATGCTTGACCATCGTCCGCTGGGTAGGTAATTTGATTTTTTTCTGATAAAAGTCGATCAGGTAGGCTGCGGTGCTTCGCGGCATTAAATAGCTTGCCAGAAAGAAAGCATAAATTTCCTGGATAAAACCGCGGATCAATTCTTTGAGAACCTTATCCTCTTTTT
This sequence comes from uncultured Pelolinea sp., assembly GCA_964505585.1. Taxonomy (GTDB): domain Bacteria; phylum Chloroflexota; class Anaerolineae; order Anaerolineales; family Anaerolineaceae; genus Pelolinea. The sequence continues at coordinate 25,047 of CAZDIS010000010.1, read as the reverse complement.
TATGGCTTTGCAGCCAATATTCCTCTAAATAACTACGTGTATAGGAAGGTGCTTTGAATTCCCAGCGCGACCGCAAGTCCTGTGCTTCAGCCATCATCAAGCAGAAATCTGGCAGCTCAAAAGCAGAATTTTGCTGAGAGAAGAGATGCAAGTTGTTGTGGGTATGGTCCAGGTCCGTTATGATCTGGCCGTATATCGTCTCTGCATCAATTATTTTATTGTTTTTTTCCAGTTCACGGTTTCGAAGCCAGTCCAGGCGGGTTTTTGCTTCATTCCGGGTTGCAAGCCGGAATTCGCTTTCCGCGTTGAGCAGATCAATGCGACCAATTTCCTTTAAGTATAGACGGACAGGATCCTGCGATAAGGTCGGCGCTATTATTTTCGGCCTCTGAACTGGCGATTCATTGTCCTCCTCCAGTTCTTCGTTCGGGCTTTCATCCAATTCGGAATTGGGCGCGCCGTTATTATTATCTGAATCTAAATCCTCATGATCGTTGTTCATTTTGCGAGGCATACATTTCTCACGGATACATTATTGGTTTTATTATACATGAGCAGATTTTCATTCGATCTTAATGGGTTCTGCCAGGGCCCTGTCAATTAAACCGAGAATGGGAATCAAAGAAATTTGGCGCATCTGTAATTTTTTCTGGACCGTTTCATTTTCGTCATCAGAGTTATGCTCCATCTGCAGGAAGCGAAGCTCTTTGAGTTCTTGATTGATATTGATACGCCGCGATATAAGGATCAGACGCGCCGTTTCTTCGAGTTGGCGCATTTGGGCGTTATTTGGTTTTTCCTCATCCGCAGGAATGGGGGGGCTGTTTATTTCGGTAATGAGCTGCGTGGTATCAAAATTTTCTTGAATATATAGGACGGGTTCCATTTTATCTTGCGATAGGGAATCGAAAATTATCTTTGCAATTTCTTTGTTTTCCGTATGGAAAAAATCTGAAATTGTCAGCTGGTCCAATTTCCATTTTCGCAGGAAGCGGTCAAGTTTGTATTTATTCTCGGGTTCTTTGGCCAGAAACGCGATAATCTCCTGTTCGATCAGATTCAGTTTTTCTTGCTCACTTGTTTGCTCGATCCTGCGCGAAGGTGAAATGGATGGCGCCTCATTATTTCTGCGACGCCTGCTTCTTGTGCGTTTTGCTTTTGGCGCTGAATTTCCAGCGAGTGACCGTTCGTCAATTTTCAATGTTCTGGCAATAAATTGCCGATAGGCATCGCGTTCAATGGGGTCGCCAATATCTTTCACGAGCGGTAAAACTTGTGCGGCAATCCTGCTTTTTACTTTTGGGTCGTCTGTTTCCTCGTTTGCCATGAGCGCATCAAGTACATGATAAATGATCGGGCGAGCCTTCTCTACGATATTCTGCCATTCATCGGCTCCCCGCAGGACAATTTCATCAGGGTCCAGATCATCCGGCAGCGTGCTGACACGCAGGTCGGCTTTAAGGCGAGATTCATAATGAATGAGACCGCGCGCATTAAAAACCGGGTCTCCTTCGTGGTCCAGGGCTTCGCGTGCAACCTCCAATCCGCGCAATGTTGCTTTCTGCCCGGCGGCATCAGGATCGAGCGCCATCACAAAGCGGCGCGTAAAGCGTTTTAATAGCCGCATTTGCGTTTCTGTCAGTGCTGTGCCCATCGGGGAAACCAGATTCTGGAATCCCTCTTGATGGGGTACGATCACGTCAAAATATCCTTCAACGATGACGGCCTGATTCTCACTGCGAATCGCTCTGCGGGCTTTATCCAATCCAAAAAGCAGAGCGCTTTTGTCAAATAGAATAGTTTGGGATGAATTCATGAACTTGGGCACATCATCCGGGTTGAGCACGCGCCCCCCAAATCCTGCCATTTTGCCGTTTATGTCACGGATGGGGATCATGATGCGGTGCCGAAAACGGTCGTAGACACCACCACCATCCCTTTCGGAAACCATGCCCGCGTCGATCAAATCCTGATCGGTGTACCCTTTTTGTTTGAAGTGGTTAACGACTGCATCCCAGCTGTCTGGCGCGTAACCAAGCCCCCATATTTCTTCGGTTTCAGCGTTGATACCGCGTTTGCTGCGCAGATACTCCTGCGCTTTGTGCCCCGCTTCTGAATTCAGAAGCTGGTGGCGATAGAAAACCACGGCTTCCTCGAGCAATTTGCGCAATTCCTCCGAGCGTTCAACTTTTTCTCTTGCCTGCGGCGTTAAGGGCCGCAGCTCAATCCCCGCTCTATTCGCAAGAATTTTCAGGGCTTCTTTAAAATCCACCCCTTCCTTTTTCATCACATATTGGAAAATATCGCCGCCTTCATTACATTCGCCAAAGCAGCGCCAGGTGCCGGTTTCCGGCCAGACGACGAAAGCCGGGGTTCTCGAATTTGCGTGAAATGGGCAAAATCCGGTGAAATTCTTCCCGGATCTGCGCAGTTTTACATTCTCTGAAACCAGATCAACAATATCGACCCGGTTTTTTATTTCATCGATATTATTCATTGTTCATTAATAAAAACCATCGCCAGATGGTTTTACTTTAATTGAAATGGACGCCGATGGCAAGGGTGAAGTGCGTGCTCAACCGAGGATCGTGTCAAGGTTTGTCTTTAGTTTTGTGATGACCGGCTTTAATTTCTCTTCAGACAGTCCTTCAGATTCAGCAGATATAGTTGTGCTTCCATCAACCATGCTGACCGCGATATTGCAGCGTACGTCCGCGCCTTCAACCACTCCCTGTGCCAGCACAAGACGGGCTAATTCCCGAGTTTTCCAGACTTTCAAGCCCGCCATGGGTACAGCTTTGAGCGCGGCAGAGAAGACTTCTTTGTCGCTTTTTCCTTCAAAATTGAAATTTTCTTGTATTGATGCCATGTGTTCTCCTGTTGAAATAATTAGAATCCTTCCATATACGACAGATCAGCAAGCCCGTTTGTGAGCGCAGACACGCACTGTAATACCGCCAAGCGATTATGTTTTACATCAGGGTCTTTGTCCATCACCAGCACATTTTCGAAGAAGGTGTTGATGCACGGTGTCAGAGATTCAAGTTCCGTAAAGAAGACATCGATCGTCCTGTTTTTATTGAGGGCGGACTCTGCTTTTTCAACCGCGTTGAAGAGCGCGCTTGTTTCCTTCGCGGACAGTTTTTCCGGTGTTACAGAATATGTCTGTTCAAGATCGCGGGTGATCCGCACGCAGCGGGAAAACGCGGGAAGAATTTCGCTCCAGGATTCTTTCTGCACCCACGATTCTATTGTTTGGGTCGTCCGTAATGCGGCTGCGGGGTTATTGCCCTGCGCGGCCAGTGCAGCATTGACTGCGTCGTAAGAATGTCCTTCGTCCAAAAGCATATTCTGGAGTCTGCCAAGGATAAACTCAAACACGGCTGATATGTGTTCTTCGGAAACAGTGACTGGCTGGGCTTTCGCTGCTGCTCGAATGCCCTTCTGCAAATCAAAATCCACTTCCAGCTGGAGCAGGTTTTGGAGAAGCCCGATAGCGGCGCGCCGCAGCCCAAACGGGTCCCTGGTTCCAGTGGGGGCCATGTCTACCGCGAATAAGCCCGTGATGGAATCCAAACGGTCAGCAATACCAACAGCCAAACCAGCTTTTGATTCCGGTGAAGCTCCGCCGGACTGGCGGGGTAAATAATGTTCTTCAATCGCCTGTGCGACCGCAGCAGGTTCACCATCGCGAATCGCGTAAAATTTTCCGATCGTCCCCTGCAGCGAGGTCATTTCGACCACCATATTGGTTACCAGGTCAGCTTTCGACAGATAAGCTGCACGTTCCGCTGTTTTGCACTGTGTTTGGTCCAAACCAAGATCCAAGCTGATCTTTTTAGTGATCTCAAGGACCCGGTCCGTTTTCGCGCGCATCGAGCCCAGGGCTGGCTGGAAGGTGAGTGATTCCAGTTTTGGCTGCAATTCTTCCAGTGTTTTATTGCTGTCCTCACGCATGAAGAACGCGGCATCAGCAAAACGGGCCTGGATCACTTCTTCATTCCCATGCGCGACAGTATCAAGGTGTTCATCGGATCCATTGCGTACCGTAATGAAATAAGGCATTAATTGACCCTCTTTGCTGTAGACCGGGAAGTAGCGTTGATGTTTTTTCATCACGCCAACAAGCACCTCTGCGGGTAATTGCAAATGTTTTTGATCAAATTTTCCGATCAGCGCAGTGGGCGCTTCCACCAGATTGCTTACCTCTGCCAATAATTTCACGTCGATCTCTGTCTCAGCACTGACAGATTTCAGCAGTTCTTTTACCTGGCTACGGATCGTCTCTTTACGGGCTTCTGGGTCCGCGATAATGTTATGGGAAGTTAGAAAATCAAAATAGGATTCTGCTTTTTCCAGGGTCACATATTCTTTTTCTGAAAAGCGTAAGCCGCGCGAAGTATTGCCTGCAATAAGATCAGCGAATTCAAAGGGGAGGATTTCTTCTCCAAATAAGGAGACAAGCCAGCGGATGGGCCGAGAAAACGCGATGCCGCTGGCATTCCAGCGCATCGATTTCGTGAACCGGATATCAGCGACAAGGTGCTGTAATTTTTGTGGAAGTATTTTCACGACAGATTTCCCGGCGAGGTGGACATCCGCGACCAGGTATTCACCACCATCAATTTGCTTGCGTTTGAGCTGGTCTACCTTTATGCCTTTACTGCGGGCAAAACCCAGGGCTGCTGGTGTTGGATTGCCACCCTCATCGAATGCGCGATTGGCTGGCGGGCCTTTCAGTTCGCTTGTTTGGTCTGCCTGGCGGCCGGAAAGGTCATTGATATAAACGCTCAACCGCCGCGGGGTACCTAAAACGCGGATTTCCTGGTGGTCAAGCCGTAACTCTTCAAGCAAGGCGGGGACAGCGTTCTCCAGCTGTTCAAGCGCAGAATGTAAGTCTCCAGCGGGCAGCTCTTCTGTTCCGATCTCAAGCAAAAAGTCCGCCCTATCAGCTGTTTGCGTACGCCCTTTCTGTGTTTGTTTTTCGGCTTCATATTTCTTCGCGCCGACGATGGTCGGGACATCCCGCCAGGGGTATTCCATCTGTTCGCGTTGTTCGACGTAAGTCTCCGCAGTGCGCCGGGCCAATTCGCGCATGCGCCCGAACAATGCCTGCCGTTCTGTAACGCCGATCGCTCCGCGCGTATCCAGGATGTTAAACGTGTGCGAGCATTTCAGGATGTAATCATGCGCGGGAAGCACCAGTTTCTTATCCAGCGCGAGCTCGGCTTCTTTTTCAAACAGGTTATACATTTGGCGCAGCCGCTCAATATCCGCAATCTCAAAATAGTAGGTGCTGTGTTCTTTTTCGCCCATATAGTTGATATCGCCGTACATGATATTCTCATTCCAGCGGATCTTCTGAAAATGGTAGCTTTCCTGCAAAGCCATGGCAATGCGTTCTAAGCCATACGTGATCTCAACAGAAACCGGTTCCAGGTTGATTCCCCCTGCCTGCTGAAAATAGGTGAATTGGGTTATTTCCTGTCCATCCAGCCACACTTCCCAGCCAAGCCCCCAGGCACCCAATGCCGGGGATTCCCAGTTATCTTCAACGAAGCGAATGTCATGCTTTTCGGGTTCGATCCCCAATGCCTGCAGGGACTGCAAATAGAGTTCCTGCGGGTTGCCCGGATCTGGTTTCAGGATGACCTGGAATTGGTAGTGCTGCTGGAAGCGGTATGGGTTATCACCATAGCGGCCGTCATCTGGGCGGATAGAAGGTTCGACATACGCGACGTTCCACGGTTCAGGACCCAACACGCGCAGGAAAGTTGCGGGATTCATTGTGCCTGCGCCGACCTGCGAATAATATGGCTGCCAGACAAGGCATCCCTTTTCTGCCCAATATCGCTGCAAGGTCATGATGATCGTTTGGAAATCGAGACTTTTACCCATTAAAACTCCAGAAGATAGCTAAATTATTCAATAAAGAAAAATTATACCAATCTAAATCACGAAAGCCGACTTTTACTGCAGATCGTACCAAACTCAGGATCTATTTGAGTAGATGATCAATTCCTGGTTGATACCGAGAAGCTTTGACCACCAGGTCTTTCGTGACCAGTCAGCCATGAACGCATTCCAACTCTGGCTCTGCAGGCGCTTGCTCTCTGGCAGGTACGCGAGATAAGGGTTAGGATCAAGGTAGTATACGCGTTCTTTCTCGCTGGCGTAGCGGACAAGCGTAATCCAATGCGCGCCGCCATTCTTCCAGACCTTCAACGCGGTGACGGGCCGCCCCATTAATAAACTTTCCAGTACATGGGCTTTACGAGCGTGGCTTTTTCGCTCTGCCTGCCAATTCAGCTGGTAATGGGATGCCCAGCGATTAAAGGCTCTAGCCAGCCCCCAGGGCGCTGTGGCACCGCCAAAGCGTGGAATCCAGTTTGGCAACCGATCCCAGATGTAAAATCTTGAAGATTGAAGTACTGTATTTTTCGCGAGGTGCGCCTGGCCTGGGTTCGCCTGAAATAAAAATAGATTCAAAACCATTGCGAGCGAAGTTGGCCCGCAGTCATTATTTGGCTTCTTTTCTGTACCGAATCCCTGTGATTGGTAAAATCGACCGTAGAATTTCCGTTCCGCTGCCCAATCGGAGATTGGTGTTACGGGAAAATGCCGCAATGCATCATCGTTATCCATAGACAAACTCATTTATTGAAGATATATCACGCATATGCCTGCCATCCAATTTATTCCGGGTCGGCGGTTATAATTTCTTTTAAATGAAGTATATCCCATTGATTATGATATTTGCGTTATTGATGGCGGCTTGCAGCGTTCCTGGTTCTGAAAGCACAGGCACCTTGCCGCGGTTGACACCATACAGCACTAAGACCCATACCGCGCAAGTTCCAGCAGTTGTGGAGACCGCGGCTGTGACAACGCCAACACCAGCAGTCACAGCAACGCCTCAAATTCATATTGTCGGGCTTGGCGAAACCATCTCTTCAATTGCATTCCAGTATAGCGTTTCGATCGACGCGCTGCTTCTCGCAAATCCGGAGATCGATCCCCGGGTGATGATCGTTGGGGATGAAGTTCTGATACCTGCAGCTGATTTACAAATACCTGATGCAACAGCAATAAATTATGCAGAACAAATTCGTTTTAATGAAGGAAGATGTGTTCATTCCGGCGGTGGATTATTTTGCAGCGTGCTGATTGAAAACACATCCGCTGTTGACCTGGAATTTCCTGTTATTTCCTTTAAATTTTTAGATGAAACCGGTAAGGTTCTGCTTGAAAAACGCACACCAGCCGCATTGCAGAGATTTAATTCCAAAGCAATGATGCCCGCGTATATTTTTTTAGAAGAAGTACCAGCGAATTACGCCGCCCTCGCAATATCATTGTTTACCATAAACGAAGCGGACCTAAATGATGAGGTATTGTCTGTAACCGTTGAAAATAAATCGATTGCAATAGGACAGTTTTCCGCCGTGGTTTCCGGTGAGATGAAAATTACGGGTGATAACGACAGTGACCGCGCGGACTTGACGATCGTTGTTGCCGCACTGGATGAATCTGGATCTGTTGTTGGTGTGCGGCGGCAAGATCTCGTGGTGGCTCTAAACGAAAGCTTTGAATTCAATATTGTCGTATATTCTGCTGATGGCAGCATTTCTGACGTCACTTTATTCACGGAGGCATATTAAAAATGGGAAGATCTTTTGTTGAAAACAAGACCGTGCTGGTTACCGGCGCGACAGATGGAATCGGTTTTGAAACCGCAAAGCAGCTCGCAGAAATGGGAGCGCATGTTTTAATGCATGGCAGGAATAAAGAAAAAGCGATCGAGGCGATCACGAAGATCTCGCGCGGGACCTGTGAAGGAACGGTTGACCTCTATTTAGCGGACTTCTCTTCTGTTGAAGATATCAAGCGTATGGCAGATGATATCAAGCGAGAAAAAAGCGAAATGCATGTATTGGTCAATAACGCGGGAAATTTTTATACCCAACGCCAGGTGAATGATGCGGGGGTTGAATTGACATGGATGGTCAATCATCTCGCGCCCTTTCTATTAACCATGCAGCTGCTGGACCTGGTCAAAGCCAGCGCGCCCGCGCGGATCGTGAACGTGGCTTCCAGCGCGCATAAGATGGTCAAAGAAGTTGATTTTGAAAACCTGCAGGGTGAAAAAAACTATGACCCATACCATGCCTACGCACTTTCCAAATTAGGGAATATTTTAATTACCAATGTTTTAGCCAAACGGTTGCACGGTACCGGCGTAACCGCCAATGCGCTGCATCCAGGCGTTGTGGCTACTAAGTTGCTGAAGAAAAGCTATGATCTAAATGGGGTCAGCCCGGAAGATGGCGCTGCCACCCAGATGATGCTGGCATCTTCTGAAGATATAACAGGCATAACCGGAAAGTATTTTAAAAATTCACACGTAAACGTACCTTCAGATCTTGCAAGTAATGAAGCATTACAGGAAAGGATTTGGCGGATTTCAGAAGAAATGATCGGGGACTTCTTAAAATAAAAAAACAGCACCTTTCTGGTGCTGTCGGATTGAATTAGATAGTAACACCCTGCATCTGGCGGATAACCATGACCACCTTGCCCATGATGCGCAAACTGGCAGGGTTTTCAACTATGATCGGGTCCATATTGGGATTTGCTGGCTGCAGCCGGATGCCTTTGTTTTCTCGGAAAAAATACTTGAGTGTTGTCTGATCTTTATCATCCAGCCAGACAGCGACCATCTCGCCGTTGTCCGCCTGCTGGGTGCGTTTCATGACAACAATATCCCCATCGTTGACCATCGCGTCAATCATTGAGTCTCCCTGTACTTCCAGCGCGAAAAGATCTTCAACTTTCTCTTTTGCGGGGAGCAGGGAACGGGCGATATCGATGCTGCTCTCTGAATCATAATAACCAATATCGCTGGTAGGCATTGGGATTGGTTCACTGGCAACAATCCGTCCCATAACAGGAATGGTGAGCAATTCCTCCACCATTTTCCCAATGTCTTTAATACCATCGGCAACCTGGTCAACAACAGATTTGTTCCTGGTGATATCTTTTAATAAACAAATACTGCGTGAAATATGCTGTTCACGAGAAATATAGCCCTTATCTTCGAGTTGTTTCAGATAATAATCAACAAGTGAAGTGGACTTAACGCCTATACTCTGGCCAATTTCACGAATGGAAGGTGAGTATCCATTTTCCTCCTGAAATTTTGCCAGGAATTTTAAAATCAGCTCGTGGCGTTTGCTTAAACCATCACTTTTTCTTGCCATCATGGCCTCCTTTAAAGGGCACATTATCGGACATTTGTACTATAATATACACGAACAATTGTTCTGTGTCAAGCTGAAATTTTAGGAATTATTAATAGTTAAATGGGGGATAGGTAAATATAATTTGCCTATCAATTTGGAGGAAGAATGGCTGAAGCAAATGTAAGATGGACCGGTGAAAGAACTTTTATTGGTACAGATTCAAGTAAGCATTCCGTTGTCCTGGGTGGAACAAAAAATGAAATGATCGGAATGAAAGCATCAGAATTGCTGCTTGTTTCCCTGGCAACATGCAGTTCGTACGATGTAGTGTCCATCCTTGAGAAAAGAAAGATCAATCTCGAAAAACTAGAAGTTTTTGTTCGTGCTGAGCAGGAAGCCGATCCGCCATGGACCTTTCGAAAAATTCACTTGAAATATGTGATGGCGGGTAAAGATCTTGAAAAGAAAGATGCCGAAAAAGCCATAGAATTATCGGAAGGAAAATACTGCTCTGTGGCGGCAACACTCAAGGGAAAGGCAGAAATTACCTGGGAGTGTGTGCTCGAATCGCTGGATTAGATTTCTGGCAACTTCCGCAACAACAGCGCGACCCAATCGTCGATTTCCTGTTTACTCTGCAGGGTAAACAGATTCGCTTCTGCTTTTCGCAGGATCTCTTCCGCCTGGATCGCAAGGATACCGGAAAGGATCAACTGCCCATTTTTTGAGACCAACTCAGCTAAACCTTCGTCGAACAACCGTAGAATGATGGGCGCAAGAATATTTACTAAAACAAGCGGTGCTTGCATAATATTAAAGGCACCCGCTGAAATTTCAGGAACAGAACCCTGGATGAAAGTCGTGTTTTTGCCGGTATTATTTATTCCGGTGTTCTCAAGACTGGATTGCAGAGCGGCAGGATTGATGTCAGCCCCGTAAGCGTGTTGAGCGCCTAAAAGCACGGCTGCAATTGAAAGAATACCTGATCCGCAGCCCACATCGATAACATCCATGCCTTTTTGTATCTGTTCTTCCATGAATTCCAGGCAAAGCTGGGTGGTTGGATGGGTCCCGGTTCCGAAAGCCATGCCAGGGTTGATCCTGATGGCTACCCTTTCCGGGAACGCTTTCTCGACCCACGCTGGCAGAATAGCTAATGTCTTACCCACCTTGAGCGGTTCATATTGATCTTTCCAGGCAGACATCCAATTCTGATCGCGGATAATTTTGTAAACTGGTTTTGGGAGCGGCTGGATCTTACCGAGGTAGAATAATGCTTCCTCCAGGCGCATTTTCTTTTCCTCAAGCTGCGCATCCACAAAAAGGTACCCAAATACTTTTACCTTGTTTTCTAATTGGTTTTTTTTAGAATGGGTTTGTCTGACCATCCGCTCGACGACGACCCCCTCAGGCGTGTATCTGCCTAATACGTCCGCAACTGCTTCTGCCTGTTCATGTGAAACGATGAGCGATACTTCCAGCCAGGAAGTTTTATCCACCCAGAACATCCTTCAAGACATCTAAAAAACTGCGTTCCTGTGGAAGAACTTCACTGCCGAGCGTATCTGCTAATTGCTCAAACAATTCCCGCTGTCCATCCGTTAATTTTGAGGGGATGTCCACATTGATGATCACTAATTGGTCACCGCGTCCGTTGCTGCGCAAATGGGGGATACCTTTATTTCGCAGTTTGAAGACCTTGCCGGGCTGTGTGCCCGATGGAATAATAAGTTTTTCATCGCCGTTTAGAGTAGGCACAATCACTTCAGCACCCAGGGTTGCCTGCGCGACATTGATGTTCATATTCAGCAAGATATCGTCTTTCCGGCGCCTGAAGAATTTGTGGGGCTTAACTTTGATCTCTATAAAGAGGTTGCCGCGCGGTCCTCCGTGCGTGCCGGGCTGCCCTTCTCCAGCCAGGCGGATCTGGGTGCCATCATTTACGCCAGCAGGAACAGGGATCGTTTTTTTGACAGCTTTTCTTTCATACCCACGGCCACCGCAGGTTTCGCACTTCTGTGTAATGACTGTCCCGGCGCCCTGACATTCGGGGCAGGTTGTGACCTGCACCATAGAACCTAGAAATGTTTGCCGTGTTTGCCGGATTTCACCGCGCCCCTGGCAGGTGCCGCAGGTTTTAGGTTTTGTGCCTGGCTCTGCACCGCTGCTGTTACAGCGTTCGCAAACCTCATCACGGGTTATCTGTATCTCTTTATCAACGCCGCTGGCGGTTTGTTCGAAATCAAGGGTTAACGCGTAATAGAGATCCTTTCCGCGCCTGGGCGCGTTTCTGCGCTGGCGGGAGGTAAACCCACCAAAACCGCCAAAGAACTGTTCAAAAATATCAAAGGGATCAACTGTATTCCAGTCCGGCATGCCACCCGTACTGCGTAAACCCTCATGGCCATAACGGTCATATACTGACCGCTTTTGTTCATCGGAAAGCACCATGAATGCTTCATTGATCTCTTTAAAGCGTTCTTCCGCGTCCGGATCTTTATTTACATCCGGATGGTATTTTCGTGCGAGCGTTCTAAACGCGGCTTTGATCTCAACCTGGGTGCAGGTCCTTTCAATTTCTAAGACTTCGTAGTAATCACGTTTTGGCATGTGTGTTGTATATCAAGAGAGGCGCAGTATTTTCCATGTCTCTGAAGCGCCTCTCTTGCTTTCGTAGTATTGTTTATTTTACTTTAGACGTTCTTGAATTCACCTTCAACAACATCTTCGTCATCATCATCAGATGAGGTGCCTGCGCCGCCTTCAGCTGCATCACCGGGTGCCTGCTGCGCGTTCTCATCCTGCTGATATAGGCTCGCGCCAACCTGCTGGATGAACTGGCTTAGTTCTTCCGTTTCTTTCTTGATCGCAGCCAGATCATCTCCCGCCGCGGTCTTTCGCAAAGATTCAGCCATTTCTTCGACCTTCTTTTTCTGGTCGTCAGCGATCTTCTCACCATTTTCCCGAAGCATTTTTTCCGCGGTATACGCGGCGTTTTCGGCGTAATTCTTTGCCTCGATCAGTTCTTTGCGCCGGGCATCTTCGTCCGCGTGTTTCTCGGCTTCAGTCTTCATGCGCTCGATCTCCTCTTCTGTCAAACCAGAGGATGCAGTAATTGTGATTTTTTGGCTTCGGCCAGTAGCTTTGTCCTGCGCAGTGACATTGAGAATGCCGTTCGCGTCGATGTCAAATGTGACTTCGATCTGCGGAACGCCGCGCGGCGCAGGCGGGATACCATCCAGCACGAATTTGCCGAGTGATTTATTGTCAGACGCCATGGGGCGTTCGCCCTGGAGAACATTGATCTCAACCTGTGTCTGGTTGTCCCCAGCCGTTGAGAAGACCTGGCTCTTACGGGTAGGAATGGTTGTATTGCGTTCGATCAATGGGGTTGCGACTGCGCCCAAAGTTTCAATTGAGAGCGTCAAAGGTGTTACATCCAGCAGCAGGATGTCTTTGACATCGCCGCCGAGAACACCGGCCTGGATTGCTGCGCCTACGGCGACAACCTCATCCGGATTTACGCCTTTGTGCGGTTCTTTGCTAAATTCTCTGCGTACCAATTCCTGGATCGCTGGCATACGGGTCATACCGCCGACCATCACGACTTCGTTTATCTCTCCCGGTTTCAGCCCGGCATCTTTCAGCGCGTTCTTGACAGGACCAATCGACCGTTCGGTCAGGTCATTTGTCAACTGTTCGAGCTTTGAACGGGTGAGCTTGGTCACCAGGTGCTTTGGTCCGCTCGCGTCTGCTGTCAAATACGGCAGGTTAATCTCGGTTTCCATCATGGTTGAAAGTTCGATCTTCGCCTTCTCAGCTGCTTCCCGTAAACGCTGCAGTGCCTGGCGGTCTTTCTTTAAATCCATGCCGGTATCTTTTTCAAATTGTTCTTCCAGGTAATCCATGACACGCAGGTCATAGTCATCACCACCCAGGAAAGTGTCTCCGCTGGTTGATTTCACCTGGAACACGCCATCTCCAACTTCAAGGATCGAGACATCGAACGTGCCGCCGCCCAGGTCATAGACCGCGATCACTTCGTTCTTCTTTTTGTCAAGACCGTACGCCAAAGATGAAGCTGTTGGCTCATTGATGATGCGCAGCACTTCCAGCCCCGCGATCTTGCCAGCGTCTTTGGTGGCGTTGCGCTGCGCGTCGTTAAAATACGCGGGTACCGTGATAACTGCCTGTGTGACAGTCTCACCGAGATACGCTTCGGCGTCGCTCTTCAGTTTGCTGAGGATCATCGCAGAGATCTCTGGCGGTGAATATTCCTTGCCATCCATCACCACACGCACGTCGCCATTCGCGGCCTTTGTAACTTTGTAAGGCACACGGCTGATAGTGCGCTGTACTTCCTCATCAGTATATTTACGTCCCATGAATCGTTTAATAGAGAAAACCGTATTTTCTGGATTAACGATCGCCTGATTGCGCGCGGGACGACCGACAACGCGTTCACCATTTTTATTTACAGCCACAACTGAAGGGCACAGACGTTCCCCTTCCGCTGTCGGAATGACCATTGGTTCACCGCCGGACATTACCGCTACGACTGAGTTGGTTGTTCCTAAATCTATTCCAATTATTTTTCCCATTTTTATCTCCTATTTTGATACTCTAACTAACGCCGGGCGAATAACCCGGTCGCCTAACTTGTAGCCCTGCTGGACTACTTCAATAATAAATCCGCTTTCGACCTCTTCGTTATCTTCGCTGGAAATTGCTTCATGAATGTTTGGGTCAAAAGCTTCCCCTTCTGCGGGGATCGGTTCAATTCCCTCGCTATTAATAAGGGATGATAATTTCTGGTTGATCAATTCAACCCCATTTATCCAGGGCTCTTCTTTCAATGAGTCCGGTAAATTCTTTAATGCACGCTCGAGATCATCTTTCACAGCTAAATACTTTTTAATAATGCCAATTTTGAAGTCGGCTTTTTGCATATCGAGATCACGGCCCATGCGTTTTCTATAGTTCGCGAATTCCGCTCTTTCACGCTGCCAGCCATCGCTGAACTCATCAGCTTTCATTGTCAGATGATCGAGCTCTTCCAATTGCGCTGCGTACTCAGAAAGCGGGATTGTCACCGTTTCATTTTTATCTTTGTTTTTTCTTTCTCCTTCCGGTTTTTCGCTTTCAACGTCAGCGGTGGAACTATTTTCACGTTCACTCTCTGCTGACACGTTATTCTTATTCCCTTTATTTTCTTTTTTTGTCATATCTTAATTTTTCCTTTGTACTACCAGTTTTGAACGACATAATCACTCATCAAACTTGATAAGAATCTGACCAGGGATATTGATTTTCCGTACGACATCCGCATTGGCCCTAAAATCCCAAGTGTGCCGGTTGCCATACCAGGCGATCCGTACTTCGATAAGATGATGGAGCACTGTGCCAGGTTATCCCAGGTGTCTTCTCCGCCGATCAATACCTGAACTCCGCCAATGGATTCCGGCAGGATCGTTTGTGAAATCAGATCCTGCAACATCGATCGTTCTTCTAATAGCAGGAGCGCGCGCCTGGCTTCCTCTGAATCCGAGAATTCCGGTTCCGAGAGTACATTTGTCAACCCATCCAAGATGATCTCGCCGGTTGGTAGTTGTTCGGAGCGCTGCATTTCGTCTTCGACCCAGTGCATAATCTGTTCTTCTTCTTTAGTGAGCGGTTCTGAAAAGATGTGGACTCTTTGCGAATCGCTTCTCGCCAGAAAATGACTGAACTTCTTTGAAATCATTGACAATTGGTCCTGTGGAACAGGAGATTCCAGGGTCAAAATTTGCTGATGGATCTGCCCGCCCTCGAGCACCAGGATCGCCAATATCTGGCGTCCGTGTGTGGAAATCAACTCGAGGTGTTTGAAATGTACCTCGTTGGCCTGCGGAGCGGTGATGATGGATGCAGATCTTGTGCGCTTTGCTAATACCGATGCCGCTAACCGCATCCACTGCTGTATGTCATTCGACATCTGAGAAAATTGGTGATTGATCGTTGCCCTCTCTGCCGATGGGAGAGACGTTTCGTTCATCAACTGGCGCACAAAAAAACGGTAACCCTCTTCAGTTGGCACACGGCCGGCTGAAGTATGTGGTTGTTTGAGCAGCCCAAATTCCGTCAGCGCTGCCATCTCGTTGCGGATTGTCGCAGAGCTCAGGTCCAGGCCAAATTTATTAACAAGACTTTTTGACCCGACAGGGTTAGCGGAGTCAATATGCTCATGCACGATGAGTGATAATATCTTTTTTTGTCTGGTTGTTAACTCTTTCATAGTTTTTCAAATTAGCACTCTAATAGAGAGAGTGCTAATAAGCCAATAATGATGATACCATGCAGGGTGGTGAGCGTCAAGATTTTCGTGTTTCTTGGGTTGCTTTCTAACAAATATTTAACAAAAATCGTTGTATTTTACCCTCTTCACACTATGTAATACAATAATAGGAATATACAAACCTTACGCCAAAGGATAGTGAACAATGAATACTTTTCCCCCTAAAAGGGCCCAAAAATTTCAAGATATTCCTGATGAAAAATGGAACGATTGGCGCTGGCAGCTAAGCCATCGTCTAAACGCGATTGATGACTTTGAGAGGGTGATCAACCTGACAGACAGTGAAAAACGGGCCCTGGGAGAGCATGGGCTATTCCGTGTTGATATCACCCCATATTTTGCATCGCTGATCGATGGCGATGACCCGGATGATCCAATCAGGCGGCAAGTGATCCCAACCTATAGAGAAATCTCTTCTTTTACAGGTATGATGGAAGATTCATTATCTGAGGACGCGCATTCACCTGTGCCAGGCCTGGTACACCGGTATCCGGACCGAGCTCTAATGCTGGTTACAACCCAGTGTGCTTCCTATTGCCGCTATTGCACGCGCGGGCGTATTGTAGGTGATCCTTCGGCAACATTTTCCCGTGACGAACTGGACGCGCAGATCGATTATCTGCAGAGAACTCCGCAGGTCCGCGATGTTTTATTATCGGGCGGTGATCCACTTGTGCTCGCGCCAAAAGTCTTAAAAAACATCCTGACCCGTTTGCGTGAGGTGCCTCACCTGGAAATTGTGCGTATTGGTTCGCGCGTGCCTGTTTTCATGCCCATGCGCGTTACGGATGAATTATGCGAAATGCTTCGGGAATTTCATCCGTTGTGGATCAATATTCATGTTAATCATCCAAATGAGATTACGCACGAGCTGGCTGAGGCGTGCGCCAAAATGGCAGATGCCGGTATCCCGCTGGGAAACCAATCGGTGCTGCTTTCCGGAATTAACGATTGTGTGCATATCCAGAGGAAGTTGGTGCAGGATCTTGTGCGTATGCGTGTACGCCCTTACTACCTTTACATCTGTGACCTGGTGGAAGGCGCCGGCCATTTCCGCACTCCGGTATCAAAAGGCATTGAGATCATTGAAGGCCTGCGCGGCCATACATCTGGTTTTGCGGTACCAACATTCGTTGTTGATGCGCCCGGCGGCGGGGGAAAGATCCCAGTTATGCCGAATTATCTCATCAGCAGTTCGGACCATAAAGTCGTTTTGCGTAATTATGAGGGTTTTATCAGCACCTATGAAGAGCCGCTTGACTATCCGGTCCATGATTCAAAGGCATGTAAATTCTGCCAGGGAAAACGTACTGAGGTAGGCCAGAGTGGTGTATTTGGGCTGCTTGATGGAGAAAGCATGGGTATCAAACCGGAAGGGTTTGACCAGCTGCATATGCGTGAAGGAGAGGCCCACCGATTGCGGTCAGATACGGGTAAGTGGAAAGCGCTTGGTATCGGAGAAGAACCACAGGATAAAAAGGATTAATATCTGGAGGCAACAATATGCACTACCGGAGATTAGGAAAACTGGGGATTAAGGTCAGTGAGATATCTCTGGGGGCCTGGATCACATTTGGCAACCAGATCGATGAGAATACCGCATCCGACCTGGTTCATGCCGCATACGACCAGGGTGTCAATTTCTTTGATAATGCCGATGTATACGCAAAAGGGAAGGCCGAAGAGGTTTTAGGGAAGGCGATCGCTGATCTGCCGCGGCAAAATCTGGTTCTTTCCAGTAAAGTGTTCTTTCCCACCTCGGATGATGTCAACAGCCGCGGGCTATCGCGGAAACACATCACAGAATCTCTGCATGCATCATTAAAAAGGATGAATGTGGATTATCTTGACATCTACTATTGCCACCGCCACGACCCGGACACAACTGTACAGGAAGTCGTACAGACGATGGATATGCTTGTGCGCCGCGGTAAGATCCTGTATTGGGGCACCTCACAGTGGAGTGTGTTTCACTTAATGCGGGCAATATCTTTTGCCAAACAGAACGGCCTCATCCCGCCGATGATAGAGCAGCCAAAATACAATTTATTCAACCGAAATCACGTTGAAATCGAATTGGCGCCAGTCTGCAGTGAATACGGCATCGGACTGACAACGTTCAGCCCGCTTAACAGTGGTGTCCTTACTGGAAAATATAATGAAGGCATCCCAAAGGGCAGCCGTGCGTCTTTTGCGGATATGGGTTGGATGAAAAACCGCATAACCCCCGAAGCAATTGACAAGGTAAAGCAGCTTACCGCTCTTGCCGCATTAATCGGTGCGACAACTGCACAGCTGGCCATTGCATGGCTATTACGGCGGAACGATGTCAGCAGTGTCATCACTGGCGCTACACGCTTGGAACAGTTGGATGAAAACCTTGCCGCCTCCAAATTCATCAGCGAATTATCGGAGGACATCTTGGATAAGATTGATGCAGTATTCTAAGATAGAAGCAAGTAAACACCTGTATTTTTCCATGGAGGGCAGATGAATGTAGAAAAAATCTTGCAGGCGATGACGCTGGAGGAAAAAGCTGCGTTGTGCGCAGGCAGAGATGGGTGGCATACACGGGAATTGGACCGGCTTGGGGTGCCAGCGGTGATGATGGCAGACGGCCCGCATGGCCTGCGCAAAGAGCTTGATGAAGGAATAGGCGAAATCGTACGGGACAGTTATCCCGCTACCTGTTTTCCAACCGCGTCGGCATTGGCCAGCACCTGGAACAGGGATCTGGTCGGACGCGTCGGCAGCGCGATCGCGGATGAATGTCTGGCAGAGGGCGTCAATACTATTTTGGGACCGGGGGCGAATATCAAGCGCTCGCCTTTATGCGGCCGCAATTTTGAGTATTTTTCTGAAGACCCCTATCTCACTGGTGAAATGGCCACCGCTTATATTCAGGGTGTTCAAAAGCTTGGGGTAGGTACTTCCTTGAAACATTTTGCAGCCAACAACCAGGAATACCGGCGAATGCTGATCGACGCGGTCGTGGATGAGCGCGCATTGCGCGAGATCTATCTGGCAGGGTTCGAGCAAGCGGTGAAGAAAAGCAAACCCTGGACAGTGATGGCCGCTTACAACAAATTGAATGGCACTTATTGCACCGAAAACAAAACACTGCTTACCAACATTCTGCGAGACGAATGGGGCTTTGAAGGCATGGTCGTCTCTGATTGGGGAGCGGTCAATGATCGTGTGCTGGGGATTGAAGCCGGGATGGACCTGGAAATGCCAGGTATTCCCAATGGAAATAAAGCGTTGATCATCGCGGCAGTTAAGGCAGGCGCCCTTACGGAAGGCGATCTGGATGCTGCAGTTCGCCGCATTCTGCAGTTTGTTGATAAATGCCGAACGGGCATTAAAGAAGGATATCAATATGATTTCGCATATCACCACCAGATCGCACTGGAAGCCGCAGCGGAAGGGGCAGTACTTCTGAAGAATGCGGATAGCATCCTCCCGCTGAAAAAGGGCGAACAGATCGCGTTGATCGGACGCTTTGCGAAAGAACCACGCTATCAGGGCAGCGGCAGTTCGCTGATTCACCCAACCAATGTTGAAACTCTTTTTGAAGCAGTGCTGCAATACACAGATACCGAAAAGGTGTTGTACGCAGACGGATTCGCGCTTGATGGTGGACCATCCCCAGGGCCATTACGCGAGGAAGCAATCTCTATCGCTAAGCAGGCGGGTAAAGTGATTATTTGCGCGGGATTGACTGATATGGATGAAGTTGAAAGCATAGATAGAGATCATCTGCGGCTGCCCGAAGTACAAAATCAATTGATCGAAGCGGTTGCGCAGGTGAACCCAAATGTCATTATTGTGCTTAGCGGGGGCGCCCCTGTAGAGATGCCCTGGATCAATGCCATACCGGCAATCTTAAAAGGTTATCTTGGCGGGCAGGCTGGTGCACGCGCGCACGGCATGTTGTTGTTCGGTGACAGCAACCCGAGTGGAAAACTGGCGGAAACATTTCCATTAGCGTTGGCAGATACGCCAACCTATAATTATTTCCCGGGTGGACCGAAAACAGTGGAATATCGGGAAAGTATATTTGTCGGCTATCGTTTTTTCGATATGGTGAAAAAAGAAGTCCTTTTTCCGTTCGGTCATGGACTTAGCTATACAACGTTTGCGTACAGCGGACTGCGTGTAAACATGAACCAGAACCAATCTCCTGACGTTATCTTCACGATAGAAAATACAGGTGACACCGCGGGAAAAGAGATCGCACAGGTATATGTCCATCATGAAAGGAGCAGCGTCTACCGTCCCGAGCAGGAATTGAAGCAATTTACCAAAGTGACGCTGCAACCCGGGGAGAAAAAAACTGTCACGTTATCTCTTGATGAGCGGTCATTTTCCTATTATTCACCTGAGGAAAAAAGATGGATAGTTGAAGCGGGGGAGTATGTAATTCGTGTCGGTGCATCTTCACGTGATATCCGATTGGTCTGCACAATTTCTATTGATGGCGAATCACGCAACACAGACCCATCTGACGGGTGCTTATTCTACAAGGACTTCCCTGAAAATGCGGTTGTACCGGTGGCAGCATTTGAAAACATCCTCAGACGGCCCGTCCCGGATAATGATCCGGACCCTAAACCCTACACGATCAATACACCGATCATGGATATGCAGGCATCATTGGTGGGGCGCATATTGCGCTTTGTGGTCAGGAAGCAAATAAATAAGATCGTCCATGAGGATATGCACCGCCCTACCCGACTTATGATCGAACAGATGGCGCTGGAAAGCCCGCTGCGTGTTCTAATCATGTTTAGCGGGGGAACTCTGAATCCCAACCTATTAGATGGATTGCTGATGATCGCTAATGGCAAAATCTTGAACGGGATTACGGCCATGTTGCGATCCAGCTTAAATAAGCAATCAAATAGCGCGCATTAGTGCAGAGCTATTCTAAAGTGTCACTTTCAATAGGCAAGATACGAGACATCTCACCGACCGCTAAAGCGCGGCAGGTGCAGGCGACCATCTCGGCCATCCACTGATCGTATTGGTACTCCACGCCGGCTGCGCCGACCGCGATGCGGTGCAGATAGGTTCCACCGCCCCATTTATTCATACCCTGCGAGAGCAGATGAGGATACAGCTGCTGGATCTCTTTGGTTGGTGCCGCAAATAACCACGCATTTCTGGCTTTGCCAAGGGCACCGTCTCTATACCTTTCTACTTGCGTGCCAATCGCCTTCTCGCACAAAATTGATGAATCAAAAGTGTCCCCAAATTGCGGGCGTTTGGCTGGATCCATCACGACCACATGCAATTGATCGCGATCCGTGACTCCAAGTTTGACCATTTTTATAAATGACGCTCGCGCGATGTCAATCGCCTTCAGTGCCAACTCTTTCGTGAGAATATAACTGTTTGCCATAAAATTTCCCTTTTCTATTTTGCGGGTAATGAAAGAGCGAAGTCCACACCGCGTTCCACCCAATCCATCAGAGTACCTTCTTCATCAAGCGCGTTTTTTTCCACCATAACCCAGCCGGTCATCGGCCTACCGGTGGTGTTAAATAGGTCGGCACCCGGGCGGGTGAGCATTTCCTGGTAGACATCTTTACCGACCCGCACGATCAGTTTGTCGTCCAGGATACCGCAGGCCATATTTCCCCGGACCATGTAGCCTATACCGCCGAACATCTTTCTGCTGACCAGACCGGGTGGATTAATAGTTGCGAGAGCGATATTAATTCTGCCTGCTAGATCTCGATCGAAAGCCATTCCTATCTTCCTTTGGTTTCACCAATCTTCAATTCAGAAAATCGCAAACTATTGACTCCATCGTTGATCACCACCTGGTTTCTTCCGAAATCTTTGGCCGCGTATAATGCCTGGTCTGCTGATGTGATCAATTCTTCACAGACAGAAGCGCGCACGATTGGATAAGTCGCGATTCCGCAACTGATGGTGACTTGCAGCTGTTTTCCGCCCCAGTTAATGGAATTGGTTTCAATAGTGCGCCGGATGCGCTCAATAACAATCGCAGCGTCATTCATGCCGGCACCAGAGAGGCTGACCAGGAATTCTTCTCCTCCGTAACGGCAAGCCATGTCTTCCATGCGGATATTTTCTTGAATAGTCTGGGCAACCGTTTTAAGGACAGCATCACCCGCGTTGTGCCCAAAGGTGTCATTGAAATCTTTAAAATGGTCGATATCCATCATCACCACGCTGATAGGTGCGCCATGGCGCGTAGAGCGCGCATATTCTTCCTTCAATCTCCGCATACCAAACCGACGGTTGAGAATGCCGGTGAGCTCATCAATCGCGGCAAGATCACTGATGCGCTTATGTAAGATGGAGTTATCCAGATTTGGCGCCGCAAAAGAACGCAGCGCATGCAAGGAAGTGCGTTGTTTTTCGGTTATCAGGTTTTTTCCGCACGCGAGGATGACCAGACCAACCGATTTTTGCTTATCCATCAGCGGGATAATAACCACTGAACCAGGATGGAAATTGCCGAGCGGTGTCGATTGGCTGAACCATTCCCATCCTTCGGTTTGGGAATATTGTTCGATCTCACCGGATTTCAGGGATTTTGCTATCGGCCCAAATACATCGGGATACAGAGTTTTCTGAGAGGAGTCCAAATCAACGCCAAAGTTGGCATAGCGATGCATTTCTTCAGCCGCACCGCCGTAAAGCAGCCCAGCTTTCGCATGCAGAACTTCTGAAATTCTCTGCAGGATGGTTTGTGCCACATCTTCAAGCTCAACGCTTTGCATTAGTTGCGCGTTTAACTGGCTTGTTTCCCCTTCCAATTCGAGTCGTTTAAATATTTGGAAAGCCATGTCGTTAAATGATTGTGATATCTCGCCGATAATATCGGCGCTGTTCACGGGCAGCGTACATTCATCCAGGCAGTTAGATTGCATCACTTCGACATCAGAAATATTCTCATTGATGTGGTCCATTCCACCCTGGATTACGCTCAGTTCTTTGGAAACCACGATATTGAAAATGACGTAGTTCGCAAAACCGACAATCAACCCGGCGATAACACACATGATGATAAATAACGGAGAGAAGGCTTTCTCGGTTTGCAAAACAACCCAAGCGAAAAGTGGAAAAATTAATCCAATGATAAGCCCGAATGAAAGCATGGAAATTAAAAGATTACGGAGAACGCTGCGCTTGTTTGCCCCTTGGGAATGCTCTTTGGTCATAATGCCTCCACAAGAAAAGGATGTTGTGGCATTATTATAATTTAGACTTTGACAAATCTTTTGGGTTTAATGGATGGAAGATCGTTTGATAAATCAGGCAATGACTTGATAGTTGCGCATCATGCCCATGTCCTCGTGTTCCAGGTTGTGACAGTGGTATAGATACAAGCCCTCAAAATCTTCAAACTTTACTAACACTTTCACCTGTTCTCCGGGCATGACCAGGACAGTATCGTGCCAGCCCACATCAACAAAGCCGTCGCCCACAGATTGCCATGCGCGTTTGCGTTGCGGATCAATTTTTCTTTCTATTATCTGGAATTGCAGGCCGTGGATGTGCATCGGGTGCGGAAGCTCCATACCCATTCCGCCAGTTCCAGAATTCGAGAATTGCCAAACCTCAAGGTCGCCTAATCTGACTTTTTCGTCACTGGCTACATCATTCATTTCAAAAGTGCGGCCGTTGATGTTCCAGGTCATTCCCATTCCCATTTGTAATGAAAATAGGCGAGGATTTATGGTATTGACCGCGTTTTCCGGTACATTAACCTTCAGGGATGACAATCGATCAGGCAGTAAACTTGAAGTAGAAGCTTCCTTTTCAATGGAAAAGACTGCGACAGCATATTCATCTCCACCAGCGGGGGTGCTATTTGCTTTGTTAACAAGTTCGAGCGTGTCTCCAATTGCATGTTTACCAAAATCCACCCAAAGTTCTATCCTCTGGGCGGGAGCCAGGGTGAGATAATCTTTTTGGATCGGTGTTTCCAGCAGGCCACCATCAGTAGCGATGATTGTGAGCGGCGTGTTATCCGCCCATGCCAATTTATAGATCCGGGCATTTGAACCATTTAGCAGCCGCAGGCGATAAGAGCGGTTACTGACAGAAATGGGCTGCGGGGCTACGCCGTTGATGAGGAGCGTATCTCCGAAAAAGCCCATCATTTGATCCATGCGAGAGCCGGTATAGACGAGCTGGTTATCCGTGCTAAACGTGCGGTCCTGGATCACGATTGGCAGATCATTCGCACCCGACGGGAGGCCAAGCGCGGACTCTGTTTCATCATGAATGAGGATCAACCCGGCTAAGCCCTGATACACCTGGGGACCGGTTCGTCCGTGCGGATGCGGATGGAACCAATACGTACCAGCCCGATCCATCACAGTAAAGTCATAGATGTATTCTTCATTTTCTTCAATGACCAGGCGGGGGTGGCCATCAGCGGACGCTGGTACATGGAGACCGTGCCAATGTATGATCGAAGGTTCCGGAATTTTATTTTCAAATCGAACGCGTACATTCTGGCCTTTTTGTAAATGGATAATGGGGCCAAGATATGCGCCTGGAAATATTTGGATCGTGTTTTCTGGACCGCGGATCAATTCTCCCTGATAACGCCAAACATATGTTTTACTGCCGGGAATAATCTGTAAAGTATCCTCAATCGCGGATAAACGCATTTCTACATCGATCTCAGTATCCGAGAATTGTGAAAGGGCAATCTCTTTTTGCTGACAGGCGTTTATAAATGGACTCAAAGTAAGCGCGGATACGCCAAGAGAGATCTTTTTCATGAAATCGCGGCGCGAATTGGAATTATGTGGTTTGGGCATTGGCCACCAATATATTGTTTATCGATAATAGCATCGAGGCAGTGGGGAAATGATTAACAAAACATTTGATTAGAGAGGAGGGCGAAAAAGACAAAAGAAAGGAATCTCCTGTCTTTTCCTATCTCGATTGTTGTTTTTCTAAGCGGCGCACAATCCGTATGAATAATCCCTCGTTTGGCTGGACAAAGATCGGTTGTTGGCAGAAGACATGATATTCGAGATGTTTTGTAAATGAAACCAATTTCCACCAGCCCACGATGAACATGGCGAAGGCGGCAGCCACGAACCCGAAACCATAATAATTTGCGGATAGGGAGAGGGTGTCGTATGTGCCGACCGCGTTGACGACAAAAAGGGTCAGGGCGGGATAAAGCGCAAATTTATCCGCTGAAAAATAGAGCAGATAAAGCAGGATGGTGTTGCCGACCGCGTAGAAGGCATAACCAACGCAGAGCACACGGAATAAGCCGATCATGGTGGATGTGAATCCAATACCAATAAGCGAAAGCACCTCAGCGATCATCACAATGGAAATAACGGTTACAAAAATCTGGCGCATGGAAAGGTAAAGTAATTCCTGTTTGAGGACAGTAAGCATCTCTTCTTTCGCTTTTTCGATATCTTTTAATGAGCCTCCCTCATTCAGTAAACTGAAATA
>CAZDIS010000009.1:0-32494 GCA_964505585.1 uncultured Pelolinea sp. | reverse complement strand
AGCCCGCCCTGTCCGGCCGGAATCAGCAACGCTCCGGGAAGATTTCCGGAGGTCTGCTCCCAGATCTCCCACGCGAAAGTCTGCTGGCCCAGCAGGTAAGCTGGACTATACGCATGCGAAGCATATACGGCTCCACCTGCTATGGCTTCCTGGACCGCATTGGTGGCTTCAATCCTTGGACCTGGAATCCGATGTAACCGCGCGCCATACACAGCGATCTGATCTAATTTTGCCCGGGGTGCGCCTGCCGGCGCGTAGATATCCGCCCGCATGCCCGCTTTAGCTGCATATGCCGCAATGGACGCACCCGCATTGCCGGATGAATCCTCCACAACCGCGGTGACATCTGCGGCTTTCAGAAAAGCCGTTTCAATCTCTGTTCCCCGGTCTTTGAACGAACCTGTCGGAGACAGGTACTCCAGTTTGTAGAGCACCTCATGCCCACTCTGGTTTCCGGGAATAATCGGCGTCCATCCCGCACCCAGGGAGACGGATAAGTCCAGATCTCCTGACCCCAAAAAAGGCGCGTAACGGGCAACGCCGTATGTTTTCAGATCACATTGACCCAGGTCAAAAGGAAGCAAGATTTGCGGTTGCCAGGCAGCACCACAAGTACAGCGGTAAGCATGGGGTGAAAACTCAGTTTTGATACCACATTCTGGACAGGCAACGCGCATGCGACGTTCTCCACTCAAAATTATTTTGTATTTATTGTATTACGCAGAACGCTGATCGAGTTTTCTTTCGACCATATCCAACGTGATCGACTGCGGACGCTCAAGCGGCGCGAATAACGCGCGCGCCCACACCAGGTTTGCCGTGATACCCAGAATGCGCCCGACACCGAACAGCACGGTATAGAAATCATATTCGCGCATACCGCAATGATACTGAAGTGTGCCCGAGATGGCATCGACATTGGGCCAGGGGCTTTTTGCCTTTCCCTGTTCTTTTAATACGCGCGGGGCAACTTCATATACCATTTCAACCAATTTAAAAAGGTCGTCATCGGCGATATATTTGCGACCAAATTCAAGCTGTGCCGCAAAGCGCGGATCTGTTGTACGTAATACCGCATGGCCGTAACCCGGGATTACTTTACCTTTATTGAGGGTATCCCAGATGAATTTTTCCATCTCTTCTTCCGTCGGGCAATTCCCATATTTATCCAGAATATGGAGCAGCCATTCCAACGTATCCTGATTTGCCCGCCCATGCAGCGGTCCGGCAAGCCCATTCATCGCTGCTGAACACGAAAAATACACATCTGATAAAGCGGAGTTGACCAGCCAGGCGGTATGCGCGCTGACATTGCCAGTACCCTGGTCCGCATGCAAGACGAAAAAGAGCCGGCAGAGTTCTGTGTAATGCTGATCCCAGTCTTTATTGATCATATAAGCAAAATTGGCACTCCAATCCTGCGTTTGGCTGGGCGGAATAAGATCTTTGCTATGGTATTTAATGTTATAAATCGCCGCCGCGATCGCGGGGGTTTTGGCGACCAGCGCCATGCTGTCCTTCAAAGTCGGCCGCCAATAATCCGGTTTCTTCAAGCCGTTATTGTAATGCAGGGTAAACTCAGAGCGCGACTGCAACGCAAGGATAGCCTGGGAGAACATGGTCATGGGATGGGTATCTCTGGGCATCGCGCGCAGCATATCCGCCACGTAATAGGGCAGATCACCCGCCCGGCGCCAATCCTCTTCAACCATCAAGGCTTCCTCGCGCGTAGGCAGCTCGCCAACCAGCAGCAGATAATACATACCCCCCGCCAACGGCATTTTGCTGTCATTGGCTTTGGGAAGTTTATCAAGTACGTCCTGCACGGAATAACCGCGGAAATGAATGCCGTCATTTGGATCGACATACGACACATCACTAACCAAAAGATCATTACCCCGCAGACCGCCAAAAATATTTTTAATTGAAACATCGCCTATTTTCTGATCACGATAGCGGGAAACAAGTTTCCCAATACGCTCGCGCTGATGTTCTATCTTCGTTCTAAGTTTTTCTTGAAGCCACATTGTCTCTCTCCAAAAATATATATTTACGCGTTAGCGCGCGTAGTAACCAAGCTCCTGTGAAATCACTTGTGTTTCTTTCATTAATACCTGTGCCATTTCCTTCATTTTTGCTCTATTAAAGCGCTGGGCAGGCCCAGAAATTGAAATTGCCGCTACCACATGGCCATGCAGATTAAAAATTGGCGCGGCGGTACCGGCGGCGTCAATCAGCCATTCCCCATTACTGGTGGCGTAACCCTGCTTGCGGATCTTTTCCAGGTCCGCCTTCAACGCATCCACATTTGTGATCGTGCGTTTTGTCATCGCCTTTAATTCTACGGATCGCAGGATCCCCTCGCGCCTTTTTTCCGGCATAAAAGCCAGAAATACCTTTCCCGCCGAACCCGCATAGAGCGGAATCCGCCGACCAACCCGGGCAACGATGCGAACCGTCTCCGGGCTTTCAAAGCGTTCGACACAGACGCGCTCATTGCCTTCAAGCACGTACAAACTGATCGTTTCCCGCGTCTTTTCCTGCAAGCGCACCATCACAGGCAGCGCGACTGCCCGCACATCACTGGTGACGGTATAGATACCCGCCCACGCGAGCACCTTTGCCCCCATCATATACGCCTGTGTTTCCGGATCTTGATTGAGAATCCCTTTCTCTTTCATATAAGCCATGATACGGCCCACCGAAGAGGACGCGATCCTGGTTTCACGCGCAACCTCCCGCACACCCAGCATGGATTGATCCAACGTAAAAGAATCGAGAATGGCTACGAAGCGATCGATCATCTGGATCTTATTTTCACTCATGTTGTCCCGTATATTGGGACAGTGTCCCATATTTCATGCTAGTATTTTACCCGTTTTAGGGAGTGTGTCAAGCGACGAAAATCACTTTCTATGTGATAGAACAATATTGGAGGATAATTAATAAAAGAGACTATGAAAAAACAGATAATACCATTCATTCCCGGTGACGGGATCGGCCCCGAAATCATGGCATGCACCAAAAAAGTCGTCGACGCTGCAGTTGAAACTGCATATAAAGGAGATAAGGCAATAGAGTGGCTGGAAATTCCTGCCGGTGAACAAGCCTATGCCGCCAGTGGTGAACACCTGCCGAGCACCTCAATCGAGACTATCAGAAAAAATAAAATCGCGATCAAAGGGCCGCTGACCACCCCGATCAGCGGCGGATACCGTTCTTTGAACGTAGCACTGCGGCAAAAACTGGACCTGTATGTCTGCCAGCGACCTGTGCGCTGGTTCCGTGGACTTCCTTCTCCACATTGTTCTCCCGAAGGGATTGATGTGGTCATCTTCCGCGAAAATACAGAAGATCTCTACGCCGGGATCGAATACAAGGCGGGCTCACCGGCCCACCTGGAGTTCATGCAGGCCTTTCAGACAAATATGGGAGATGATTTTAAGCGTATTCCCACCCCACCAGAATGCGGGATCGGGATCAAACCCATATCCAAAACAAACAGCCAGCGGCTTGTCCGGGCGGCGATCAAATGGGCGGTGGACCACAACAGGAAACGTGTAACCCTGGTGCATAAAGGCAACATTATGAAATACACCGAAGGGGCGTTCATGCAATGGGGATATGATATGGCAGAGGCCCATTTCTCTGGCAGTACATTTACACGGCGCACATACCAGAAGTCAGTCAAAAAAGCAGGCAAGCAACAGGCTGACCATGAGAAGGAGAGAGCGCTGCGCTCGGGAAAAATTTGGGTTGATGATGTGATCGCTGATGTGGTATTTGAGAAATTGATCACTTACCCACAGCAATTTGACGTGATCGCCACAACCAATCTGAATGGTGATTACATCTCGGATGCCGCCGCCGCTCTGGCAGGCGGTGTGGGTATCTCCCCCGGAGCGAATATTAATTACACTCATGGGACCGCGCTTTTTGAAGCGAATCATGGATCCGCCCAGGAAATCGCCGGGCAGGACAAAGCGAACCCCAGTTCACTGATCCTCTCAGCCGCGATGATGCTGGATACAATGGGATGGGATGAATCAGCCAAGTTGGCGCGGAAAGGACTGGAAGGAGCCATCCAAAGCAAACACGTGACCTTTGACCTTGCGGCGCAAATCCCGGGTGCAACCTCAGTTGGTTGTGAAACATTCACCCATCAAGTTGTCACACACATACGATCGGAGGCAGCATAATGGAAAACTCAGGACAATTATTCTGCAGCAAAACAATCAATCAGCAGCGATACCGATTTGTCGATCTCACGTCCTACAGTCACGCATTCGGAAAGCCATTGCGACGGCTGCCATATTCTCTGCGCATTCTATTGGAGGGCGTGCTGCGCAACGCGGATAAGAAAGGATTCGAAAGCAAAGCTGCAGCCGCGATCCTGGACTGGGAACCGCAAACTAACTATACACGCAGGGCTGTCCCATTCTTACCCGCACGGGTATTGATGCAGGATTTCACCGGTCTGCCAGTCTTGAATGACCTGACCGCATTGCGATCGGCTATTAAGCGTGATGGAAAAGATCCGCAATGCGTAAACCCGGTGATCCGATCGGACCTCGTGATCGACCATTCACTCCAGGTGCAATCATACGCGCGTCCGGAAGCACGGCAGATCAATGAAAGTTACGAATTTGACCTCAATTTTGAACGTTACCAATTCCTGAAGTGGAGCCAAACCGCGTTTGACAATTTACAGATACTGCCGCCCGGGCTGGGCATCTGCCACCAGGTCAACCTGGAACACCTCGGACAGGTAGCCTGGACCGGAGAGACAAATGACCAGGCAGCCATGCTGTATCCTGATAGTGTCCTGGGAACAGATTCGCACACGCCAATGATCAACGGGCTTGGCATTCTTGGGTGGGGTGTCGGGGGTATCGAAGCGTTAGCCGCGCTGCTGGGATATCCGACAGAATTTCCAATTCCGGATGTGGTGGGGGTTCGTTTAATTGGTGAACTGCCAATCACGGCAACACCAACCGATCTGACTCTCTCGATCACCTCTGCGCTGCGCGCAAGGGGTGTGGTCGGGTCTTTTGTCGAGTTCATCGGTGAAAGCGCAGCCATGTTACCAGTAGAAACACGGGCGATGATCGCCAATATGACACCCGAATCCGGCGCAACCGCGACCTATTTTCCGGTGGACGAAGAGACTGTCCACTATTTGCTGCGAACCGGACGACCAGAAGAACACGCACAGCTGGTGGAAACCTATTTTAAAGCAGCGGGGTTATTCCGCGATGTAGAGGAAACCCCCGAATACTCATCGATCCTCGAATTTGACCTGTGCGAAGTTCAGCCATTGATCGCTGGGCCAAAACGCCCTCAGGACATCATCCAGTTGAATGCAGTGAAGGAAACGTTTCATGCTTCACTCACCAGCGAAAAAGGATTGCATGGGTTCGGCCTTGATGAAGCTGGCAGCCAAAAACGGGTCAGTGTGAATCTTGATGGTGAAAACCACAGTATCGCTAACGGCACTGTGTTAATCGCGGCCATCACTTCATGCACGAACACCTCAGACCCGAGCGTTATGGTCAGCGCCGGCCTGGTGCTGAAAAACGCTTTTGAAGCTGGATTAAAATGCAAACCGTGGGTCAAAACAAGTTTTGCCCCGGGATCGCGCGTCGTCACCAAGTATTTATCTGATGCAGGCCTAATGGATACCATGGATAAAATGGGGTTCAGCGTTGTGGGATACGGATGCACGACCTGCATCGGTAATTCCGGGCCGATCGACGCGGCTCTGGCGCAAGCGGTGGTCGAAAACGATCTAATCGCAGCCAGCGTTCTTTCTGGAAACCGCAATTTTGAAGGCCGGATCCATCCAGTCACCCAGGCCAATTATCTGATGTCGCCCCCGCTCGTTGCCGCATACGCGCTGGCAGGCACGGTTGATTTTAATTTTTCAAAAACCCCGCTTGGCCAAAACCAAAAGGGAGAACCTGTTTTCCTTCGTGATATTTATCCATCACGCACGGAAATTAGAAATATCGCAGGGGAGTTCATCAAACAATTCATGTATGAGGAAAACTACACAGATATCTATACCGGCAACCCGAGATGGAATGAAATGGAAATACCAGAAGGTGCGATTTTTGATTGGAAAGAAGAATCCACACTGATCCAGGAACCCGCTTTCCTGTTCGATGGCTTTGGCAGCGATGGGCCACCGCAGGAAATTAAAGGAGCATACGCGCTGGCGATCCTGGGCGATTCAATCACAACCGACCATATTTCACCGGCGGGGCGGATCGCGATTGGCAATCCGGCCGCTGATTATCTGCATGCCGGGGGGGTCCTACCCGCTGATTTCATCTCTTTTGGCGCGCGGCGGGGAAACCACGCAGTCATGGTGCGGGGCACATTGAGCAACCCGCGCCTGCGGAATCACCTGGCGGATGGAAATGACGGCGGGTACACGCGGCACCAACCCAGCGGGGATATCATGCCTATTTACACCGCGGCCATGCGTTATAAAGAGGACAACATCCCGCTGGTCATCATCGCGGGGGACGCTTACGGTACCGGTTCAAGCCGAGATTGGGCAGCCAAAGGCACCTATCTACTGGGCGTCCATGCCGTAATCGCCGCATCGTATGAACGCATTCATCGTACCAACCTGGTTTGCATGGGCATTCTACCGATGCAATTCCCGGACGGAATCAACGCATCCACGCTACGGTTAGATGGAAGCGAACGCTTTACAATAAACGGAATTCACGATATTTCATCCACCCAGCCAGAGATCGAGGTTGTCATTCACCGCACAGACGGGGCGGTAGAACGTTTTTCCGCTACCGGGCGAATTGACACACCGCTAGAATTAGCATATTTCAATGCCGGCGGGTTGATGCGGAAGATCAGAGAGGACCTGCAACGGATATAATGATTGCATGAAACCTAAAACACTTCACGCTATCTTTTTAATTTGCGCCTTTTGCAGCGCCTGCGTTTCGCCCTCAAAAGAAGACAGCACTACGGTTGAGCCCAGCCCAATACCTGATGCGACGGCTATACCAACAACAGCTCCGATACTGGATCCAACAAGCGTTCCCCCGATCCTGGCGCAAGATGAGGTCCATGCGGATTCTCCCTTTTGCCAGCCGGAAAGCGGAGAAAGCGCATTTATCCTCACCTGCGCGGATCAAATAATCCAATTCAATCAGAGCGAAAAACGCAGAGGATCCGATGTGATCATCAAGCGAGCCATCGAAACGGAAGTTGACGGATTTACATTGACAGCTGAGATCACGTCCAATCCCGCCGATCCAGCACGATTAGATAAAAATCAGACAGGCATTTATTTCATCGACACAGATGGGCGCACTTTCGCACTGCGCCTGGAGGGTCAGTTCTTCAATTTTGAAGAGTGGCTGGTTGAAAACGGCAAGGAGAAAACACGCGCGCTAAACCAGACCTACACACCAGAATTGCAGCCGGCTGGCAGGAAGAATAATCTACGGCTTACCTGTGTATCTGGCAATTGCGACGTATTTGCAGAAGACAACCTGATCGGCCGACTGCCGCTGCCCGAGAGAAATGGGTTTTCCGTAATCGGCATCTTTGCGGCATCTCCCTGGGACGAACAATTTGGCAGCGTATCAATAGCTGATCTAAGGATTGAACCTGAAAGCACCGTACGTGCAGAAACCCAACCTTATGTACTCATTGATGATCTGCGCGCAGATCACGGCACATTCGCCCAGATGGGGTTGAGCGGGGCATTCAGCGCGTTTGATGAAGATGGTTTTCATTTTTCGCCCGTGATCCCTTATGGATATTACGCAACCAAAGCCGGTCCTGCACTGCGCAATGTTTCAGTGACAGCAACCATTGAAATGGAATTCTCGCCTGGAGCACCGGCAACCCGATATGGCGGAGTTGTGTGCCGGGCAAGCAATGAAGGGATGGTTATGGCTGTTTTGCGCGCGGATGGGACCTATACGATCTACCGCGATTCTGTCCGGCGCGCTTTCGCGATGCTTGCCACTGAATCCATCCCGTCGATCAAGCAAGGGCGCTCAGCCCACCGGCTGCGATTGAACTGTATTGATGATACGATCGCATTGTTCATAGACGAAGTTGAGGTGGAATCCTTCACGGATACAAAATTTGCCATCGAGTATGGCAGGAGCGGGCTTTATACCAAAGCGGGGGGCGCCGCGTACACAGACGCGATCATCTTCAGTGATCTGGAGATCAAAGAAATCCGTTAAACGCTATCGCGCAATCCCTTCCAAAGATGGTCAAGGGTCTGCAAGAATGTCTTGCTGCGAACATTCCACGCCTCAACACTAATATGGAACCCATCATCGCGATATTTATCCATACCGGCATCGCTGAGGTCCTGCGCGGCTGCCCACCAATTCCACAGAGGCAGATCATATTCATAGGCCAACCTGGCAGTTGTGAGATTGAGAGAATGGTCTTTTTCAATATTATCGGCTTTGGTGGCCAGGATCGGGACGGCGCCCTGCGCGATCGTGTACTCAATGATCTGGCGCATATAGCGTTCGTACACTTGTGATGTGCGGCCTTCAAACCAGAATTCCAGACTGATCAAAACGAAGGTGGGGCGGGTAATGCGCAATTCACATTCGAGCGGGGTTTCATCCGGCAGGCACACATCCAGGTCCGTCCATAACGGTGAAAGTACTGCGGCAGCATTGAAACCATATTTCGTTGCTTCTCCATCGCGGTCAAAATATCCCTGGAAATTTTCTATCGTATCACGCATACCATCTATCCCGCTCATCAGTTCATATTGATCGGGATGATCGAAGAAACTGAGGAAGGATTGCCTGACATTGTGGCAATCGCCAATCTTGGAAAAAGCATGCGGATCATTTCCCATCGCGATCCCCCGGCGGTAAATCTCACGCGCTGTGACTGTTACCTCAGGAATGACCGGCCAATCCCGCCACTCCTCAGGCGACAGGCGTGTATCAGCTGTGGGCGTCAATGTAGGCTGCGGTTTTTCTGTTTCCTCCACTACTGATGTTCGGGTTGCGCTGAGGTAGGATTGCCCATTCTCCTCAGTGAGAGGCTGCGCAAACTCAGGACCGGGCTGCTGCGAACAGCCAACGAAAAATATGGCAAGCAGGAAGGTAAGCATATACATCTTTTTCATATGAATTATTTTACCAAGCTGTTTTTGCGACATTATTCACAAATGCCGGATAAACACACGCCGCCGCTTGTGCTGGCGGTGGGTAAAATGTTTCCACTGGGTGCGCACATTAAGATTGTCTTCAAGCTCCGGATTAGACTCCACCTTTCGAATGCCGAAGGCCTTAAACACTTCGATCAAGCGCGTGATCAGAATGGCATTGATACCCTTGCCCTGATAAGCGTGTTTGATAGCAACCAGGTAAAGATCCCCTTTATCATTCTTGCTTAAGGCCTTCAGTAAATGGATAAAACCAGCCGGCAAAATACGCCCCTTTGCCTTCTGCAATGCACGTGATAGGGAAGGCATGGTTATGGCAAACGCAACCAGGTTATCATTTTGATCAACAACAACCGGCAAAAACTCCGGCCTGATAAGACCAAAATACTGTTTAATGTAGGTATCTACCTGTGCCCTGCTGAGCGGTGTCGTTCCATAAAGATGGCTGTAGGCATCATCCAGCAATTCAAAAACCGCGTCGGCATATTTCAGCAGATCCTTCCTGCTTTTAACCGGCGCCAGGCGGAGATGATAGCGCCCTTTTACCGCTTCCGCAAGTTTACTTATCCTTTCCGGTGGGCGTTCTGGAATCTCGATTTCATATTCAACCCAGTCCGTGTCCTTCTGATATCCGGCGGATTCGAGATGATGCTGATAATAAGGGTAGTTATAATGTGTGGCCAAAGTACCCATCTCGCCAAAGCCCTCTACCAGCAAGCCTTCCCGATCCAAATCCGTGAAACCGAGAGGGCCATGCACCGCGATCAGTCCCTGCGCAGCGGCCCAATCTTCAACCGTATTTAACAGGGCGGAGGAAACTCTTTTATCATCAATAAAATCAAGCCAGCCAAATCGCGCATAATGCTGCCCCCACTTTTCAATATGACGTTGATTGACGATACCAGCGATGCGCCCAACAGGTATTGCATCCCGATATGCTATCCAGAATTTCGCATCACTGAAAGCATAAGCCGGATTCTTATCACGGCGAAAGGTATTCAGGTCATCCGCCCGCAATGAGGGTACCCAGTTTTGCGCATCCTTATATAAGGAAAAGGGGAAATTTATAAATTTCCGCAGTCCACGCCTGCCATGTACTTCTTTAATGAATATGGAATTTTCTGACATATAAGCTTCCTATGATTGAAAATGAATAGCGCTAATTTTACCAGTATGAAATACCGCAGAAGATGCTTACATTATTAGTATAAAATGATATCCAATCTATAATTATTGGAGACGAGGGATATGATGACTGATAAACTGATCAAAGTCGTATTGGTATGCGCTGCCGGGATGTCTTCCAGCCTGCTGGAACAAAAAATAAGGCAGGCAGCAGCCATAGCCGGGAAAGATATGCATCTCAAAGCAGTGGATATTACGACAATGAATATGTGGGATTTTGAAAATAATATGATGGATATCATCCTGGTCGCGCCGCAAGTGCGGTTTAACAAACGCGGCATTATCAAGCAATGCGAACCATATGGCGTGATCGTGCAGGATATCGATACAGTTGCTTATGGTATGGTGGATGGAGAAAAGATCTTCAAGCAGGTGCTGGACGCGATGGATGATAAATAGACCTATGGTTTTAACTGCGCAAACAGGAGATCACACAATCTACGACCCCGCAATAGCCCAGTGCGCATTTAAAAATCGATCCGTGTTTTCCGCAACCCTGGCATCTTTCGAATGCAAAATATGCGGGTATTTATCAAGACCAGCACGCGATAGAATGCATGCTCATTTCCAATGACTAACAGGAGAAGACCTTAATGGCAAAAAAAGAAATAAATGTGAAAGAGAACAAACCGTCTGAAGGACTGCAATTATGGAAAATCGTGGGGGTGTTCGCCCTGGTGTATGCCGCGGTACAGATAGCAAGCGGCGCATTAGAAACGGGAATCGCATTGTTTATGGACCTGATCAATGCAGACGAAAATGTTCGCGCTTTCATTGGCAGCACCATATCGCGTGCGGGTACGATAGCAATTCTAATGCTGATCACGCTGCCTGTGATCCGATCTGTGTTGAAGAAACCTGGAAAACCAACCTTATTCCCATTCGGAAGCGGGCAATGGACTGACATTCTGGTCGGGTTTGCAATCGCAACCGCCGCAATGTTACTCATCTTCTTATTAGAATTCGCGCTTGGATTCATTTCAATCACGGGATTCACGATTGCGGGCAGCGCTTCTGGCGATTGGCTGCGAGCCCTATGGGTGTCTTTACTGTTCCATTTGACTTTGGCCATCACGCAAGAAGTGCTTTTTCGCGGATTGCTGCTGCGGGGAATCGAAATTACCTGGGATAAGCCGGGGGCGCTCTTTATTTCCGCGATCATCTTCGGCGGCGTCCAAATTCTGGCAACCGGCACAAACCAAAGCAATTGGCTGCAGATGGTTCCCTTCGCCGCGCTTCCCGGCATCCTGCTGGGGTGGGCAATCCTTCGCACAGGCAACCTGTGGCTGGCAACAGGGATCCATTTTGGATGGAATCTGTTCCAGCATGATGTCCTGAACCTGACCGGTGCCCTGCACAGGGACACTTTGTTTGGACTGCAAACCCGCGTGAACGGACCTAAATGGTTTGTGGGCAGTTCATACGGGATCGAGGTCGGCGCCGCCGGCATTGTGAGCGTGCTATTGGCAGGCGCGGGTATGTGGTGGTGGACACAGCGCAAGCATAAATCACCCGGAGAATGAAGCGTGGACAAGCATCGCTATACCAGCTTCTTAAAAACGTACCCGGAGTACACTCACACCCAGTACATTGATTCGCTGCGTGAATCCCAATACACGATCCTGGACCGGAGCAACACCATTTATCTGGATTACACCGGAGGGGGTCTTTACGCGACATCGCAACTTGAAGCACACCTCGACCTGCTGCGCCGGAACGTCTTCGGGAACCCACATTCCTATAATCCCACTTCGCTGCACGCGACCACCCTGGTGGAGAGCGCACGCGATTTCGTGCTGCACTACTTCAATGCATCTCCCGCGGAATATGTTTGCATTTTCACGCAGAACGCAAGCGGCGCACTAAAGATCATCGGCGAGTCTTATCCATTCGGCGAAGGTTGCCATTACGCACTCATCTTTGATAACCATAATTCTGTTAACGGCATTCGAGAGTACGCGAACGCGAAAGGCGCAACGGTGCAGTATATCCCGGTGGTGCTGCCTGATCTGAGGGTGGACACGGGCGTCCTGTTAGATACCTTACAGACCATTGATAGAAGTTGCTTCAACCTATTCGCTTTCCCCGCCCAATCGAATTTTTCCGGCGTGCAGCACCCTCTGGAGTGGATCGCGGAGGCACAAGATCTGGGCTGGGATGTGCTGCTGGACGCAGCAGCCTTTGCTCCAACGAATAAACTCGACCTTTCGGTCTGGAAGCCGGATTTCGTACCCTTATCCTTTTATAAAATGTTTGGCTATCCAACCGGGGTCGGGGCTTTGATCGCACGCAAGGATACCATTAACAAACTGCGGCGTTCATGGTTTGCCGGGGGGACAACATCCGTCGCCTCCGTACGCGGCAGAAAATATTATCCCGCCAACGCTCCGGCCCGCTTTGAAGACGGAACCGTGGATTACCTGAATATTCCCGCGGTGGAGATCGGGCTGCGTCACCTTCGATCTATCGGATACAAGACGATTCACAGCCGTGTTTGCGCGCTAACGGGCTGGTTGATCGATTCGCTCAGCGGTATGCATCACCGAAACGGAAATCCTTTGGTCAAGATCTATGGGCCGCTGACGACAGAGAACCGCGGCGGTACGGTAACGATCAATTACTTTGATCAGCGAGGCCACCTGATCCCAAAACCAATCCTGGAAAAAGAAGCAAACGCACGCAATATTTCAATCCGCATGGGTTTTTTCTGCAACCCCGGCGCGGGGGAAGTCGCGCTGGATATATCCACGGATGAGCTTGCATCGTGCTTTTCACGGCCAAAATTCGAACACCGTTTGAGTGACCTCGACTTCCAGAACTGCATCGATCCAAAGGCAACTGGCGCAGTGCGGGTGTCAGTCGGACTGGTAAGCAACTTTGCTGATGTAGAAGCATTCCTTGATTTCTCGAAAAGATTTATAAAATAGACAAATTGCAACTATCCAAATAGATCAATAACTAATTTCCCATAAGAAATCTTTACGCTGACCGTATATAATTGGATAAATTGGTTTATCCGCATCAGGGGAATATGAATACTTTTATGAGAATGGTAAGAGGGGAACGGATAGCGCTTATCCTCCTCGTTGTCCTTTCGATATGCATACAATTTCTCTTTATCCGCCCCGTCACACTCAGCGACCAGATGATCTACTACCGCACGGCAGTCGATTTCCCACGCCTCCCCAATTATCCTAACCACTGGACGATGCGGCTGGGATTGGTCCTGCCAGTAGCGATTGCCTATCGAATGTTTGGGCATAGTGAAATTTCTTATTATTTCCTGCCATTCCTGAGCACCACATTATTAATTGTCAGCACTTTTTTGATCGGCGCTTTCTTATTCAACCGCAGAGCTGGCATATTTGCCGCCCTGTGGATCACATTTCTGCCGTATTTTCTGCTTGAATCGGGCAACCTGCTTCCCGACATCACTGCCAGCGCCTGCCTGACCGCGGGTATCACGCTGCTGTTGCTGATCTCATCAGATCCTACACAAAAGAAGAACAAATGGGCCTATTTATTTACAGGCGGATTGTTTGGCTGGGCTTACCTGGCCAAGGAATATTTCGCAATATTCGCACTGATGATCCCATTTATTGCCTGGAAGTTTAAAATTCCAAAAAAGTATTTGCTGAGAATAGCGATTGGCATCGCTACGGTCGTATCGATCGAATTCGCAATCCACTTCATCCGCTATGGTGATCCCCTGATCCGATTGACAACGTCTCAG
The DNA here is from genome assembly GCA_964505585.1 of uncultured Pelolinea sp. Lineage (GTDB taxonomy): Bacteria > Chloroflexota > Anaerolineae > Anaerolineales > Anaerolineaceae > Pelolinea. Next base: position 18,389 of record CAZDIS010000009.1, on the reverse strand, counting down.
CCGCGGGAGACACTTGGTTTCATCCAACGGGATGTACCAAAGATCATCGGGTATTTATTTATTCTGCTCGCGAAATACCGTGGTGGAATCTCGATCGTACTCACCGTCCTGGGGATAATCTATCTGGCGATGCAGTCGGCACAAAAATCGAAGGCGCATCAGGTTCTTCTGGTCTGGATCGCGATGGTGTATGTATTTTTCACCGTACTGGGATTACTACCGGTCCTGTTCAGCTGGGAGAATACAGTGCTGCTTCGACTGCATGTTTTCCGATATTGGATTCCTATATTGCCACCGATTGCAATTGGCATCGCCGCCGCTGTGAATGCACTGTTAAACCAGGTGTTTCAGTGGATTGTGCTTTCGTTGAAAAAACAACGAAACCTTTCCAGTTTGATCCTCTTATTGGTGATCACAGCGACCATCATCAATAATGTCAGTGCGGTTGTACAAAACGATAAATTCACCCGTACAGAGAGCGCGCATTTCTACGAATTACGGGAATATCTGCGCCAAAATAATGATCCCGCGGCAATAATGTGGATCGTACGTGACCTGAAAATCGGATACGAACACGTCCTGCCGATGTACGCCAATACACCGTTAGGGAAGGAAATCTGGAACGGGTCTATGAAATATATGAATACAGATGGGGAATTCCTGCGTGCGGATGAGATCACCGGCGGGGATGTGCTGATCGACCGCGTGCATTTTAATCCTGACAGCTATCCCATTCCAGCCTACCTCACGCATCCACCCGATCAGTGGCGGCTGGTGTTTGAAAGCAGCAATGAACGCATCGCAATTTATAATGTCGGTCAGTGACCTTTCTTTTATGTAAGATATATAACCATCAATCCAACCAGCAAAACCAGCAAGGAGGGAATCAATAATTCTGACCAGCGCAAGCGGATAGAGCGCGCGCCATCGGGGAGCAGCGGCGCTTTTTGCCTAAACTGCTGCTACAAAAAATCAATTGTGGGCGTAAACAATCCTGATCTTGCGATCAAGATCCTGAATTCCCGGTTCAACTGCTCAATCTCATCCCTAATCACTTCCGCGTGTTTTCCCATGGCAGTATCCATGCGTGGATCCTTAAGCATCTTCTTCAAGAACAGAACCATGATAGGTTCAGGTATCCATAAAAATCGTTTATAAGATGGCGGGCGAAACGGGTATCCTAGTTTTTTAAGCACCGCAAACGCTTCCTTGATCCCCCTCCAGGCCAATACAATCGCATCCCGATTACGTGAAAACCGCAGGTGATCATACCCGCACAGGTAGAAAACCGTCGCAAGCGCAGGAAAGAGCAGCGCGACATGGTATTTCAACCAGGCATCAATGTTCGATTCGATGGAAGCATTAATAAAGCGACCACATTCGAGCTGCTCCGCGATATTACGGGCACGCTCCGATACGGTCCCATCTATTTCGCCCAATACAATACCAGCCGGTTGATCCGCTTCCGCGCCGAGGTGAACAATCAAGTGCCCCTGACGGTAACCCGCCATACCTGGAAAACCCATCATCACCCGATCAGCACCCATCGCTTGCGTGAGATCCCGCGGACCGGCTGCATTATTCATCAGGAATAGAAAAAGTGAGATGTGTTTGTTTTCTGCGAGAAGTGGAAGGATTTTGAGAGCACTGTTCTTGCGCATGACGACGATCACCAGATCATATTGGTCATTCGCAGTAAAGCGATCAACAATGGGAACACGGATTGATTCCTCAACCTCCGTGGTAGAACTTTTCAGGCAAATACCGTATTTTTGCAGATCACGCAAGCGCTGCCCGCGCGCCAGAAGTGACACATGATGGCCGCCCTGGTGCAACCGCGCTGCCAGGATACTTCCCAGTGGACCAGCACCAAACACTAAGATATTCATACACCTCTCCTACTATTAGTATATAAAAAAGATTGCAATAATTACAAACAAAGTCGGCGAAACACAGCGAAACCATGAAATTAAATATTGCGAGAATACCTGGGAATCCCGATAAATCGGAGGAAATCTGTTCTCGAGAACCTTACTATAAAACAGGCGGATAGGGATGGAAGCATGCAATTAAAAAAATAATCTTGACTCTATCGCAATTATCTTATGGTGCGCGATGGGGCTGCTGAATTCCGTTAGTGATCAATGCGGCTATCCGATTAAATGGCGATACCGATCCAGGTGCGGATAATCGTTCCGATCAGAAAAGAAAATGCTGCAACCCCCAGACTGATACCCGCCATTTCAAAGAAACGTTTCCTGAAGTTGTATCCTTTGGCGACAGAAATATAGTAATTGAAAACCGCAATGATCAGCACTGCATGCAATAAGGTGAAACCAAGGCTGATGTAGTAATTCGTTGCCAATAGATAAGGAAGTACCAGCATGGCAACGGTGAACAAATACGCCACACCAGTATAAATGGCAGAACGGACCGGGTTTTGTTCAGAATTATCCGACTTTGTTGAAAGGTATTCTGATGCCGCCATTGAAAAAGCAGCGGAAATACCGGTGATCAAACCAGCCAGCGCGATAAGGCGTGTATTTTGAAAAGCGAAAGTCAAGCCGGCCAGTGCTCCGGTGAGCTCTACCAGCGCATCATTCAGCCCCAGCACCACAGAACCAGCATACTGGAGCGCCTCTTCATCGATCGCTTCTAAAAGCTCATCCTCATGTTTTTCTTCGTCAGCCAATACCTGTCCGACTTCCGGCACCGATTTGAGCAGCGCTGAATAGGCAACCTGAACGTTTTCTTCCCCCAGCTCCATCAACCGAATCCCAAAAGTGAGCCCGAACAATTTTGAAACCCAAAAGAAAAATCTAATCTTAGCTTTATTCGGCTTGATGTCTTTGCCAGTATATTTCTTCCAGATCTGATAATGTTTTAATTCTTCTTTAGAAATCCTGGCAATGATTTTGCTGGTCTTTTTATCTTTGACCATTTCGGCCAGGCGTTTGTAGGTATGATACCCATTAATCTCTTCCTGCTGCAAGGTCAGCAGTTGTTCCATTTTATTATTGATCTCCTCATTCATTTCTATTATCCTCCTGTGTTTGTGATCTTTTCTTATCGCGGACCGCAAGCGCTGCCAGTAAAACACTCAATAAATATAACAAAAATAAGGGTGCCATGAGCAATGCCATATTAACCGGATCAACAGTCGGCGTGATCATAGCAGCCATCACAGCGATCAACACCAGGGCATAACGCCAGCCCTTCGCCAACGCCCTGACAGACACAATTCCAAGCTTCGCAAGCGCGAAAACCAATATCGGAAACTGAAACGCAATCCCCATCCAGAAAATGAGATTGGTGATGAAATTGATATACGAAGATAAGCGCGGTTTAGTGGCAACCCCCAAAAAATCCAGTAAAAAACTGAGAGAAGCCGGAATCATGAAAAAATATGAAAAAGCGGCGCCTGCCAGGAAGAGGAGCGTACCAAACACAACCGCCAATATCACCCAGCGCCGTTCATTATCTTTAAGCCCGGGCATGATAAAAGCCAGCAGTTCATAGAGAATGACTGGCATGGCAATCGCAACCCCACTTAATAGGGAGACACGCATGAATACAGACACATTTTCCGTGACTTCGATGGACTGCAGCGCATCCAAAGAACCAACCGGCTCAGCCAGCAGCGAAATGATCTCCTGCGCAAAAAGGAAACTGCCGAAAGTAGCGACAGCCAGCGCGATGAGGGCGATCAATAAATGCCGCCGCAATGCCTCAACATGATCCCAAAACGGCATTTCGGTCTGGCGAGGAGCCGTTCTCTTTTTTCCCGGCCTCATGCGCCCTCCCCTTCAGACTCGCTATTGTCTGCGGTGGTTTTGGTGGACGACGGGGTGATCGGCGGTGCATGCGTGCGGTTTATTTCGGTCACCGTTTCGCGCGTGGAACGGCGGAGGTCTTCAATGTCTTGTTCAATCCCGGCCTCCCGCGCAATTTTGCGCGGAAATTCACGAATTTCACGCGACGTATCGACCACATCACGCCAGATGGGAGAGCGAATTACTTTACGGATGGCCTTGCCCGCTTCACGGGCACCTTTGACCATCCCTTTTGGACCGAGAACGATAACCGCAATAACAGCAATCAGCAGCAGCTCAAGCGGCCCAATACCAAAAATATTCATGATCTAATAAGGGGAATCTATTTTTCGCTTTCCGTTTCGTTCTGGTCAGGCTCATCATCAGCAGATAAGCCATTCTTAAATTCCTTAATACCTTTGCCCAGCTCTCCGGCAACTTTCGTGATCCTGCCGGGACCAAAGATGAGCAAAACGACAAGCAAGATACCAATGATCTCCCATGCGCCTAATCGCATCGTTATACCTCATATTCTTTCTTATATATATTTTAAATATACCGCATATAAAGCAGTTTAATATTTACATATAATATATAGTAATGAAAGTCTCAATGCGAAAAATCATTAAATGGGGTTCTTTTTTCCTTGGCGTGGCGCTGCTTGGATTCGCTGCCTGGAACGCTTTTGATGTGCTTAACCCCGAAATACGGGTGGAAGGCACGGTTACCCCAATCGCTGACCAGGAAGGATTTGCGCCGATGGTCCTGCCGGAAAATACACCGCCATCAAAATTATTTGAAGCAACTCAAATACCTATCGTCATTGAACCAACATCAATCGTGATCGAAAAAATAGAATTGGAAGCACCGGTGCTGGAAACTGAACAGATCTCAGTACGCATTGCTGAGCAGAAATACGCACAATTCCTGGTACCCGAAGAATACGCGGCTGGATGGCATGCCGGTTCAGCGCCAATTGGCGTCCCCGGCAACACCGTCATCAGCGGACACCACAATGCTTATGGTTCTGTCTTTAAAGACCTTGTCAAACTTGAGATCGGCGACGTGATCACGCTGATGGACGGGGACGGTCAGGCGTATAAATACATTATCGCTAATAAAATGATATTTCCTGAAAAAGATGAGGACCTGGAAGTGCGCCTGGAAAATGGGCGCTGGATCCAGCCGACCGATGATGAACGGCTTACGGTTGTCACCTGCTGGCCGGAAGACAGCAACTCACACCGCCTGATCCTGGTCGCCGTGCCGGAGCCAGATTACAGCATTTATGATGAACCACCACCCCTGCCAGATTACCTGGCTCAGATCGACCTGAAAACGCCTGTGGCCCTGCATCTCGTTGATGAACTATCCAGTGAAATGCCGGAGAAGGCGTGCAGTGCAGTGAACATATCCTCATTCGGGATCAATATCCGTCAAAATCCATCCTTGAACGGCGAGATCATCGGCCAGCTGACCGCAGGAAGTGAAGCACGATGCATCGCGCACAACGAGGATAATTCATGGGTAAAAATACAATTTGACGGAACTGAAGGCTGGGTATCTACCAATGTGGTTGACATGCAAACAGCGATTGAAACCCTGCCGCTGGATCAAGAAAAATAAAAAAGACCAGTAGATATTTCGCTACTGGTCTCCAAGTTTCTGATAGTTAATTTATTGTGCGGGCTGGAAGACAGGCAAATCCTCGACCGGTTCATTCGAAGAAATTGTTTCCGCGAAGACCCACCCAATGATGCCATCCAGGTTGATCTGGACCCAATCCGCTGCTTCATCGCGCGCGATACCGATGGCCTGCATACCAGGTTCAAGTGAAGTAATGATCTCACCCGCCAGGTCCGGCTGCTCGCGAATATTTACACCCTGAGATCCATCATTGGTGATGAAAACGCCGCTATCGGTCGCAGAGGGTACCGTGCTTCCGATATCCGGTAAATCTTCCTCGATCAAACCCGCAGATCCGAGCAATTTACTGAATTCTCCCAACACCACCTGCCATAAAACCTGGCTATTCTGTATGCCGGCGTCAACATTTTCCTGACTTTCGCCACCCATAAAGAACGCCAGATAATTAATTGTCGCATTCATATAATTGAGCGCCGAGTTTTTAATATCCTCTTCACAAACGGGTACTTCAAGTTGCTGAAGATCACGACGTGCCTTCTGTAATTCCAGGATCGGCACGATCAATTCGGTTTGCGGTGTGAAATTCGCCACATAAGCGACGTCCTGAAACGCATTGACGATTACCTGGACCTTTTCGACTTCAGCCAAGAGGTTCTCCGGCGCACAGGGATCCGGCGTAGCCGTCGGCATCGGCGATGGTGTTGGCGGAAGCGGGGTTGGATCGGGTTGTAATCCTGCAAATACAGAACAGGCAGAAATCAACACCGATGATGAGACCAGTATAATCATTGTTTTTTTCATAGTTTCCACTCCCTCATTAGATAAGTTTCCAATCGTATCTCAATATTATAAGACAAACTGGCCTCATCTATGGTGAATGCGAAAGTGAAAATCCAGGCACTAAAAATATAACTTCTTTCATCCCTATTGAATAATTAGAATATGTGTTCTATAATTACTTTATGGAGCAGATACAAAAACTTCAACTGCTTTCCAGCGCCAGCAGTCTTGAGAAGGGAGAGGACGGCTCATGCTCCCGACAGAATGGCAGCCTGCGGGGCATCATCCTCACCCACGCCTCGCTCCCCAACGGAAAACGAACCACCCTGCTAAAAAGTCTATTGACTTCAGTATGCGAAAATGACTGCCTTTACTGCCCGATGCGCGCCGGTCGTGATTTTCGGCGCAGTTCCTTCGAGCCCGCTGAATTTGCCCAACTGGCAATCACGTTAACTAAAGCAGGTTTAATCGAGGGTATATTTCTGAGTTCAGGCGTGGCTGGCGGAGGCGTGCGCACACAGGATCGCCTGATCGCAACGGCAGAGATCCTGCGCCGGAAAATGGGATATCAGGGATATATTCATCTCAAAATCATGCCTGGCAGTAAATATGACCAGGTGTTCGCGTCCATGCAGGTGGCGGACCGCGTTTCAGTAAACCTGGAGGCACCCAACCCGGCCAGACTGCCAGCTTTAGCGCCAAAGAAGGATTTTGAGAGCGACCTGATGGCTGTCATTAAAATGGTGCAGCGCATCCGCAGAACAGCGGCACCACAATACGCCTGGAAGAACCGTTGGCCTTCTGCATGCACCCAGTTTGTTGTTGGCGGCGCAGATGAGACCGATAAAGAATTATTATCCACCACCCAGACCCTGCACAGAGACCATGATCTGCTGCGTGTGTATTACTCCGCGCTGACACCGCACGCTGGAACACCTTTCGCGAATCATGCGCCGATCCCCAAGCAGCGGGAACAACGGCTTTATCAGGCAGATTTTATGATCCGGGATTACGGCTTTTCTGAAGACGAGATCACCTATGACGTTAACGGCCTGCTGCCACTGCAGAAAGACCCGAAACTGCTGTGGGCGGAAACACACTTGAAAGACAGCCCGATCGAGATCAACGCCGCCGGGCGCGAACAACTGCTGCGCGTTCCCGGCCTTGGACCAAAGGCGGTTGAAATCGTGATCACCATGCGAAAAATCCGGACAATCACGAACCTCAGTACGCTGCGATTTGCCGGCATTCACACTGAGCGGGCGAAGGATTTTGTTTTACTGAATGGAAAACGCCCTGCGCGCCAAATGCACCTATTCTAAAACGTCTTGTAAGGCCCTGATATATAATCAGTTCTATAGCAATGGTCACTATTTTAGATACCGCTAAACTGATCACGCCGGAATTAATCATTCCTGCAGGGTGTATCGCCTGGGACGAAGATGGCGTGATCGTGTACATTGGCCCGCGCGAGGACGCTCCCGCAGGAGATATGCACATGACCATGGGAAATAATCTGACAGCCATTCCGGGCATGATCGATCTGCACGTCCACGGCGGCTTCGGGATCACATTTGGGTTAGGCGAACTGAAGGAAAATCTGAGAATTTACTCGGATAAGATCGCCGCCCATGGTGTGACCGGATTCGTCATAACCATCAGCGGACCCAATCCTGATTTCATTTCCACCGTAATCGAACAATATGTTCCCCTGCTTGAAGATGAATACAATGGCGCGCAACCGCTGGGGCTGCATCTGGAAGGACCCTTCCTGAATCCAGAAAAACACGGCGCATTTAACACAGCATGGATGAGGCCTCCTTCCATTGACATAATGCGACACTTTGTGGAAACGGGTAAAGGGTGGATACGGCATGTCTCCCTGGCGCCGGAATTGGACGGCGCGGTGGACATCGCAAGCTACCTGCGTGAAAATGGAATTCTGGCCGCGCTGGGGCACTCCAACGCAGATTACGCCACCGCGGCAAAGGCGCTGGAAAACGACTTCACACATTTAACCCATACATTTAACGCCCAAACCGGACTCCATCATCGGGCACCTGGTGTGGTTGGCGCAATCCTGACATCCGAGAAACCAAGCGTGGAATTGATCGCCGATGGCGTGCATGTCCATCCTGCCGCCATGCGTATCCTTCTCATGTGCGTGGGCGTAAATCGCGTGTGCCTGATCACCGACGCGATGCCCGCAGCGGGTCTAGGGGATGGGAACTATCATCTCTTAGGGCAAGAAGTCGTGGTAAAGGATGGAACCGCCACCATGGCTGATGGGACTTTTGCCGGCAGTACTGCAACGATGGATGACTGCCTGCGGACTGTGGTGAAGAAAGCGAAAACCAACCTAGCAGACGCGGCACGCATGACCAGCAGTAATCCCGCAAGCGTGCTGGGACTTTCAAACACGATCGGAAACTTTGCCGCCGGGAAATCAGCGGATATTGCTCTGATCGATGAACGTCTGCGGGTAAGAATGACAATTAGAAAAGGAAGAATAGCATACAAGGAATAATCATGCAAAAGAAAAAAATAAGAGTAGGTATCATCGGATTAGGGTTTATTGGAAAAGTGCACGCGCAAGCGTACCGTTCGATACCATTCTGCTATGGTGACGCAGGTATAGACGTTGAAATCGCAGCAATATTGCGCACGAAAACCGGCCGTGATGAAGATCTTATCGCCACGCTCGGCAACCCGCTGGTCACCAGCGACGCAGACACATTTTACGAGATGAATTTGGACATGGTGGATATTTGCACCCCCAATTTTCTGCACCTTGAACAGGCAAACCAGGCAGCCGCCAATGGCTGCCATCTCTACATAGAAAAACCTCTGGGGGTGAACCTGGGACACGCGCAAAAAATCATGGCCGCAGCCGAAAAAGCCGGCGTATTGACACACACTGCCTTCATGAAACGATATTATCCAGCCATACAGCAAGCAAAAGCGATCTTATCCAGCGGCTTGATCGGGGAAATCAATCATTTCAATGTTCATTACTACCATAACAGCTATATGGACCCGATGCGGCCGATATCATGGCGGCTCAAGCAGGGACCGTCAGGAGGCGGCGCGTTTGCAGACCTGGGTGTGCACATCATCGACATGGCACGCTACCTGCTAGGTGAAGCCGCATGGGTGCAGGGCCATACACGCACTTTCATCACACAGCGGCCCGCCGAGATTGGCAGCAACCAGATGGAAAAGGTGGATGTTGATGATTGGGGGCTTTGCACCGTTGGTTTGTGTTCCGGCGCGATCGGAACGATCGAAGCAACCCGTATGTCCGGTGGATTGGGTGACAGTAACCGCATTGAAATATTCGGCAGTCAAGGGAGCGTGGTAGTAGACCTTGAGAATCCGCTGCACTGCGCTTATTATGACCAGAAGAAGAAAAAGCACGTCTCCGGGGAGCTTAATCTACCATCGGCGAAAGAAACCATCGAGAAATTATGGCCATCCGCAAAAATGTCCTTAGGCAGCTTTGTGGACGCGCACACCGCGTGTATTTATGATTTTCTGCATTGTATCCGCGATGGAAAAGAATCCATGCTCAATTTCTCGGATGCTGTGAAAACGCGGGAATTTTTAGAGGCGGCGTACCGTTCATCAGAGATGGACGGCGAAAAGGTCACACTGCCGATCAAATCGGAGGAATGATCATGGAGATCGCAGTTATCGGAACAGGCGGTATTACACAGAAAGCATATTTCCCTTTATTGGCGGTTTTGCCAGACACCGATGTTATCGCAGTCCACAGCCGCACAAAAGAAAACGCGGTTGCAGCTGCCGCGCGCTGGGGAATCCCATTCGCAACGAATCAATTGGATGAGATCATAGCCAGGAGACCTCAGGCAGCTCTGGTCGTGAGCAGCACCGCCTCGCATTTCACGATCTGTAAACGATTACTGGAAAATGGGATTGACGTGTATGCAGAAAAATCATTGACCGAATCCAGCAAGCAGTCATTTGAGCTGGGACGCATCGCTGAAAAGAAGCGGCGCATTTTAGCAGTCGGATTTAACCGGCGCTACGCACTGCTGTATAAACAGGCGAAGGAGATCCTCGCGGGGCGAAAGATCGAACTGGCCGTGATCCAGAAACACCGCACGGACGCATCAAATCATTCATTATTCCAACAATACCTGGATGACACCATTCACCAGATCGATCTGATGCGTTTTTACTGCGGCAATGCAAAAGCTGATACGACAGAATATCAGATGGAAGACGGTGTGCTGGTGAGCGCGGTGAGCAGCGTCCGGCTGCCATCTGGCGGATTGGGTACCATTTCGGTCTGCAACCGAGCCGGTGCATGGCAGGAAAGCGCAAGCCTGCACACGCAGGGATTATCCGTGCATATTGACGCGTTTCAACGCCTGCGGGTAATGAAAGATGACCATGAAATCAAATACGGCAGTGATCGGGCGGGCAAATGGATCCCATCAATGAAAGAACGCGGATTCCATGGTGAACTAGATCACTTCTTCGAGTGCGTCAAGACTCGAAAACAACCTTTGACCAACGCAGATGAAGCAGCCAAAACCCAGGTTTTAATGGAGGAATTGGTGCGTGCGTCCGGCGATGCCCTTCCCACATAGCGGTTAGCATGGCGAGGATATCTTTTATCACCCTGATGGGGGTTTCCGGAAGCGGTAAAACAACGATAGGCCGCGCGCTTGCGGACCGGATCGGGTGGAAATTCATTGAAAGCGACGATTACCATTCCGAAGCAGACATCGCGAAAATGTCTGCTGGCATCCCGCTCACCGACCGTGATCGATCACCCTGGCTAAAAGAACTAAACAAACAACTGATCGCCGCGGCGCGCGATGGTCAATCAGCCGTGCTTGCCTGCTCTGCGCTGAAAGCATCTTACCGGAAAATATTGTACGCATCAATAAATGATGGCGTTTATGTTTACCTGAAGGGGAAGTTCGAATTGATCTGGTCTCGGATGCAGGAGCGTGAACATTTTATGAAAGCGGACATGCTACAAAGCCAGTTTAATGACCTGGAAGAACCCGCAGAAGCGGTAATCGCAGACATCCGCCTGCCAACCGATACCATCATAGATCACATTATCGACACACTGGACCTTGAATAACTATCCACAATCAAGTCTCCATAGTACAATCACCGCTATGCCTACTGAAAAAGAAGTGTATGCCAGCCATGCGGACCAGTATGAGCGGTTAATTTTGCGGGAAGACCATAAAAACAATCTTCTGCGGGCGATCGAGAATATCCGGGCAACAACCGGGATCGATATTGTTGAGCTGGGTGCTGGAACCGGACGCTTGACGCGGTTTCTTTCAGAAAAAGCCAGTTCGGTTGCAGCCAGCGACTTATCAATCCATATGCTCGGGATAGCGAAAGAAGTAACCCGCCGCCAGAAATCCGACAACACCCTGCTGTGCGCCGCGGATATGCGCAGGACACCATACGTCAATAACTGCGCAGATATGGTCATCGCAGGATGGAGCTTCTGCTACCTCGCCGTATGGGGGGAAGATCAGTGGAAAGCCGAGCTGGAAAGCGGATTAGCGGAAGCGCAGCGGTTATTACGCCAGGGAGGAGTTGTCATAATGCTGGAAAATTATGGGACAGGATTTAAAGAGCCCAGCCCGCCCCCACATCTCGATCCCTATTTTGCATATCTGAAAAATAATGGATTCAAGGACACCTGGATCCGAACCGATTACGGTTTCAGGGACACGGTTGAGGCACTTGACTTATCCGGATTCTTCTTTGGGGATGAAATGGCAGAAAAAGTCCGTAAAAGACAATGGACGACACTGCCGGAGTGCACCGGATTGCTCTGGAAATTTTTCTAAGCCGTAATTAATACACCAATCCCCATGAAACAATTCACGGGGATCTTAATTATCATCATACTATTTCGCTTAAAATCCTTTCAGTGCAACACTGAGCCATAGCAAAAGGTTGCCGATCAGGACAATCCAGATTGCGAAGCTGGAAACGGCGGGGACAAAAAATGCGGCCAGGCCTAATACAGAAACAACCGTTGAAAGCCAGAATACATTTTTTGTTGGGGGTGTTAATTTCATTTTTTCCTCCTTTCAAGTGATGCATACACTATATCACAGTCATCATTCGTAAATATATAAAATTTCAATAATAAAAAAGAGCAGTCATGAAAAACTGCTCCTTTATTGTTGAAATTAATTACTTCTTAGAGAAGAATAACTTCTGATGCTTGAGGACCTTTATCGCCCTGGGTGACAACGAATTCAACACGCTGTCCTTCTTCCAATGAGCGGTAACCGTCCTCCAGAATGGCACTATAGTGGACAAAAACATCTTCGCCGGAATCGCGCTCAATGAAGCCGTATCCCTTTGCTCCGTTAAACCACTTTACGGTACCCTGTTCTTTCTCGGACATGATTTGGAACTCCTTTCATTATTTTGTTAAAGCTTGAGTGCATTTTGGTTCCAAATCAAAAGAACAATTTCTTTCTTATCAGAACTTCTTTTCAAGCACTTAATTTTAGCATAAGTTTTCTGCTATTGTAAATACCCTGATTCGAACCATTTATTTGATTTATTTTACAATTTTCTCATCAGAAACAATTGTTTTTTTGGATATCCCAAAAACAAAAAGTGATTGCATGACTGTTTGCTTTTGACTGTTCTATCACCTATACTTTATGTAAAAGGAAGTTGGAAATATGTCTGTAGCAAAAATAACTGAGATTAAAAGCTCTTCAACCATCAGCTTCGACGATGCCATCAAAACCGGAATCAAACGCGCCAATGAAACACTGCAAAATGTGCGCAGCGCGTGGATCAGCAGCCAGGAGATCCTGGTCGATGAAAGCGGCGACATCAGCCAATATCGTGTATTGATGAAAGTCACATTTGTTTTAGAAGATTAATCGTTAAGATCTAAAGCACCGGAAAACGGGCGCATTTCTAAACTACCACATCGCGGAAGAAAACATCCAGGTTCAGATCAAGCGCTTTCTCATGCACGATCAAATCAATTAATCGTTCCATAAATGGGAGCGTGCCTGGTCGCATGCCAGTTTTTGCATAGAGATCAGGCAATGCCTTTCCCATCTGCTGGATAACCATCGCGGCTTCCAGGGTTTCACCCGCTAATTGACGGGATGCCTCATTGTAGCTAAGCCCGGAACCGATCAAGCGACCCAGGGTGACAGAACGACCGCCAGTCGCTGTAACGAACATATCACCCGCGCCGGGCAGACTGTAGGCAAATTCCGGGTTTGCGCCCTGAACGGTCAGTAATGTATGAATCTCCTGGCAGCCGCGGGCAAACAGCGCTGCCGCAAGATTATGCATATGCGCTCCCGCTGAATCCACTCCTCCCGCCTTTTGGAGTACACCAGCAGCAATCCCGACACCCAGCGCGTACGCGTTTTTCAGCGCAACAGCAATCTCCAGCGAATAGATATCATTCGTTGTCCAGACATGATAGTATTCAGTTCTAAAGAAATCTCGCAACGCGTTAGCTGTTTCAATTTCACGCGCGCCAAAATAGACACAGCTCTGACGCCGACCAGCCAATTCTCCCGCAATGCAGGGGCCGCCAACTGCGGCAATCGAAACATCATCCCGCACTCCAAGCGGAAATTGCGCGCGCATCACTTCCGGGAGAATGATCAATTCACCGTCAGGGCCGGCCTCCAATCCTTTTGTAATTGCGATGATCTTCGTTCCCGCTTTGACAAAAGGCGCAAGTGTCTTCCCGATCCAGCGCACGCCGTTTGAGTTGACACCGCTGACGATAAAAGCGGCATCTTCCAGCGCCTGATCCAATTCCGAGATATAAAACGGGGCAACTGAATCCGGAATGGTTCGCTTCAAACGCGGATGATATCTGTTTTGCTTACAGCTTTTTATCATCGCATGATCAAGGTGGGTGCCTATCAGATTTATCTGATAGCCATTATCCGCCAGCGGCCAGGAAACCGCAGTACCCATCACCCCCGCGCCTAATATCGCAATTTTTTTCATATTAATTTAATTTTGCTTTCTACAATAGACTTTTTTTGATTTTGCGACATTTAATTTCACAGAGGCCAAATGTGTGGAACAAGCAGTAACGCGATTGCAAAGATCACAATTGTTAAAGGCAATCCTACTTTTATAAAATCGCCAAAGCGGTAATTACCCGGTCCGTAAACCATCATACACGCAGGTTCCAATGGTGTCAAAAACGAACAGCTCGCACCGAGCGCGATCATGACAGCAAAAGAACGCGGATTATATCCGAGCTGCACCGCGGTTTGGATCGCGACCGGCACAACCACCGCCGCGGCGGCCTGATTGGACATCGGTTGGGAAAGCGCCATGGTGAGTACAAAGAAACCTCCCAGCAGCCAATACACATTCATGCCATGCGTGATCGAAACGATACTGTCAGCGAGGAAGGCTGCTGCACCGCTATCCTGCACTGCAATACCCAAGGCTAACATGCCGCCGATAACAAAGAGCACTTTCCAATTCACCATCTGGTATGCTTCCTCCGGTGAAATACATTTGGCCAGAAAGACAATGAGCATGCCGATCAACGCGGCCAGCGGCGCAGGCATGATATTCAACGCAGCCAAACCCAATACCAGAAAAAATGCAGTGATCGTGATCATTGCGCTACGCCTGTCAAATTGCTCCAGCCGTAATGTGTGCAAGAGGCGAAAGGTACCGCTACGGTCTAACGATGAAGCGCTGATGCGACTGCCATGCATCAAGAGCTGATCGCCCACCGCTAAACGCACCTCACTTATTTTTCTACGGATCGTACGCCCACTGCGGCTGATGCCAAGCACCTGCAAGCCGCTGGTCCGGCGGAAATCCAGTTCCTTTAAGGTCTTTCCGACCAAACGCGAGCGGGGCAACAATATCACCTCAAATAAGCTGACCCTGTCAGATTTCAGGTCGCTGCCGGCAATATCATTTTTCGGTTTTAATTCCAGCCCGGATTCCTCCCCTAACTTCAGCAACCCATCCCGATCGCATTCAACCAGCAGAATATCACCCGGCTCTAAAAGCGTATCACCAGAGGGCACAAGAAAAGTGCGATTGTTCTTGGCAACTCTGAGGATAGTCAGGTCAAGGTCGCGGCCAAAGGCGGCATCTGCTACGGTCTTGCCCGCGTATTGGGAATGCTCTGGAATCACTATTTCTGTTAAGTAATTTCGGACACTTGTGTCAACGGAAAATGGCTCGTCATAAGGGCGGTCAGGAATGATCTTCGGACCAAGGATAATCAGATAAAGGATACCGACAACAAGGATGGGAACACCAACAGGAGAAAGCTCGAACATACCCAGCGAAGCCAGACCTTCACCTTCCATAATACCGCTGACGACAATGTTGGTTGTCGTTGAAACCAGGGTGACTGAGCTTGAAAGGATGCTGGCGAAAGCCAGCGGCATAAGTATCTTTGACCGTGCCACATCCATGGTGCGCGCGACACTAATCACCATCGGCAGCAGAAAAGCTGTCGACCCTGTATTACTCAGGAATGTGCTCATCAAACCGGCTGCCAGGATAATTAGCACCTGAAAACGAACGCCGTTACCCTGCACCTTTTTCTGGACCCATGATGCAAGCAGGTCAACCAGACCGGTTTTTTCAAGTGCTGCCGTCATCACCAGTAATCCCAGAATTAGCAAAAAAGCTTCACTGCCAATTCCATCGAGCGCACGATCGATCGGAAGCAGCCCACTCAGCACCAGCAATGCCAAGACACCCAGCGCGAGAACATCCGGAGAAAACCGATCCGTAGCAAAAAGGACAGCCACAAGAGAGACGATCCCGATCACCAAGCCAATTTCAAGCGTCAAATCATCCACCTCTAATAAATATACTAATCTTACCAAAAACGAAGCGCAACTGCGCCTGCATCATCTGCGTATATATAATATAGAGAAAATACATAATACAAATAAGGAGGAAATATTATGTGCTGTGTTCTTAGTTCAATTTTATTTATTGGCCCCCGCGCTGGATTAGTGGTCTGGTATTTCCTGAATCCCACCCGATTTGGTGTAGTTTACAACTCCCTATTGATCCCTATTCTCGGGACAATTTTCCTGCCAGTCACCACCCTGACCTACACCTTCACCTATACTCGAGGACCTAGCGGCCCGATCGGCTTAAATTGGGTGTGGCTCGCTTTGGCGTTGATCATCGACCTAAGCCTGTATGGGGGCGGTGCGTACAGCCGGCAGCGACGGTAATCACTCGATTTTGAAAGCCACACATCAATTTTGCATGGCTTTCCGATCAATTGATGGGAGAAAGCATGAGAACGAAAGTCAAGATCTATACCGAAAGCAGCGAATGGGTGCCCGCAGAAATCGACGATAGTAAAAATCCGCGGACTGCTAGAAAAGTGATCGACGCATTACCGATTTCCGCAGCGGCACAACGGTGGGGCGATGAGATCTATTTTCCAATAAAGGTCAGCGCGGCTGAAGAAAAATCCCAAATCGAGGTTGAAAACGGTGATCTGGCATATTGGCCGCCCGGAAATAGTTTTTGTATCTTTTTTGGAAGCACACCCGCGAGCCGTGGAAATAAACCAGCAGCTGCCAGCGCGGTCAATGTCATTGGCAAGGTCATAGGTGATAGCGGGGTTTTTAAGTCCGTCAAAAACGGAGAACCAATCGAGATTGTTTTAGCAGAGTAAAAATTTTCTTTGTATATACGGACTAATTAAGATCATCCAGGTCAGCAAGGAGTTGGACCTTATCCGCTTCAGGGAGCGTGATCGCTAATTCACGCGCAAGCTGTTGATAGTATTCGGCTTGTTCTACATTCTTGATCACGCTGTTCGCCCGCGCAAGGGCTTCATACGCATATCCAAGATAGGCCGGCGCAACACCATACTGTTGGCTGTAACTAAGGCAGGTATTTCCAAAATGAAGCGCGCTCTCCCCCATCCCCGCCAAAGCGTAAACGCGTGAAAGCTGCCAATAGCCAATAGATAAATTCTGGTCGGTACAATCTGCGCGGCGCGACCAATGGAAAACCGATGCATGCGCCAGATGCATCATCGTATCCAGATCTGCCTGCGACCAATCTTTTTTCGCCATCAAATTCCAGGCATCATTAAAACACGATTTCGAGAAATAGCGATGGGCATCGCGCGCATCCATTTTACAAAATCCTCAAATTTTTTAAATTCGAATAAACAGCTTATTCGAATACCACTTCATCATACCCTAAGGATTCAAACAGGCTTTCCAAATAGACCTCGCCGTTCAAGCGTGCCTGGGACAATATCCCGTCCTCTTGAGCAGCTTTAAGGATCTCTTCTTCGGCTGCCTGACGTGCCAAAGTTTCAAGGTCCTGCTCGCCCCTGGTGAAAATGCCAGTCTGCCGATCGTAAACATACGACTTTTCATTATCGAGTGTCGCGATAAAGACTTCCGCATCTGGCAGTGACACGGTCAGAACCCCGTTTCGCAATTGCAGATCCTCAACTGTCATCTTATTGAGATCAACGCCCGCGATCACAACCCCATGTGCGACAAAAAGCAAACGGTCACCAAATAACTTGGTAAGCACTTCCTGGCCCGAATCTGCCGTGATGATCTTCTCTACCGAGTACTGGATCGTTTCAAGGCGGGCTAATCCACGCACTTCATTGATAATCGTCACCGGATCCGGAATGATGGTTGGGGTTGGATTAAGCGCTTTTGCTACCTGGGTCTTCATGGAATTTGTGGAATCCGTTATCGGCGCGAGCGCTTTTTGGGTCATATTGCGTAAATTGGCCGATAAAACCATACCAAAGATGACCAGCACAACACATAACGCAAATATTAAAAGAAGGTTCTTTTTCATACTACTCACCTCACTCTTTCCAACTCATTATATTGCTATTTTGCCAATTTTTATTCTTACACAAATTTATGCTAATATAAAAACATTATTCAATCATTGAAAGGATTTATTATGCCAAAAATTTCAATTATTACCGACACAGATTCCAGCCTTCCAGAAAAAATGGCCGCACCGTACGGCATTTTACAGGTACCAATCTCCATCCACATGGGGGATGAAGAAACCGGCACTGATCATACCCTGGACAATGCTGAATTGTTCTCAATGATCGACGAGGCAGGCAAACTACCCACC